>NZ_DASQYZ010000381.1:0-2536 GCF_035638955.1 Oligoflexus sp. | reverse complement strand
GAGCTCCCGCATCCAGTTCCGATGACTCCGGTGCTGGTCGTCCGCAATGAGTCATGAGCAGGCCAAAGGCCAGAATGATCGCAACCTGAATGCCAAGCTTGAAATGTCGTTTCATGGAAATCCTTTCAATCAGTCGATCCGCTGCGACGGCTAATGCAAAACGACGACCGCAGGCAAGTAGTTAAAATTAAATGATAATGAGTCTGCTGGTTTGCAAGAATGCCGACACGCTGTCGAATTCAGTGACACTGAACGCAATTCCATTTAAACCAACCAATGGGATGTCACGCAGCTATGCGATCCATTGGAGCTCCATTTATACCCAGGAATAATCCTATGAGCCTTTGCACGGCTCGGATCCCTCGTGTTAACTGCCCTGAGCATGGCGTGCTACAGGTAACGGTGCCGTGGGCAGAGGAAAGATCCAGCTTCACGTTGCTCATGGAACGACTTTGCATTTCAGTTTTGCAACAGGCTCAGAACATAACTGCGGCATGCGAGATTCTCAAGATATCCTGGGATGAATGCCGGGGCACAATGAAAAGGTTTCACCCTTCAACAAAGACGCCGGATATACGGAAGCATCTTATTCTCGTTCTTCCATCGCAACTGTTTCTCTTGCTTCGATCGGCGGGACCATATAAGGATAATGGACTTTTCGAAATGCCGTCCTTTGAAGCTCACTGCCATAACCACTCCCTGGGTACGGTGAACTGGCGACTATGACGAGTCCCAGGTCAAAATACCAGAGATTTTTTGCAGCACAACCTCCAAGCCAGCGTAGAATATCTCAGAGCATAGTGCAGGCTTCGAAGCAGTCTTGAACCATTTTCAGTCAGCACATTCCAACCCGACCCCAGAGCTGATCTTGATTACCTACGCAACGTCCTCATCCATAAGTATTCAGCAAGGGTTGAAATCGACGAAGCAAAATCCACGATACTTTTTTCAGCGGATCGTCCGGCCGGTTTGGTGATGTTCTGGATCTCCTTTGAAACGATGATCCGGATTCCGAATCATTACAGGATGGGCGTCAGGCCCTTTCCAGCGACTCAGCCTGCTTGAGAAGGCGAATAATCTTCTCTTTGAAAATTTGAAGTTTTTCATAAGAGGCCTCCGTCCTTCAAGACACGGAATTAAATATTAGGCATCAAATGAAACGAAGTCATCAATCCCGTGTGTTTCTATGTATTTTTGAATTTTTAAACTACTTTCTTGAAAGAAATTGTATTTAAAAACGTTTTAATATACGAAGGTGCCACATGGCGTTTATCCGGCCTGATTTGAACATAAAGCAGACACAACAAAGCAAAGCTTCCCAATCGAACGTCCTTGTTATTGGAAATGTGAACGCACTGTTCAAGGATAACAAGACCCTAATGAATTAACGTCGTCAGTCAAACAATTTCAGACGGAGGAGGTGTAAAATGAGAGCTTTAAAAAGTTTTTTTGTAATGGGATTCCTAAGCTCGATCCTGGTTTCACCCGCTGTGCTTGCTGATGTATTCGATGAAGGATATAATTTTGGCTATGATTCAGCATATAATTTTTGCAAGTCCAAAGAAAAGGAACTGGCCACAGTAGCAGAGATGGAAGTTGATGTGGATATCATCGAAGAGTTCCAGGATGGCTGCTTCGAGGGATTCAAGGATGGTATTAATTATAACAGAACCTGTAGAAAGTACATTAGAGAGACAGAGGGTGCAGCCACAAGAATGTGGCAAGCTCGAGCCAAGGCTTGCAAATAATTTTGGGATTGTTTGAGAAGCGGCCATGGCTCCTGCATTTTCCCAATGGAAAGAAGCTGGAATGTTCAAGGAACTCAAGGCGCTCGATGCGGCTGATCCGATTGGACCAAAACTTCTTTCAAATAGTTGGCTTATCTTCATCTGATTTTCGCCATCGACCTGCATGGCACCGCTCCCAAGTGTTCAAAGCGCTCAACGCCTTATTCAAGGCGTTGAACTAAGTCCGCGAGCAGGGCCCCGGAAACAACGCTTGGAATTTCAGCAGACCCCTGATTATCAAGGCTTTCACGAAAGCCGCAATTCTGAAATTTATCAATAATTTTAACTAACCGCTTATTTTATAGTCATTCTTTCCGGCGAGGGTACCCCGCCATATTCCTCCATTGATAAGTTGAATCTCCTGTGCCACTAAGCACAAGCAAGGAGATCGCATGAAAAAGAGTCGCTTCACGGAAGAACAGATTATCAAGGCTCTCAAACGCCAGGAATCAGGCGAGAAGGTCCAGGACATTTGTCGGGATGTTGGGATCAGCCAGCAGGCTTTCTATAAGTGGAAGGCCAAATACGGCGGTCTGGAGGTTTCCGAAGCCCAGCGACTCCGTACGCTGGAAGATGAAAATAGCAGGCTTAAGGTAAGCACTCCATCCTCCATCCAATTACCCACTTCTCAGCTCGAAGCCCTCCCTCAGGTCATTGAGCCTCCTGAATCCTCGCCAGATGACAATTACTCCAGGCGGCAAATCTCTCGATCGTGCAAGATAACCGCCAAGACGAGCTAAAAGCACCAC
>NZ_DASQYZ010000380.1:0-29614 GCF_035638955.1 Oligoflexus sp. | reverse complement strand
CGCGCGGAATTTTGGGCATCTGGCCTATGCGGTCCAGAATATTTATGAAGTCTGCGCGCGTTTGCAAACAGGTGGCGTGACCATCCTGCGCCCGCCTCGGGATGGGCGCATGGCGTTTATCAAGTCACCTGATGGCATTTCCATTGAGTTGCTTCAGGACGGCCCGGCCCTGGCCCCGGCGGAACCCTGGACCTCGATGCCCAACACCGGAAGCTGGTGAACCTCGTTTCAGGAGACCAGCATGGATCAGCTTCGCCCATTTGCCCCAAGCCCTGCGTCAGCGGCCTTTCAAGTCCTGTGTGATGTGGATGTTCGAGCGGAAGCTCTGGACCTGCGCTACCGGGTGCAGGGACCCATCGACGATTTGGTGTTACCCATTCCGGTCGCGAATCCCGGTTTTCGGGATGAACTCTGGACCACGACCTGCCTGGAAATTTTTCTGCAGGTGTCCGGACAGAAAGCTTATGAGGAATGGAACTTCGGTCCGAGTGGGAACTGGGCCCACTACCCATTTCAATCGTATCGGCAGCCCATCCCTGCCCCCCAAAAGCTGAAGCCGTTGGAACCCATGCAATGGATTCGCAATGATCATCAGCTGCTGCTGCAGGTGAGTATTCCGCTCCCGTCGGGTGTCGCGGTGGACAAGCTCGCGCTGCGTTATGGAATCACGGCGGTTTTGCATTTAAAGACTGGGGAAAAACAGTATTGGGCGCTGGATCATGCGGGGGAGAAACCGGATTTTCATCTGGCGGCGAGTTTTCAAGGCGAAGGCCGTCCGGCTTAAGACGGCCTCGATGCGATTAGAAGCGGCTTTGGAAATTTTCCGTCGCTTCCAGAATCGCTGTATTGGTTTCTTCGCCGATTGTCATTTCATAAGCGGGCGAAGCCTTCACAAAGTTCTGGCACTCTTTGTCCGCACCGGTCCAGCGTGTGGCGACCACTTCACCTTGAGCATTGAAAGTCAGAACCACGCGGCAGCTTTCTTCGCCTTCAGCGGAGCTGTACTGCACAACCTTGGTGTCAGCGCCGACGTTCACTTCCTGAGTCGGCTGGCCCCACGATTGCTTCACTGCGCCGGCATCCATACCCAGCCAGGAATCAACTTTGCCTTCCACATCAGCCTGGTTTGGAATCGTTGTGCAAGCGCCTGTGAGAGCGAGACCAAAGACGATAGCGAGATATCGCATAACTTCCTCCTCGGGAATCTGTAAAGTGATGAAACACTCCCAATAATGCTAGCCTGGATTCAGGGTTCCGTCCATCCACCAAGAACCATGAGCCGCACTCCCTGCAATATGAGCCCGGGAACAAAGGGTGAGTCAAGCAAAATGCTTAAAATTTCACCATCCCCACCCGTACAGATAAGTTCCCATTGCGTACCAGGCCAGGCCTGCTCCAGTTCCTTGCGCAGTCCCATGACAGCCAGACTGGTTTCGTGCAAAACTCCGTGCAGCATGGCCGAGCGCGTATCGCGACCCAGCAGTTCACCGCGCGCCAGGCTTTTGCCGTCCACATCGGATAATTTTAAATGCGGCAGACGCGCCGTCCGTTGATGCATGGCATCGAGTTTCATCTGCAAACCCGGCAGCACATAACCACCAAGATAGTAAGTATCACCATGCAACACTTCCATTGTGACGCATGTGCCGGCGCTGACGACGATGAGATTGCGTCCGGGCAGAGCTTCCTGAGCAGCTTCCACCATGGCCACGCGATCGATACCTAAATCGGAAAATTGATAGCGATCGTAACGAACCCGCAAAGGTCGTTTGGGAACGTTGACCAGCTGATAACCGAGATCCTTGAGAACGCGAGCGACCACATCGCGACCTGGATCGGAAACTGAGATGGCATGAACCGGCCAGTCGCGAGCCAGGCCCAAGTCACGCAAGGGTTTCAGTGCTTCCAGTAATTTTTCCTTGGGGTCCTGCGGATGGAATCGGACAAACTGAGGCTGATCATCACGCACACGAGGATTCTGATAGACAGCAAGTTTGGTCAGAGTATTGCCGATATCAGCCACAATCATGGGCCAGGTTTTATCCTGCTGATAGATCCATTGATAGTCGTGCCGCACCGAGGTCAGCACCTGTTCAGAATTTTTCTGCATATCGATCACATGCAAAGCGCCTGCCGCATCGAAATTCTGCAGGCGCACGAGATGATGGTTGCCATCCACCCAGAGCTGGCCCGGTTCGATACTGTAGTTGGCAAATTCCTGCATGAGCTGCGGTTGAGGCAAGGAGCTGAGCAGATGCTCCGCCAGGGATTCGGCCAGCATCGGCACGGCAACGGGTGTTTTACGCCCTAAAATACGGTCGATGGAGATGCTGCGTTGCTCCGCGACCACCGGCGCTTCATGCACATTGATGCCAACACCGAGCAGCATGGGTCCCCAGATGCCGCCCTGGACACTGCTCTCGCAGAGGATGCCGGCGAGTTTATGACCGGCGTAAAGAATATCGTTGGGCCATTTGATGGTGGCGCGGAAACCAAATTCCCGGCGGAGCCACACAGCAATCGCCGTGGCGGCCAGCAGTGGCCATTGCCCTTGCTGCGTGTGGGCCAGGTCACGGCTGTCAAACACAACCGTGAGATAAAGGCCGCCCTCGGGACTCGACCAGGTTTTACCCGATCGACCGCGCCCCTGGGTTTGCATCTGACTGAAAACAACAAAAGGCGGGGATTCCCCGCCTTCCAAAAGGCGGGTGGCATGTGACGACGTGGAATCGAGCGTCTCGAAACGAAATATTTTCATACATCGAAGAGCAAAGAGAGGTCGGACCAACGGGCTCCGGTGATGATCGATGATGTGGAAATAAAATCGACGCCGGTTTCAGCGATTTCACGGATGTTGTGCAGGCGCACATTACCGGACGCTTCGACCAGAGCTTTGCCCTTGATCAAGGCCACGGCCTCTTTCATCATGGGCACGCTCATGTTATCGAGCATGATGATGTCAGCGCCAGCACTCAAGGCTTCTTTCACTTCATCGAGATTGGTCGTTTCCACTTCGATTTTCAAGGTGGGTGGCAGGCTTTCATGGAGGCGACCCAAAGCCTGGCTGATGCCACCCGCAGCACGAATATGATTTTCTTTGACGAGCACGCCATCGCAAAGACCAAAGCGATGATTGCGCGCGCCGCCTAGAACGGTTGCAGATTTTTCCAGGATACGCAGTCCTGGTGTCGTTTTTCGGGTGTCGAGGAGTTGGGTGCGAGTGCCTTCCAGGGCCTTGACCAGTTCGCGAGTGAGAGTGGCAATCCCACACATGCGGCCCATGAGGTTCAATGCCACGCGTTCCGCCTTCAGGATGCTGCGCGCCCGACCCTCAATGCTGAGGAGTTCCGTGCGATCCTGAGCCGCCGTGCCGTTGGCGGTTTTGATCTGCACATTCAATTGCGGATCAACCTTATGGAAAACGGCAGCGGCGACATCCACACCAGCGATCAAGGTCGCTTCCTTGCAGATAATACGCGCATGGGCCTGACGATTGGATTCCACGCAGAGATCAGTGGTCCAGTCGCCGTAACCCCAGTCCTCTTCCAAGGCTCTTAGAATGATGGGTTCGATCTGGATCGTATGCAATTCGCGCATGATAAGCCCCCTTGGCGGATAGCGATGAGGAGTCGCTTCCGAGGAATACAGCCTCAGGGGGCCAGCGTCAAGTCCGCCTCAATCCATCAGCAATCGGCTGCGATCCTGGGTCAAGCGATCGAGTTCGCGTTGGATCAGATCGCGCGCAATGCCTGCGAAATTCTTACGACAATAGTCCTCGACCGCGATGCGGACCAGCTTTTCCATCTCTTCCTGGAGCATGGGTTCCAAAAGATTACCGAGATGACTGCCAGCAGGACGAGGACCCTCCCAGCCGGATGCGTCGGCTCGGCTGGAAGCAGGGGCCGAGGTTGCGGGGGGTGTCATGGGTTCATCATCTTCCAGGGAAAAGCTCACAGGATTGCGCACGTTTTCCAGAGGGGCTTCCTTGCGACCAAAGCTGCCTGACTGCGACATGGATGGGGACGAGGGCGCATAGTGAAAATTGCCTCGATCGGCCGGCGCCGCATTCTGCATAGGGCGCAGTTCGCTCGCGAGCTGAGTCTGCGTTGCCGCGCGAACTTCGGATACAATGGTCTGGGCCATGGATCGAGCATCCGCCTGTGGCGCCGACATTTGCGTCATCGCCATCGCGGCCCGACCTTCGCTTGCATGCTGAGGGCTTCGTGTTTCATGAAGTCCGAGATCAAAACCAGTTTGGGTCGATTCCGGCGGAAAACTCGTGCCAGGCTCGGACATGGAGCGGGCTGCCCGTAAAGGTGGTGGGGGGGGCGGCATAGTCATGGTCGGTTGCGCCATGGGTTGCGGGGCACCGGCGGCCGCAGCAACGGCAGCTTCACCGCGATAAGGCAAGGCCCGACCTAACGCCTGACGCGTGATGGAAAGAAGCTGGGCTCCATCAAAGGGCTTTTTCAGAAAATGCTGAAAGCCCGCGGCACGAAACTGCGCCTCGTCGATATTATCGTAACTGCCTTCAAGAATAATAAAAGGCGCTAAGGGAGCGTGGGCTTTCAAAGCCAGAAAATCCTGGACACCCTGCACACCACCAAGCGCGGCATCAGCAATCACCAAGGAAGGTGGCTGCGACATGATCTCGCGGGCCGCGTCCTGACAGCTGTCGGCTTCGGTGATAACGACGTCATAGCCTTGAAAAGCCAGCTTGATGACACGTTGAATGGTGGATGAATCGTCGATGACCAGCCATCGCTCTGCCATAAAACCCCCACTGACGGTGTGGGGTTCATTTTATCACAGAGCGTTGATAATTGTCGCTGGATCAGGAGGCGAGGCGGCGTTCCAACTTTTCGTTGACCACGACCAGAATCAGCTGACGAACATGGTTGCGATTTTCTTCGATCGCGCGCAGCACCAGGGAATAGTCATCCCATGTGAAATGCGTTTCTCGACGACTGTTCAATTCCTTGAAGCACTTCATGCGGAGATTTTCGAGGTACACAGCCTTGGATTCATAAAGGCTTTTCAAAGTCTCGGGATCCAGACCATCGGCAAGGATGGGCTTAATCAACTCGCCCATGATTTCCTTGTAGGTTTCATAATCTGTCGGATGGCGCTCGCCCATGTAAACTCTCCACAGCATTCGTCGTGATGATCTTATAACTTCTTGTCGTCGAAACGCGGCGAAACTTAAGACCGGGTCTCGGCCCCACTTTGGGCCTTCCTGACAAAAATCGGCTGCAGTCTGACCTATTACGCCGGTTTACCACCCTTGCCTAAGGATCCGAGTCCGTCTACACTGATGGGACCGAAAACAAGGAGTGAGTGAGTGAGTCTCCAGAATGGAAGTTTCTCCCTGACCCGTTATCAAGTGTTAGGGCGGAAAAAGCGACTTTCTGTCGCCGAATTAAATCAAAAATTGCACGGTTTCCAGGCCCGACCCATTTCCCTGCAAACCGCTGCGCGTGAAATCGAATATGGCTGGGTCCTGCCCGACAATCCCGAGATGGAAGACTTTCCAGAGCGGCAAACGGCCTGGGACATCAGTGATTGTCTTTATGAAGAAGGTGTCCTTCTGCGCCTTCGTATTGAACGCCGGGCCGTTCCGGGTCAGCTGCTCCAGGAAATCGCCAAACAGCGCTGGTCGGAGCGTGAGCCGCCGCAGGATGGCGAAGAACCGCAGCGGGTCATGAAAAAGCAGGTCCTCGATGAAGTGAAAGAGGAACTTCTGACGATGAGTCTGCCTTCCATCAGTTACGTCGATGCCTTTTGGAAGGATCAGGAGGATCGTATCTTCTTGTTTTCACAGAGTAAAATGGCCCGCGAAGCCTTTGAGGATCTGTTTGGCAAGACCTTTGGCCGACCGCACAAGATCGGGCTGTTCCGGCTCATGCCACCCTTGCTCGGGATCAGCGCCGATGCCTGGCAGAACCCCGCAGATCATGACGAGTACCTGCAGCGTATCGTTCATACCCTGCCGGTTCGCTCAGGACGCGCCATTGAGACAGAGGCTCCACCTTTTTAAGACAAAAAATTGAGAATTTGTGTCAATTTGAAGTAAGTTGGCGCATTTTCAGCTGCGTGCGACATAAATTGGTTGTAAAAGAAACTCCTCACTGACCGGAGAATAAGTCGATGTTTGATAAAGAGACACGCGTGGAACTGGGTGAATGGTTTTTCAAGGCGCGTGACTATACGCCCATTCCCCTGATCTTTCTCTTGCTGATCTTCGGTCACCCGACCGTGAAATCAGCCACGATCGGTTTGCTCCTGATCATGGTAGGCGAACTCTTTCGCATCTATAGCGTTGGATTTATTGGAACCATCTCGCGAACCCGCTCCCAGAGCACGGGCCAGCGTCTGATTACCGAAGGTCCTTTCTCCTACGTGCGCAATCCGCTTTATGTCGCGAACTTTTTGATCACGCTCGGCTTCACTGTGTTCGGGGGCAGTCTTTGGATTATGGCCCTGACCGTGGTGCTCTTCGTCGTTCAATACTTTTTCATCGTCGCTTACGAAGAGAACCTTCTGGTGGCCAAATTCGGGGAAGAGTATGAAGAATATATGCTGCGGGTACCGCGCTGGATTCCGGATCGTTGGCCGAGTCTGGATCAACTGATGTGGCCGGATTCATTCACGCCCGCTCTAAAAAGCGAGAAGCGCACGCTGACCACCATCTTTTCGTTGATCTTCCTGCTGGCCCTGTTTGCGTAAAAATTGGGATCGTGCCCGTCAGGCGAGGAGCGTGGCGGGCAAAAGATCCTCGCGCTCCGCAAGTCGATCACAGAAGACCATCGGTCCTTCCTCTTCCAGCCAATGCCAGCCCTTGAGCCCCAGCTCCGGCCAGATCATCATCAAAAAGCGATAAGACTCCTGATACCAGCTGAGATCCAGCCCGGGAATAATCACCGCATGTATCACATTCAGCATGCGACGCAGTTGGCTTTCCTTCATCAAGGCCTGCAGATAATCGACAAAGAAGGCCACGGTTTGATCGCCGATCTTCAAAGCGCCGAGCAGTTGATGCAAAGCTTTCGGCTGCAGCTCTTCAAAGAGAAAGGCTTGAAAGCGTTGTTCGGATGCCGTCTGTCGAGGCCCTTCCAGAACGCGCATCAGAATACTAAGGACTTCCTGCTGCTCGTCACGGCTCGAATGCTCACCTAAAAGGCGCAACACAAAATCGCTCGCATGACTGCGGCTGATCTGAATGCCGGAGAGGAGGCGCAGGCGATCGCGTAAAAGATTCCACCGTGGTTCACCGGGTTGGGCTGCGGTTTTGGACCCTGGGATCGGCAACGGTCCAGGCACAGGTGATGCAGCTGGAGCAGCTTTCGGGGCCGCCATTTCCTTGGGAAAAGGAATGGGATCCTTGCTCGGCAGTTCATGCATGCCCGCAAACGGATCATGACTTTCGATCGGGATGGTGCGCACGCCCGCAAAAGGATCACGCGACTGTGGAACTTGTGCAGGTTCCTTGATACCGGCAAACGGATCGACCGGTTCGCGGGACTTCGCAAACGGATCATGAGCTTGCGGATGGCCACGCGAAGGCGCAAACACATCGGGCGTGACATCCGGTTCACGAGAAACCATGGGTTCCCTGGCTGCGGCAGGGTTTGCATCCCGCATGTCAGCAAAGGGATCCTTGCCTTTGTTTTTACTGGACGAGGGCGCTTTCGCTTCCCTGTTGGGTCCCACATCATAAGGCGGGATATCGAAATCACGAGGCGGAAAGGCCGGCTCGATGGGCATCACGGCTTGGGCGAGTTCCTCGGGATCGAGCTGCCTTGTGACTTCATTGTCAAAGGGTATGGCCGCATTCATCAAATTGGAATCCGGCAGAATCTCCGTATTTTCCAAGGGCGAACCAGCCACCTGTGAACCGGCTATATCGTAGGAGAACGCGTTCCGCGCTTCCTGCCTGACGATGCTGCGATTGGCCGATGTATCCGGAAAATGAACATGCTGCGATTCCTGAAACATGGAATTGGAATCGGGGACATATTCGTTTGGTTCAAAAGCTTGGCGCGACTTGTTTTTGGTTCCTGTGTCCTTCGAAGATCGAGACGCCTTGTCATTTTTGGTCGGCTGAACATCCGCGATTTTGCTGGGTTTGTCCGCAAAGACATCTGTGGTTTCAAACACGGACTGGGCGCTGCGCGGACGCTGCGGTTCGCGATCATCCGGCGTTTCCAAAAGATTGGGACCGACTTTGATACCCGAGGCGCGCGAAAGGGATGAGCGGCGCGCGCTTTCATCCGGACGGTCATCGGTGTCTTCAAGGTTTTTATCGTAGAATTCCTTGTTTCCTGTAAAGGAACTGGCCGCTTCCGTCGCCTGTGATTTGCGCCGAGGAGCGTAGCCCATCGCATCAGCCTGAAAGTCGGGTTCCAGAGGCGCTTGAGGAGCCTTGGCAAAGGGATCGGGCATGGTTGGGAGCGCCGACCGTTGCGCGGCACGTGGAGGCGGTGGCGTGTTTTCTGCGTCGGCAGGAACATGCCGCGCGGTGCGTTCGTCGTCATAATCGTCGCCATCCATTTCCGGAGAGGGCAAACGAAAGTGAACGCGTGCCTGACGAGCTGGCAGCGGGACGTCTGGTGTCATGTCTTCATCGGGCTCAGCTTGCGGGATCTGCGGCGGTGGCGTGCGACCCCTGGCGCTCGTATGGTCCCGAGCCATATCACCTTGCAGCTTATTGATTTCGTCGCGCACCAGCTGGGCGTTATCCATTTTCTCAAGTTTCAGAAAACAGGATTCCACATCCTTGAGAGCACCAATTTCATATTCCTTGGTGAGTTTTTCTTTCCGCGCTTCCTGCAATTCCAATGCGGCCGCTTTCAGCGCTGCGTAAGGATTGGGAGTCAGCAAAAGACCCACCAATTTTTTCAAATAAAGGATGCGCTCAAGGACATCTTCCTCAAGCACCAGCGTCACAAAGCGATCGATCAAGGTCTCATTGGTTGGCTTGGCCTCGATGCGCTTTAAAAATTCTTCGAGTCCTTCCTTCATCCGTTCTCCCTCTTGCTTTCATTCTAACAGCTCCACGCCTTTTCCACTGCGGCCGGGCTGGGAAAGCTTTGCTGGGAGGAAGACGGCTTTTTTTGCCGAGCCTCAGTGTTGCATAAGGAAAATACCGCTCACAATCAGGAAGGCGGCGATAACCTTGCGCCATTCAAACCCTTCCTTCAGCACGAAAAAGCTCAGGATCATGCCCATCAAAACCGAGGTTTCGCGCAAAGGGCCGACGAGGCTGATAAGGCCTCCGATATGCTGCGCATACAGAAATAGACTGTAGCCTGCTGTGGAAACGGCACCCCAAAGAATGGTCTGACGGATAAACGAGGACCGTTCGGGACGCGGAATCGTTCGATATTCCCGGAGCTGGAGGCGAGCGAGGATGAGACACTGGCCGATGTTGGAAATCAGGCACACGGTCAAGGGTGGCAGAATTTGCACCGATTGATGATCGATGGTGGTATAAAAACAAATGCAAACGGCGACCAACAGCGGCCAGGGTGAATGCAGCAAAATTCGCAAGCGTGCTTCGAAGGCGCCAGCCGCTGTGGCCTGGATACCAATCAAAATCAAACCCACACCGGCCAAGGCCCACGGGCCCGGCTTTTCCTGAAAGATGAACAATCCGGCCAGCACAATAAAGACCTGAGCCAGTCCACGGGATACGGGATAGGCGATGGAAAACGGCACGCGGCGATAGGATTCGGCAAGACAAAACGTATAGGTGGCATGCGAGACAACGGACAGCGCGGGAAACAGCCAAACCTTTGACGTCCACTCGATACGTGGCCATTCATAAATGATGACCAGAGGCGCGATGAACAAACAGCCCCAGGCTGTAATCCACCAAAGAAAGGCTCCCTTGTATTGAGTTTTCTTGGCCTGAAGATTCCAAACGGCATGGAGCAATGCGGATAGAAGCACGATCCAGAACGGTAGCTGATCAGACATGCAAGGCACCCCACTTCCTTCTTTTGTAACAAAGATACGCAGGGAATTCCAACTTGCTTGCATGCACCTTTCCATGAGACAGTATGCCAATTCTTTCCAGGAGGTGTCCGTGTTACGTTTTGGGTGGCTTCTGCTGATCATTCTGAACAACGCCTGCGTTTCCACGGAGCCCTCTGTTGAACTTGCCGGGGTCATGAGCCCTGAGCAGCAAACGTCCCTGCTTGACGCCGATGTGATCCTGCTCGGTGAACAGCACGACAACCCTCATCATCATGCCGTTCAGCGTCAGGTGCTCGATCTTCTGGGTCAAAAATCCCAACTCGGTTCCGTGACGTTTGAACAGGCGCACTGGGACCAACAGACTGTCCTGACGGCTTTGAATAATCGTTCCCTGGGAGAGCTTGCCAAGGATCTTCAGTGGAAAAGCAGTGGCTGGCCAGATTTTAAATTTTATGAACCCTTGTTCCTGGCTACCGTTCGCTATCGTGCTCAAGCGATTGCCGGTAATATCAATCCGCAAAAAACCAAGCTCGTTTATCAGCAGGGTTATGCCGCCATCTTTCAAGCGAATGAACAAAAAAATCTGGGTCTGGATAGGGACCTGGAGCCGCAGGCACAGGCCGCTTTGGAAGACGAAATTTTTCAGGGCCATTGTCAAATGCTGCCGAAGGATCATGTGAAGACCATGATTCCCGTGCAAAGAACCCGCGATGCGGCGATGGCGTTGGCCTGGTTGCGCCAGCATAAACAGGGCAAGAGTGTCTTCATCGTCGGCGCCGGCCACGCACGCAAGGACTTTGGCATTCCCTTGTACCTGAAGCGACTCAAACCGGATTTGAAAATTTATAGTATTGGCATGAATGAAACGGGGGCTGAAAGGCCAGCGGCCGTTTATGATCAGATCATCACCACAGCACCGGCGCAGCGCGAAGATCCTTGTGTCGGTTTGAAAGAAAAATTTTCCAAACCCAAGTCATGAGGCTTTGCGTTCCGTCAAGCGTAGCAGAATGCGCTCCAGGTCGTGACGATTGAACGGCTTGGCCAGGAAGTCATCCATGCCGGCCTCCAGACATTTCCGCCGGTCCTCGTCAAACGCATTGGCGGTCATGGCGATGATCATCAGGGGCCGTTTCTTCATATCTTCACGAATGCGGCGCGTGGCCGTCAAGCCGTCCATGCCAGGCATTTGCATGTCCATGAAGATCAGATCATAATGTTTGAGCTCGAGCTGCTGCAGGGCCATTAGACCGTCTTCCGCAACGTCCACGTCCACAAAGCCCATCTTGTTGAGCAGGGTGGTTACGACGATCTGATTGATCTTATTATCTTCCACGATCAGAATCCGCTGGCTCGCATCGATCATCGCATGGAGGCTTTCCGACTTGCCATGCAGCGCGTGAATGGGAGCCGCCTGGGCCAGGCTCAAAGGCAGCTGCAGACGGAAAATGGAACCCTTTCCTGGATGGCTTTCCATTTCCAACTGTCCCCCCATCAGTTCCACCAGCGAGGCCGATATGGTCAGGCCCAACCCGGTCCCACCGAAGCGCCGTGAGATGGTGGAATCAGCCTGGGAAAAAGCCTTGAAGAGCTTTTTTTGATTGTCCTGGCTGATGCCGATCCCGGTATCCTTCACCTCGATCACGAAATGAAAATGCTGAGGGTCGAGTTCGTGTCCATGCATGCAGAGGCGTACCTCCCCCTGCTCGGTGAATTTGATCGCATTGCTGATCAGATTCATAAGGACCTGCTTAAAACGCGCGGCGTCGCCCACGACAACCCGGGATTTTACCGCGTCACCATCGAAATGCAGCGGCAGTTTTTTATGCGTGGCTTGTGGCAGCATGAGTTTGATCACGTCCTGGCTGCATTGATGGATATCAAAAGGAACCTGCTCCATCTGAATGCGCCGGGATTCAATCCGACTCAGGTCCAACACATCGTTCAAGACTGTGAGCAGACCTTCGCTGCACGTCTCTATGGTTTGCAGCATTTCCAATTGAATTTTGGAAAGATCAGAGTCCTTGAGCAGAGACAGCATACCAAAGACGCCATTGAGTGGCGTGCGAATTTCATGGCTCATGTTGGCCAGAAAATCGGATTTGGCACGCGACGCCTGCTCGGCTTTATCCTTGGCTTCCTGCAAACGTACCTCGCGCTCGACCTGGTCCGTAATATCCCAGTTAACACCCGTCACGCTCGTGGTTCGACCGGCTCCATCACGTACGATCTGAGCGATGGCGCGCAGATGCCGCAGAGTTCCATCAGGACGGATGACCTTAAACATGAAATCCAAATCCTGGCCCGATTTGATGGCCGATTCCAGGTCGCTGACAACCCGCTTCCGATCATCCGGGTGGACGAGTTGCGTCCAGCTTTGAAAGTCATTGGGGAAGGATTCCCGCTTGATGCCATAGATCGCAAAGATCTGATCATCACGATAGACTTCGCCCGTTCGTACATTTAAAACCCAGATGCCGATGCCACCAA
The DNA here is from genome assembly GCF_035638955.1 of Oligoflexus sp. Lineage (GTDB taxonomy): Bacteria > Bdellovibrionota_B > Oligoflexia > Oligoflexales > Oligoflexaceae > Oligoflexus. Next base: position 17,149 of record NZ_DASQYZ010000380.1, on the reverse strand, counting down.
TTTTTAACGCCAGATCAAGACTCTGCTTCACCTTCTGCGCTTCTTCGGCCAGACGACGACTGGAGGTAACGTCCTGAAAGGTTGCCACGACATGACTGGGATTGGCCTGGTCCTTTTCAAAGAGCGGGACCGAATTCATGGCAATCCAACGTCGGTCTCCATTCGGGCAGGTCAGCCCGATCGTGACATTCTGCAGAATCTGGCCGGTGGTCAGGGTCACCTGAGACGGATGCTCCGCCATAGGAATTGCGGAACCGTCATCGCGGACGGCTTGCCAGCGCGGATCGGTCAAGGTCTGTCCCAGCAGTTCATGTTCCGACACACCGAGGATTTTATAGGCTGCGGTATTGAAGCCAACAACCGTGCCGTCATCCTTTTGAATGACGAAACCGTCCAGCATATTGTTCATGATTTTTTCATAGCTGACTTTCAATTTTTTTAGGCTGCGCACATGATACTGCCAGGCCTGAAGGGCAATCAGGATCATGACCGCACAAGTCACCAGCAGAGCCAGGAAATGTTGAGACAGGAAAGCCAGCATGATGGTCCTCTAAGGCGTGTCGACTCGGCAACTTATCGGCGCCTGCTGGGTGGATTCTCTTACTTTGCCAGCAGAAAGGAGACATAAAAAAAGCAGTTGGGAACCTCCCAACTGCCCGTAAGCAAACCATCGAACCGTAAGACAGAGATCCTGCCTTATTCGGGTAGTGTGTAATGGATATCGATGCGGGCATCCGCAGCGAGTTCACTGTTCAATGTGATCGAGGACCCGCTTCGCACGTAGTCTTTGGTGGATATGCCATCCACATAGACCGTCCAGTTGCCAAGCTCTGGATTCTCAACGCCATTGACTTTGAATACTTTCAGCGTTTCAAGATATTTGTAGGTCAAAGAAAAGTCCATGGCTGTGCCCAACGCACAGGTGCTGATGAGTTTGTCATCGAGAATATCGAGACCCGTACCCAGATCACAGCCTCCGATGCTATCGACGATGTCAGCGCTCCCTGGGATGGGCATGCGGCCGATTTCAAAGACCTTGGTGCTGCCATCCGGCAGATCATAACTCAGAGTCAGAACCTTGCCAGCCAGGTAGGCGTCGGCGCTGATCGTGAAGCTGTTGCCGCTTTGCGTAAAGGAAATCGGTGTGCCCTGATCCATAATTTTCACATTCCGGCTGTCCTTGCTCACTGGCAATGTGTAAACCAGTTTGGGACCGTTCGACTTGTTGTAGGCAATTTCGATCGCCTGGCCGTCGGCAGGAAGAGTTTTCAAAACCACTTCGCTCCGGGCCGCATCAAAGGTAAAGTTGGTGGTCGCCTGACCATTCACTGTAACTTTGATAGAATCCGGCAAAGCAGTTGCCGTGGTTTTAAAACGATCCAAAAGAGCCTTGTTTTCCAGGTAATCCAACGTAATTTTGGCCATAGCGGCTGGCGCCTGCGTGAAGGTCACCACGCGCCCACTGGCTGTGTACGAGCCCGGAGTGGCCATGGCCCCGTTGATTTTCGCCACCACGGTGCCGACGGCTGGATCCTGACTCAGGGTGAAACTGGTAAGCTGGGGTTGAGCACCCGCCTTGTAATTGGCTACGACTTTGGAACCAGTCGGTGGTTCCTTGCCGGGTAAAAAGGTAATGACCTTGCCTGTCAGGGTGTAAGATGCAGGGTCCAAAGCCTGAGTCGTGCCATCGACCAGCTGCAGGGTCAAGGCCAGGGTGTTGGTATCGGGCAGCGTCGTCAATTCCACCTGATTATTCAGCTGCAGGGCGATGCTGTCGGAGATGCGATTCAATGTCGTCTTATAGCTGGCGTCACAGATATTTCCGTAGTTCGCACCAGCCGTCGACTTGTAATCGAAGAGACGGAGATACTGCGTTCCTGCGTTGCCTGCGGTCGAACACAGGGCTTTGGATGGCGCGACAATCCCATAAAATCCAGCATTTTTGCCGATGGTGCGCTGAAGGGTTGTTTCCACATAGTTCTGCAGATAAGTTTCCTTGGCCCAGGGAAGCGTGCCGCATTCCGTGCCATCGATGCTGCAGTTGTCTTCATCGCTGACGATCAGCACGGCCAGGGTCGAAGCTGGACGAACCCAGGGTTTTTCAGTGCAGCGTAAACCTACGACGGCTTGGCGAATGCCCTGCTCGTTACCGTTGCCTGATATACCGGCATTGACAGCCGCGGCGAATTTTTCCGTGGCATCAACTTCGCCGGCCTTGATCACCGTTGTGTTGCAAAGTTCTTTGCCCTCAGAAGCGAGAGCGGTCAGAGTTACGCCAGCGGGAACGACCGGACTGGTATTGATCACACTGATCTGCCAGTTGGCGTCCTTGATGGAGACGAGCAGTTCGTTCAACTTTGTCGAGAGATTGACCTGCTCCTCTTTCATGGAACCCGAGTTGTCGATCACGATCAGAATATCAGCCAAGCCCTGGCGAGCTTTTTGATCGAATTCCTCTTTCACCGGTGTTCCGCTATTGCCTTGCGTGAAGCTGTCTGTCAGCAGGTTGCGACTCGTCTGCGAGTAGGTGTCTTTGACGAGGACCAGATTTTCCTCAAGGGTAAAATCAGTTTTTACGGAATTGGGTTCGATTTTAAATTTAAAACTGGCGTCCACGGTGGTGGCCGCTTGAAACGAACTGATCATGGTATCGGGCCTTTTGCTGTCCGAGATACTGGTCGTTTCCACCTTGGCTGGAATTTGATCAAAAGAACCGGCGGTGGCATCACCGGACGAAGTGCCCGTACTGTCGCCGGGAGCAGACGTCGCGGCTTTGTCGTCCGCAAGTGTGCGACCGGATTGAAAGCCAGCGTCGTTACAGGCTTGCAAGCCCAACGCCAGGCCTAAAACTATTCCCAATGTATGATTTCCTCGACCCAAATAAGAAGCCATGCAGAGTCCCCCCTCTCTCTAAAATGACAATGCGATGCAGATCTAAAAATCTTATCGGACCCTGAGCGCAGAGCATTTGGAGAATCTGGTTTTTTTCGAAATTAGTAAGGCTTGGCGGGGGAATTCAAGTTTACAAAGAAAAAGTCGAGGGATGTTTTTGGCAATGCTTACAAGTCGAAAGATTGGGGAGCGAGATGAGCGCTCCCCGGCTGCTCATTTCTTCACCTTTTCCACATATTCGCTGGTCCGGGTGTCGACTTTCAAAACATCGCCTTCGGAAATATGGAAGGGGACGGTCACCACAAGGCCGGTTTCCATGACGGCTGGCTTGCCGCCGCCGCCCGAGGTATCGCCTTTGATGTTGGGTTGAGTTTCTTTCACGCGCAGTTCGACGAAGTTATCAACTTCGACGGTGACCGGGCGGTTTTGGAAGAAGGTCACGCGCACCATGCTGTTCTCGATAATGAAATAGCGCGCGTCATCGAGATCGTCTTTTTTCAGAACGACCTGATCATAGGTCGCCATATCCATGAACGTATAGCTTTCGCCATCGTTATACATGTACTGCATTTCTTTGAAATCAAGGTCAGGGACGTTGACTTTCTCACCGGCCTTGAAGGTGATTTCGAGGACCTGGGCGGTTTCGAGATTTTTAATACGGGTACGAACGAAGGCCGAGCCCTTGCCTGGGTTTACATGCTGAAATTCCACGATGACAAATGGTTTGCCATTATATTCAATCTTAAGGCCCTTCTTGAAGTCAGTCGTCGCGTACATGGAAATTCCTTCTTATCATTCGTGGAGATGCCTAAGCCAAAATAGACCTTAAGCAACGTTATGCAAATTCGAAACGCTCTAACCTATCTCAAAAAATGAGAATAGCCTAGTCTCAGACGCCGGGACAAGGCTGCGTCAGTCGCACAGCTGGCGTCCTGACGCCAGCTCCGGAGGCAAACTTTACTCTGTCTTGGCATCACTCAGCCGGCTGCGGCTTAGAGTAAAATCGCGCAGTTCGCGGACGAGGTCGGCGTGTCGCAGGACGCGAAGAAGAGGACCGCGGTATTGATCGATGGCCACGTGGCGTTCGCGTTGAATGCCAAGGCCGGGTCCGCGTAAATCGCGACCGGAGGTCACGTGGATGATGTCGCCAAGGCCGTTAGGATGCTTTTTTTCCAGCATGACGACGTGACCATCATAGACTAAAAGATCCCCCGGCAAGGCCCGTTGGCTGCGGCTGCCCACATCCACCAGAGAATAGTTTTTGAGCAGCGAATCAGGCCCGAGACTATTCATCAGGGACGTCGTCAAATAGGTGGCGCGCAAGCCTGCCAGCTTAAAGACTTCATAGGTAAAATGACTGCAATCCAAACTGCAACTGGCACAGGTGGGACAGGCCCGCAAGCGGGAATCCTTATCCGGCTTTTTTAGCCCAAGGCATTGATTGCAGGCCTCACAATCGCGGACATCACCGAGTTTGTTGCCACCCATCACATAGGATATCGACCAGTTATCCAAAAGATGCCGAGCCTGACCCAGAACCTCATGGCGTTTGGGAAGTGGCGCGCCCTCAGCCCGGGAAAACCCAGCTGCCAACATAATAAGCAGGAAGAATATGCCTTGTCTCATAGCTATCCCAGTCACCTCACCCTAATTTATCATTATAACAGGACCTCAATCGAACGGCAGAGTAGGCTCTCCCCACAGCTTTTGTCAAGTTGGCAGAGAACCCTACAAAGGATCCAATTTTGTCGAGGCAGTTCAAAATCGCGCTGACCATCGAAGTGGCCATTATGCTTTGCCTCTGGAGCATAGGCTATCTTTTCTGGGTTACCATTTGTGATAACTCACTGACCCAGTGCTTTGCTGAAGATACGATCTGGACCCGGACCGGTTTTCTTATCCTGTCCGTTGTCCGACCCTTTTTCTTTTCGCCGCTCATGCAGGCCGCCTATATCGGTGGCGCCAGCTTTGGACCCTTCTGGGGCTCGGTTCTGACCGTCCTGGGGGCTGCGCTCTCAGCCATGGCGGTTTACTATCCTGGCCATATTATTGGTAAGAAAATCGTAAGACCGTGGCTCAGCGCGAACCTGCCTTCCACCTGGCAGCTGCTCCGAACCCAGGATTATAAGGTGATTTTTGTCACCCGTTTTATCCCGCTTTTTCCCTTTGATTTGATGTCCCTGCTCTACGGCATGGGCGACTTTCATGCGAAACGCGTCTTCGTTTTCACCCTGATCGGCGCCATTCCCGAAGTTTTCTTCTTTGCCAGTTTCGGTGAACCCGCCAGTGATGAAGTGATGATGCGCGGCCTGCGCAATATCGCGGTTTTTGGCTTTATCACTCTTCTGCCTTTGCTGGTTTATGAGTTTATTTCCCGTAAAAAAGGCAGCAGTCTATGGACCCGCCTCAAGCGCGTGTATTACGAGCTCCTGTACGAAGCCCGGGTGAATAACGAAATCGTCAAACGCCACCAGTATTCATCGGATAAAATTCCGATCATTCTGCTGTATGGCTTTGGTTCGTCACGCAAGACGCTCAATGTGATGGAAACGCAGCTGACCAGCCGTGGTTTCGAAGTAATGAGCTTCAACCTCGGCGGCTCGCTTGGGGTATTTTTCACTCGCGGTATTAAGGAAACAGCCGACTTTATCGACCGTAAAATCCAGCGCCAGATGAAACGCTATGGATTTAAAAAGGTCCACATCGTGGCCCATTCCAAAGGCGGTCTCGTCGCCATGTGGTGGCTCCTGCGGATGGGAGGTTCGGAATATTGCGACCGACTGATCACCCTCGGCACCCCATTTAAAGGAACGTGGCTCACCTATCTGGCCATGGTCACACCCTTTGGCTTCTTCTTTAAAGACGTATGGCAGATGGCACCTGGTTCAAACTTTCTGAAGGAGCTGCACAAGAGTCCACCCGTGAACGGACTCAAGATTTATAGTTTCTACTCGAACAAGGACAAAGTTTCGTCCGGGCCCAAAGCCATTTTTGAACATCCCAGCGATGTGACACCGGTTGCCATGCATCACATTTCACATTTTCAGTTCCTGGCCCGTCGCGATGTGACGCAAGCGATCATTCGCATACTCCGTCAGGATGCTGCTAATGGGCGTGGGCGTCGTGGCCGTGATAATGGACCGCGAAGCCAACCAGGGAGCGCGATTCAGGAACTTACGGAAGATCAGGAGCCGGAAACTGGCGAGACGGAATTCGATTCTCAGTCGGGCGCTGTCTGATCTATACTCGGAGCTTTCGATCGAATTTGGCAGACACCCTGGAGCGTCGATTTCGCATATGGATCCACAAGGCCCCAGCCTCACAGCTAAAGAATCTTGGTGGCACTACGAAGGATCGGTGCATTTCATTGTGCGCGCCCAACCCTTTCGTCTGCTGATCCGCGCTCGCGGTCGCCGCATTTCTCATCGGGAACTCATCGCAGAACTCGATTACCTGGAACACGATTTTATTTTTTCGCCGGCGGACCTGAGTGAGCTCTTTCCCGTCGGTGCACCACTGAACATTCAACTCAGTGCTGTCGGCCCCGAGGCCGGGTTCGTCGTCGCCACGGGCGAGGTTCTGCACCGCAATCTGCAAGGGCACAGCCTGCAACTTCACGTAGGTTTCAAACGAGTCGATGAAGAACTCGAAGACCTTTTGGCTGAGCTTGGGGCTAATGGCACCCGGTCTCCTGGTGCCTTACACTAAAGCGACTTCCGGAATATGTAATTAAGTTCCAAGATGTTGATGCCGCTGCCGCAAGCTGCTATGGATGTTAGTCAGTTTTTCAGTCATTTTAACGCGATGAGTGGGCCTGTGAAGAAGAAAAACAAAACCGTGCACCCCGAAGCCACCTACGAGAGTTTGCTCCGAATCTTCACGGTTCCAGAGAGCGAGAACAGCACGCTCGGCAAAATTGAAAAGCAGATTTCGGAAAACCTCGATGGTTTTTTGAAAGAGCATATTGTTTCTCATGTCATCGCACCCAATGAGCTGGAAAAAGGTTTTCTGGATTCGCAGATTCCCGAAGAACCTACTTTTGTGTCGGAACAAGCGGATTTCCTGCTCAAGAATGTGGTGGCTGAATCGGTGCACGTGGCTTCGCCCCGTTTCATAGGTCACATGACCTCAGCCCTGCCCTATTTTATGCTGCCGCTGTCCAAGATGATGATCGCCCTGAATCAAAACCTCGTAAAAATCGAGACATCCAAGGCCTTCACGCCGCTCGAACGTCAGGTGCTCGGCATGCTGCACCGGCTGATCTACAATCGCAATCAACCGTTTTATGAAGAAAATATTCAATATTCGGGCAGTGCGCTGGGAGCTTTCTGTTCCGACGGCACCATCGCCAACCTCACGTCCCTATGGGTGGCCATCAATCGTCTGTTCCGTCCGCAGCAGGATTTTGCAGGCATTGGTGAAGAAGGTCTGTTCGCGGCCATGCAGCATTATGGGTATCAGGGGGCCGCGATCCTTGTGTCTCGACGTGGGCATTATTCGCTGAAAAAAGCCGCCAACCTTTTAGGCATCGGCCGCCGCAATTTGATTTCGATTCCCACCGATACTAATAATAAAATCATCGTCTCGGAGCTTGTGGAAACGATCCAGCGTTGCAAGAAGCAGCGCATTGCTATCATCGCCGTGGTGGGTATTGCGGGCACGACGGAAACCGGGAGCGTCGATCCTCTGGATGAGCTGGCCAATATCTGTGAAGCCCACGATATTCATTTTCATGTCGATGCCGCCTGGGGTGGCCCGACCCTCTTCTCCAAAAAATATAAACACCTTCTGAAAGGTATCGAGCGGGCCGATTCGGTGACCTTTGACGCGCATAAGCAGCTTTATGTGCCGATGGGCGCTGGCATGGCCCTGTTCAAGGACCATAAGTCCCTGACGCTGGTCGCGCACTATGCGGAATATATCATCCGTAAGGGTTCGCGCGATCTGGGCCGTATGACCCTCGAAGGATCGCGGCCGGGCATGGCTATGCTGGTCCACTCGGGCCTCCGTATCATGGGCCGCAAGGGCTACGAGCTGCTGATCGACGGCGGTATTGAAAAGGCGCGGACCTTTGCCGCCATGATCAAGAATACCGAAGACTTTGAGTTGATATCCGAGCCGGAGCTTAATCTTCTGACCTATCGATTTGTCCCGGCTGATGTACGGCGCTTTATGGCGACCTGTTCCAAAGAGGAACTGTTCAACATCAACGCCCACCTCAACCGTTTGACTATTACCATTCAGAAAGAACAGCGCGATCGTGGGACGTCATTTGTCTCACGTACCGCGCTGGAACCTGCCCGTTTTCATGGCCAGCTCATCAATGTCTTTCGCGTGGTCCTGGCCAATCCCTTGACACAGATCCCGCATTTGGAAGAAATTCTGATCGAACAACGCGAGATTGCCCGACGGCTCTTATCGGGTGAACTGGCGATGGACTATTCAGAACAGGATGAAGGCGAGCCTCGCAAAGCCGTCACCCAAACCTCATGAGCGGTCTAGGTGGCCTCAAACTTTGCGGAAGGGATGGACTTCATGACCCAACTATCAGTTTTCGCGGTAAATTTGCCATGAATTTTAACCGTTAAGCTGGATGGTCGGAAAATATGGAGTACATGTTACCCATGGAACGAAGCAAAGCCCTACTACTGATCGCCGATGACGAGGAGATGAATAAAGCCATACTCGGTCGTCGCCTGCGTCGTGAGGGTTTTGTGACCATCGACGTTGCGGATGGATCTGAAGCCGTCGAGAAGATTAGGGAAATGGCGTTGAGCGGCATGCCCGACCTGGTCCTGATGGACATCAATATGCCGGTTATGGACGGCATCGAAGCCACCCGTATTTTGAAAGCCGAATTCGAGAACCTGCCCATCATTGCTGTGACCGCCTGTATGGTAACGTCAACGGATTTCAGCCACTACGGATTCAACGAACTCTGCACCAAACCCATCGATTTCAATGAACTCATCTCAAAAATTGACAAGCATTTAAGCCGGAAAGCTTAGGAGACTCATCGTTCATGTCATACCAAAGGCGCTATGCATTGGTTCGCCCCTTGCCGCAATCTTTCTCTGCGGCGCTTCAGCAGCAGCCTGTCCCCCTGGATGTGAAACTGGCCCATGACCAGCACGAACGTTACACCGCGGTTTTGCGGCAACTCGTCGGCCAGTTGATTGTTGTACCGGCCGATGAACGCTACCCTGATTCCTGTTTTATTGAAGATACAGCCATCCTGGTTGAATCGGTCGCCGTTATCGCCCGTATCGGCGCCGATAGCCGACGTGGGGAAAGTTCGGCTGTCTCGTCTGTGTTACAAAAATTGCAGCAGATTGAACCTGCGCTGCGCCTGCACCGCTTAACCGAACCGGCGACATTGGACGGAGGTGATGTGCTGCAGATGGATGGAAAAATTTTTGTCGGGCTTTCGAAACGAACCAATGCAGAAGCCATTACGCAGCTGAAAGAATTGTTTCCTGATCGCGTCGTTGCGCTGCCTGTGGCCGCAGGTCTTCATCTGAAATCCGTGCTTTCAGCATTGGATGATGAGACGCTCCTGGTCGCGGATGATCCCGCCGCACGGTCGATGGCCAAACACATTCTGCAGGCGCTCCCCAAGGCCCAGGCCCTCTATCTGCCGGATGCTGTGGCCGCCAATGTAGTCCGGATCGATAACACGGTTCTCATTCAGGACGGCTTTCCACAGAGCGAATCCATTCTGCTCCAAGCCGCTGCCGCCCGCAAACTGAAGGTTGAGAAGCTCAACATGAGCGAGCTGATCAAGGCCGATGGGGCATTGACCTGTTGCAGTCTGCTGCTCGAGTAAGGAGGGCGTTGAAACACATCCAACGTTGGCCTTGCCTTTGGCTCAAACTCACCAGCGTTGGCCTTTTGCCTTTGGCTCAAAACTCATCCAGCGAAAAATGACAAGTCTGTGGCAATCGCAAGGGACAGACCGGGTCCACGCCCTTAGCGATTCTAATATAAACATCCCGAACGTGCGGATAGTTTTGAAAAAGCGTGAGGGTTTGTAATTCAACCAACTCTTCGCTTTCTATCATCACTGTTTTATTGCGTTGGTCACGCAGCCAGCGTTCTCCTGCCAAACAATCTTTCTGATGCACAGCAGCCAGCAGCGCTTTCACAGTCAGAGCCTGCTGGGATGTGAGCTGGTCCTTCGCCTTACACATTCCATAAAACGCGCCTTTTTCCAAAGGATCGGCAGGTTCAGGCAAAGTGGGAACAGGTGTGCCTGGGACGGGTTTCGGCAGCGGTGTCACCGCCACACCCTGCAGGCCATCATTCGAACCTTTACTTTCCGCAAAGAATCGCTTGTCTTCTTCCTTGGTGGTGCGACAGCTGAAGAGGACAAGGCCAGTCAGCAAGCTTACTATAAAACGCATGCATCAACCTCTTTGATAAACGAAACGAAACACTCCCAACAATATATCTGGACGGTCAGTCAGTGTCTTGCACTGAAGTTTATTTATTTAATGCCGACATCTGCCATCATGAAAATAAAAACTGCATAATAGACAAAAGTCATTCATGGGAGTTCTGGATATGTTATCCGTGATGAAGCGGTGCTCCCGCTTCTGTATGCTGGGATTTGTGCTGATGATGGAACAAGCAAATGCCGCACAGTGGGCTGTGATCGCATCCACTTATGATACGCTGCGGGAAATGCATGTGACATCGGATGGCAATCTCAACGATGCCTTGCAGGAGGCGATTCAAACCTGTCGCAAAAATAGACCCGGCCAGGACTGCTTTGCCGTCGCCACTGTTCAGGATGGTTGCATTGCCTGGGCTGTGGATCGTCGTGGGCACTGGGGTTGGGCCCAGCTGGTAGGAGTCAGGCATAGCCCTGAGGCCTTGGCTGCCATGGAACGCAAAGCTGTTGAGCAATGCCTTCAGGATCCCGACGCGGGACGCTGTCGCGCCGTACGCACCACCTGCACCGAAGACCGCGAACTATAAGCCGCTCCGCACTTTTCCGGCAAATACCCGCAGAGTTTCATGAATATCATCGCGATTATTGTGAGCATGCGGCGACAGTCGAAGGCCGGGACCCCGTCTCGCAAAACTGATTTTGTATTTCACCAGTGCCCGACTCATGGCATCCAAATCTTTTAACGCTGTCCGCGGACCCGCCGTGACGTTCACGATCGGCGTCGTCAGCGTTGGACCATTGGGTCGGGCCACTTGATATCCCAAATCCTTCAGTCCGTCCGCCAGAGCCTGGCTCAATTCCAAACTTTTTTGCAGAAGCCGAGCGGGACCCAGAGTCTGAATCAAACGCGCTGACGTTCCAAGGGCCAGGATTTCAAGCACCGGCCTCGAACCTGATTCAAAACGCAGGGCATCTGGTTTTAATGGAGCATCCCGTAAAGTGGGGTCATCACCGGTATCATAGGTAGCCGCTCCCACGTTATGGGGTTTGAGCAGGCGCGCGCGTTCCGGTTGAATACAGAGGTAACCCGTCCCCACAGGCGACGTCATCCACTTATGCGAACCACCGACCAGGGCATCAATGCCCGAAGCTCGAAACGAAAAGGGACGAACGCCAATGGCCTGGATGCCGTCGACCACGATCCACAGATCACGCTGCTTTTTCAGTTCCACCAAAGGCTGAAGCTCGGTCAAGGCACCGGTTTGAAACTGCACCCAGGATACGGCAATGACCCGCGTTCGGTCCGTCACTCGACTCAACAGGCGTTCCACCGGTGTACCGAGATCGGTGGCGGATTCGGCAAGGATCAGCTGGGCTCCCGAACGTCGACAGGCTTCCTGCCACGGAAAAAGATGGGATCCATATTCCTGTTCCCACATCAGAACTTCCTGGCCCGCCTGCAGCTCGATTGGGAAGGACAGCTGGCTGACCGCGTGCGAAGTGCCAGAAAAAAATGCGATCGACCCCGTCTCGGCATCCAAAAATTGCGCCAGATCATGGCGGGCATCTTCCACAGCTTCAAGGTAAGCGCTGCTGCAAAACGCCCCTTCCCGCCGTAAGCGTTCCACCCAATGATGCACGATGGCTTCCGCTTTGATGTTGCACGGTGAAAGGCCGGCGTTGTTGAGATGAATCAATCCCGGCTTGCTGGCAAAGTAGGTGCGAAAGTCCTTATCCATAAACCCGAACCTCGTAAGTGGGCCTTGAGACCGGAAACCGAACAAGATCGGGTTGACGTAAGGCGGACCCGATTCCACGGCAGGTTTTCACCCAATCCAGTTTTTCATAAATGGCCGCCGCTGAAAAGCCTGGGATCAAACAGGCCTTTGTGCTAGATGAAAAGGCTTGAGAATCTCTGAAGGAGACTTGAAAATGCGACTTGCACTCCGCATCCTGCCCTTGCTCATGGTCCTGACACCAGGCCTGATAAAGGCCGCTACGCCGGCGAAACCGACGACCAAAGCGGACACCATCATGCCCTTCGCTGTGACAGAGAAAACCTTGCCAAACGGCCTGAAAGTGATCGTCGTTCCTACCGGTTTTCCCAACCTGGTTTCGCTGCAGATTCCTGTGCTGACAGGCTCACGCAACGAAGTGGAAGAAGGCAAAACCGGTTTTGCTCATTTTTTTGAACATATGATGTTTCGCGGAACTAAAAACACGCCGCCCGAAGTTTATCAGGGCTATCTCACCAAAATGGGAGCCCGGCAGAATGCTTATACGACCAATGACTACACCAACTATCATACGACTTTTGCCAAAGATGATTTGGATTTGATGCTGAAAATCGAAGCCGACCGTTTCCAGAATCTGGAGTATCCGGAATCGGCTTTTAAAACCGAGGCACGAGCCGTGTTGGGCGAATATAACAAAAACAGCGCCAACCCCATGTCCAAACTCTATGAAGTGACCCGAGACAAGGCCTTTACCACCCACACCTATAAACATACGACCATGGGCTTTATCAAAGACATCGAGGACATGCCCAACCAGTATGCGTATTCCAAAGTCTTCTTTGATCGCTGGTATCGTCCGGAAAACACGGCGATTATCGTGGCAGGTGATGTGGAGCCGGCCAAGGTCATGAAAATGGTGGAAAAATACTGGAGCAGCTGGAAACCGGGTTCTTACAAGGTGAACATACCCAAAGAGCCGCCCAGCAAGGGTCCGGTTTACGTGCATGTCCCCTGGACCAGTCCCACCCTGTCGCTGATTTCAGTGGCCTTTCATGGGCCTGCCTTTTCCATCAAGGACAAGGATTACGCAGCCCTGGATTTATTCTTTGATGTGGCCTTTGGTGAAACCTCGGATATCTATAAGCAGCTCGTGATCGATGAGCAGAAGGTGACCCGTTTAGGCGCCAGTTCGTCGAGTTCGCAGGATCCGGATCTGTTTGCCGTCAATGCGATGGTCAAAGATCCCAAGGACGTGCCCTATGTTCGCGACGCGATCATGAAAGTCTTTGCCAGGTCGCTGGTCGAGCCCATCAGCGCCGACCGTTTGAATGAAATGCGTTCCAATATTCGCTATGGCTTTGCGCGTCGCCTCGATAACACCGAAAGCATCGCATCAACTCTGGCTTCCTTTGTCCGTTATGACCGTAAGTATGACACTCTGAATCAATATTTTGTGCAGAGCTCCACCATCACACCAGCGGACGTCCAGAAGGCCGCGCAGAAATATTTTACCGACACTAACCTTGTGGTCTCCACCCTGTCGAAGGATCCTATTCCGGACAATACCGGCAAGCTTCCGGCCCTGGCCTCCTTGCAGCCGGCCCCGACCAGGAAGGCCAATATTCCCGTGATCGCGCAGAAAAACAAAATTCCTCTGCTGAATATCAAGCTTCAATTCAAGGTCGGTTCCGCCCAGGATCCTGCCGGCAAGGAAGGCCTGGCTTATCTTGCGTCCTCGATGATCACCGAGGCTGGTTCCCAGCGCTATCACTACGACGAGCTGCAGAAGGCTCTCTTTCCCATGGCCGCTGGTTTTGGCAACCTGCCGGACAAGGAAGTGACCACCTTTACGATTCAAACGCATAAGGATCATGTGCAGAAGGTCATCGGCCTTCTGGCGCCGAGTTTGCAAGCCCCAGGATTCGGGGACGAGGATTTCCAGCGTCTGAAATCCGTGCAACTGAATAACCTGAAAAACAGCCTGCGAACCAACAATGAAGAGGAACTGGGCAAGGAGCGTCTGCAGGAATGGATTTTTGCCGGCACACCCTATGGTCATCCGGCCATTGGCACAGTGCAAGGTCTGGAGAGCATCACACTGGATGATGTGAAAAACTTTGTGAAGAAAGCCTACACCCGCAGCAACGTAACCATTGCGGTGAACGGTGATATCACGGACGAGACAATCGCCCTCTTGCAATCGGAACTCAGCCAATTGCCTGAAGGCCCAGCCCTGTCCCCTGCGAAAAGCATCGTAGGTCATAAACCCAAGGGACTGGAAGTCAACATAATCGAGAAGAATACCCGGGCTACCGCGATTTCGTTTGGGACACCGATTGAAGTGACCCGTGCGCATCCTGATTTTGCCGCCCTTTGGCTGGCTCGGTCCTGGCTGGGTGAACATCGGAGTTCGATGTCGCATCTTTATGAGCGCATTCGTGAAGTGCGCGGGATGAACTATGGGGATTATGCCTATATTGAAGCTTTCCCAGGCGGCATGTACAGCTTCTTCCCAAGCCCTAACATCGTGCGCCAGGCGCAGCTGTTTGAAGTCTGGATTCGCCCCGTGATGCCAGAAAATGCTCATCATGCCCTGCGGATTGCTCTTTATGAACTCGATCGGATGATTAAAAACGGTTTGAGCCAGGACGACTTTGAACAAACCCGCGAGTACCTGAGTAAAAACGTCTTTGTCACCACCTCCACCCAGGATCAGCAGATCGGTTACGCTCTGGACTCCGCATGGTACGGCACGCCGGAATATACAAGTTTCATGCGCGACCGCCTGAGCAAGCTGACGCTCGATGATGTGAACAAAGCCATTCGGAAGCATTTTTCTGCTCAGAATTTGCGCATCGTCATGATTACTCAGGACGCGGAAGGCTTGAAGAAGCGCCTGGTAGCCGATACCGTGTCCACGGTGAAGTACGACGGTGAAAAACCCAAAGAGCTGCTGGACGAGGATAAGCTGATTGGCGCCATGAAGCTGAATATCCCGGCGTCGGCCATCACCATTACTAAAGTGGATGATGTCTTCAAAGACGCGGCGGCGCTGAAAGCCAATGCTTCGTCCGATACGCATCACTGAAAAAAGTTCTTGCCAGGTGGAAGGAATTCAGGCAAATCTACAACTTCCTGAGGGGGTTTAGCTCAGTTGGTAGAGCGTTAGATTTGCATTCTAAAGGTCAGCGGTTCGATCCCGCTAACCTCCACCAGATTCCTGACATATCCGCTATGTTGCTTCAAAAACCATCGTCCGATTCGGACGGTGGCGTCAATGGTCTCCCTGATTAAAATTCCTGCGTTGAATTGTCGAAGGTGACTCCGAGAAGAGGGGCTGACGATGGGATATTATGTTCGGCGTCTGCAAGGTAAGAAATCGAAGCCCCAGTAGAAGCTACACTATACGTCTTAGAAGAAAGAACATACCCACGGGGCTCGGAGTCGGACATGGGATATTCCGCGTGAACTTGCGCGGGATTTCTGCCTGATGTTTAACGTAGCCAATTTGAAGAGTGATATTTTGGCGGAAAAAATGCTTGCCACCTTCTCAAGAGCAATGATCTTTCGCATTGGCACACGGCACATAAAATCACCTTAGAAATCCAGCTGCAACCCTCTGATTGGTTCGAAGAAGCCGACAGTTCTATGATTGGCTTTACAAGAGACGTTCCAGCTTTAAATATCTCAGTAAAATTCTTAGGATAGTAAATTTTTGAGGCTTTTCTATTTCTCGAAAGCTGCGGAAGCCTTTCCTATCCATTCAAATTCCTTTGGCTATTTATTTCGGTCTGGATAGGCTTGCGTCCTTTGGTAGTTGATTCTCTCATAGACCCAGTAAAATATCGGATAGCGCCTGATTTTGATGTTTATTCTGCAAAATGGGTATACCAAGCGAAACCAATTTCTGTGTCACCTCGATACCGATGGAAACTCATTCCTTTATTCTTGGAAGCATAAAAGTTTGCGATTGAGATATTGAAAAGCGGGATTTTCCATATAGCACTGACTAAAACTGTTAAACCATGATTTAGTCCGATACAAATAGGTTCGCAGAATAGAACTTAGGTAATCCTGCATAACATTAAGGGTCGACATGAAGCGAAATGCGCTTTGCAGATGCGGAAGTGGCAAAAAGTACAAACGCTGTTGTCTCAAAAACGACGAAGCTGCTATTGAAAAAATGCACTCCCAGGTAGCAACAGGCATTACCCAGAAACTCAAGCACGAGAATGTATTTGGATTTGTCAGGCCCATCGTCAATTGTGATTTCAATGGTCAAAAATTTATAGCGGTAGGGAGCATGCTCTATTGGCAATCAAATTGGAAAACATTTGTGGATTTCCTATTCGATTTCTTGAAGATAACAATGGGGGCTGACTGGTGGAAGAAAGAGTTTACGAAAACCATCGACAAGCGCAATCCTATGTGCAAATGGGCAACAGAAATGCACGACTTTGAGAGAAAGTATGCAAAACAAGAAGGTGATTTAATTTACTTAGAACCCAATGGGGCCATGCATGCATATCTGACATTAGCGTATGATCTTTACGTACTTCAAGACAATCTGAAACTTCAGGAAGAAATAATTCGACGGCTTAAACGCCTCGAACATTTTTCTGGAGCCAGATACGAGTTGTTCGTTGCAGCAACTTGCATTCGTGCTGGTTTCACGGTCACTCATGAAGATGAAGCAGACAATTCCGCTAAGCATCCCGAATTTGTGGCTCGTCATAAAGCTACGGGAATTGAATTCGATGTTGAAGCAAAAAAGAGGAATCGCCTATTAAAGCTTGATTTTAATGATTTTCATGCAGGAAAAGCTAGGTTAGATGTACGCAACATCTTGGCGGGTGCAATTAATAAGTTCCGTAATCGTCCCATGATTGTTTTCCTTGATATTGACGCTCCTCCCTTATTTGGGAATGCTTTTACGCAACCTTGGTCTCAGGAACTGATGGATGTAACGACTGATGCCGGTAATCGAGACGGAATAAATCAGCTATTTTGAGACAGTCATAAAAAGAGTTTAGTGTACTTTTCTATCCAAGCACATACATGGATTGCCGTGTGACCGGGATGTTGATCCCGACCTGCTCCTGTGGAATCAGAAGTTTAGGACCACGCT
>NZ_DASQYZ010000379.1:0-12162 GCF_035638955.1 Oligoflexus sp. | reverse complement strand
CGTGGGATCAACGGGGGCTTGCGTGCCTATAGCCGTATCGTCAAGGTTATGATCGATGGTCAGCCTGTTTCGTTTCGGGCGGACACCACGGCGCTCCTTGGGCCCGAGCTCATACCGATCCATGCTGTCGACCGCATCGAGATCGTGCGTGGTCCAGCGTCTGCGCTCTATGGCGCGAATGCATTTCTGGGCGTGATCAATGTCATCACCCGAAAAGGCAAGGCGCGCAACAGGATGTTTGAAGCACACGCCAACGTAGGGGCTTCAAAAGGTGACCAGGGCGGTGGGCTTGAGCTGATCGGTTCGAGCGGGAGTGAAAGTTGGGAAGGCATGGTCGCAGCGTCTTTTCAAAGCTACGATCGTTCCGGATTGGAACTGCCCGCGAGTTCACCGAACGCTGGCAATTTCGCGGATAAAACCTCGTCCAGCGACACCAGCCAACCGCGATCCCTGATTGCGTGCTATCAAATGCAGGTCAATGAAGCTCTGAAGATTGAAATGCTGGCGAACTACAATCGCCAGGACGCCTATGGAGAATTCCTTGATTTTGGGACTTTAAGTCACGAAAACCACATCATCATGGAAAACAAGTTTGCCCGAGCCACAGCCCACTATCGTGTGAATGATAAACTGGGCGTCCATGTTTCGGTAGCCGTCTCGTCGGGAGCGCCCTCGGATGACGAGCGGCTTTCCTCGGGTGCATAGGGCAGTTATCCCAGACGGGATGTCGGCTATACGGGACGGGACTACGGTCTGGAGCTCCATTATGCGCTGACCGATAAAGATTCCATCACAGCCGGATTCGACGCGACCAGTGACGATATTCAATTGCCCACGATCTATACCGTGAGCACCAGCACGGGCGATGAAACAGCTTCGTCGGGGGTGCAGAAGAAGAAAACCTTTGCCAACCGCGGGTACTATCTGCAGTACACAGGTCAAGTCAGCGGCTATGGCTTGACGCTCAATGTGCGGAAGGATGATCATTCAATTTATGAAGACACGGTCAACTACCGGATTGGGGTCGTGAAAAGCGTGCTGACCAACAGCCACTTCAAGATTCTGGGCGGAACTTCGTACAAAGCGCCAGCTGCTGGTCAACTTTATGCGCAGCCGCTCTATTCGGGCGAAATCATCGGGAACGATGAACTTAAGCCCGAAACGGCGTCAACCATCGAAGCGGAATTCGGTCATCCCATCCTGGCCAATCTTATGGCCACTATTTCCGTGTTTCACACGGAAGTGAAAGAAAAGGTGGAGCTTGTGCCACGCGGCGCCAACCAGAGGCCAGAGAACATTGGCAAGCAGGTTTCCAACGGTGCGGAGCTGGAGGTCAAGGCTGTGCTTGATCGCAATCAGCTGAGCGGTAACCTCAGCTATCAGAATTCGATCGATAGGGCTGATGAGCCTTTCGTCGGAGAAACGGATACGCCGACCGCCATGTACCCAGCCATGGTCACCAATATTGCCTGGGTGTCCAAGGCCTTTGGCCTGTTTCAGCCGGGATTGAAGGTCAAGCATGTGACGGAACGTCGGGCCACCAGGAATAATATCCTGGAAAACCGCGTGGAGCCTTACGAGCTGGAGAGCTATGCACTGGTTGGTGCCAGTGTCTTCATGCCTTTTAAACTCGGATCCTTCGACCAATCCTTTAATCTTCGTATCGATAATCTCCTGGATAAAAAATATGCCGATCCCGGATTCGGGGGTGTGGATATACCCGGCCGTCGCCGCAGCCTGATCCTTAATTATTCAGCCACACTTTGAAGGGCGTTATGTCTATGAAAAAAACAGTTGTCGGTCTTCCTGATTTTCGCTTTCGGAGCCATGTCCTGCGCGATATGACAAAAGACCCTTATGAACTGGACTCGGACTCCCTGAAATTTGGGGTCATTGCCAGCCTCACGGGATCCCTCGCGACCTTCGGCCGCAGCATGTACTTTGGAATCGAACTCGCGGCGCAGGAAATCAACAACGCCGGTGGGGTGAACAGGCAGAAGATTGAATTGATCCGTAAGGACGACAAACTCAATACAGGCGTTGCCACCCAATCTGCACATGAACTTGTCAACGAGGGTGTGGTCGGCGTCATCGGTTCATTGGCCTCGTCGATGACCCTGGCCGTTGCCAATAATGTCACGATTGCTGCTAATGTTCCCTTGATTTCCGGTGCTTCGACGTCGCCGGTGATCAGTGAACTCGTTGATAACAATACAGTCTGGCGCACGGTGACCTCGGATGCTTTCCAGGGCAAATTCCTGGCCGAAAAAGTGAAAGCAGCCGGTGCCAGTCAAGCCTCGGTTATCTATGTAGACAACGCCTATGGTAAGGGCCTCGCGGCACGTTTTGAGGAAGTTTTCACCAGCCTGGGCGGTACGGTTTTGGCCAAAGTCGGTTATACCGAAGGCAAAAGCAAGGACTTCGGCACCGAAGTCACGCAGATCCTGAACGGTTTGTCGGCAGGCGACGCCGTCATGATCTTTGGTTATGAAATCGATTCAGCGGCTATCACCACGGAAATCGCCGCCCACACCAAACCGGAGCTGACGTATTGGGGCTGCGATGGCAACTATTCGCCTTCCTTTCTGAAAAACGCTAATATTGATGTAGCCAGGAAAATGCGCGGATCGGCAGCCCAATCCTCGTCTGGACCCAACTACATGCATTTTGTGGAAGGCTTTGAAGGGGAAGTTCAAGAACTTCCCACCCAGTACACCGAGAACGTTTATGATGCGCTTTATTTGATGGCCCTGGCGATGGCTCAAGTCAGGACCAACACCTCACAGGCGATCATCGACAACCTTATCGACGTCTCCAAGGACAATGGCAACGATACGGTCATCAATGCAGGCGAATTCGCCAAGGCTGTTGACTTGCTGAATGCGGGTCAGGCTATCAACTACGAAGGTGCTTCCGGGAATGTGAACTTTACCGCGGAAGGCGATGTCGTAGCGAATTTCACGCTTTGGAAAGTCAACAGCGACGGGAGCGGTTTCGAGACCGTGGAATAGAACTTCAGCCAAGGAACAGGCCACGTGAATTCGCTCAAAAAGAAGATTGCCGGTTTGTCCATTCAGGGCATTCTCCTGGTTTCGTCGATCACGCTCCTCGTGGTGATGATGGTTGTCAATCGCCTGCTCAACAGCTTCATGGACATGACCGATGAGCGTGCCCAGAAACTGGTTCATGAGATGACGGCCAACTCCAAAGCCAATGAGGAGCAGGTCGCGCAGCTCATTCAGGAGACCACGCTGTCCAAGATGAAGAGCATCGTGGAGCACGATGTTCCGACCCTCCAGACACCTTTTCTGGAAAACTCGGCCAGCTTCATTCGCCGCTTTATCGTCGATTCGTACCATCTGGATCCCGAGCTCTTGCATGTGAGTTTTTTCAGCGTGCAGAAGGGGGGAATCAAAGCCTGGCAGATAGCCTCCCGTCAACTCCCCAATGGCTGTGATCCACGGACGCGCTACGATCAGGCCAATCAATCCTGGATCGTGCCGCGCCCGGACGGGCCCGACCTGGTTGTGCCGGATCCAAGCCTGGCCAGGCTGATCGATGCCGAAGGCTATTTCGTCCAGGAAATTTTCATCGACAAGGAACGCGCGTTGGAAGCCATCGCGCCGATTTATGATAAGGACAGTGCTGACCTTGCCAGTCTGAAACAGGATGGCGAGGCCATCGGTTACATCCGCTATGTGATCAGTCTTGATCGCATGGATCGTGTGATCGCCGCAGAACATGAGAAAGCTGAACGAGCGCTTCAGAAAACGATAGCGGCCAACACTGAGGCCAAGCGAGCCATCGCAGCCATAGGTCGGCGCTTTGAGGTTTTTGGATTACTGGTCATCCTCGCCTCGTCCTGTTGCGTGCTGCTCTTTTCGATTCGTCACAGCCGTCGGAAGGCGGAACTTCTCGCACAGCCTGTGCGGCAGCTGCGCGATGCCGCCCAGGTCATTTCCCAGGGCGACTACGAGCAACCGGTGACCGTAAAATCCGATGATGAAATCGGCGAGCTGGCGGAAGCCTTTGAGATCATGCGCAAGAAAATACGCACCTTCACCAGCAACCTGCAGGGCCTTGTTGATGAGCGTACGCGGCAGATCACCTTTGAAAAAGCCAAAATGCAGGAGATCCTGGACAATATCGAACTGGGCATCGTTACGATCGACGCCAGTCTCACGATCGACGCCCAGTACTCGCCCTATATGGATAAGCTGTTCGCAACGAAAAGCCAATCCCTGGCTGGTGCCACGCTGCAGGATGTCGTTCTAAGTCCCCTGAGGCTCGACAACGATCATAAGGATCGCATTGTCGAATCGCTCAAGATCGGCATCGGCCAGGAAGACTTGAGTTACATGGCCAATGCCAGTCATCTGCCGCGTCGTGGCCAGTTCCAGGTCGCACGCGATCAGGAAGCGCGCACGTTCTCCATGGACTGGAATCCGATCATGCAGGATGATCAGGTCTCGCGTGTTATGCTGGTGATTAAAGACCTGACTGCGGAATTGGAAATGCAAAGGCAGGTGGCGGCTGCACGTGAGCAAAACGATCGCCTGATGCAAACAGTCAGCGAAGTCCTGCGGTCCCCTCGCGAGCGGGTCTTCCCTTTCCTACGGAAAGCGCGCGAGTCCATGCAATTGCTGAAAAACCATATCGCCCACCAGGATTTCGAAAGCGCTTTGATTGACCTGCATACCATGAAAGGTGCGGCCCGTACGCTTCGTCTCGACAGCCTGGCGAGCCAGGTGCATGAAGTGGAAACGATGGTCAAACATGGTGACAGCGAAGGCCTCCAGAGTTTTGAAATTTGGTTGCAGCATTATCTGGATGTCGTGCAGATGGCATTTGGCTTCGATTCCAACGCCCCGACGGCGACCATCGGTGATACCAGTCTGTTCCATTTGGTGGCGCAGAGCCTTCCCGTGCTGCTGGAGCATGCGGCTCAATCCAGACTCCGCGTGCAGCGTATTAGCATCGATGATGAGATTCTCGCCTGGCCACCGCATTTTATCGACACCCTGAGGGCTATTCTGATTCACGCCCTGAATAATGCCATTGACCATGGGTATGCTTTACCGATTCGTGCAGGACGCCCGCATCGGGATGTGGAAATCAATCTGTCAGCGCAAGTCGTAGGGGATAATGTCCAGGTGATGATCGAGGATCATGGTTTTGGATTGGATCTCGACAAAATTCGGCAGCGTGTTCGCGAACGCGGGCTGTCCAGGCATTTCGAAGAGCATCCTGCCGAGGCCCTGCTCCAGGATGGATTCTCCACGGCTCAGGAAGTCAGTCTTACCTGTGGGCGGGGCGTGGGTCTTTCCTCTATTGCCAAATATGTGCAGGAGTTCGGCGGCCGTATAGCGATTCGCAATGTCGCCCAGGGCTCGGGCACGCAACTTGAGATTGCGATTCCGATGAGTCGCTTTCAGGTTTCGCATGGTATGGGACGGGTCGGCTGATGATGAGGTTCAAGATGCGTTTGCTCCTGCTCAGTTTTCTGCTTCTGACGTCGCCCCTTGCTGCTGCAGAACGAATTGCTATTTATTATCCGACCACTCATGAAGTGCGGGATATCCAGAAAACCTTGGGCGGGGATCCCGCGTTAAGCGGCATTACGGCCAATGCCTTTGCGAGGTTTGAGGACTTCACGTTTTCGCTTGGTTCAGACCCTTATGAATTTGCCATCCTGCCCTCGGTCCTGCCTCGATACCTGCCTGAATTTGAGCCGGTCTTCCAATTCACGCTGGGCAACGCGAAATCATTCAAGTACTCGATTATTTCCATCGACAGCAAGTGGGATAAAGCCAAACTAGCGACCGGTGTGGGCGGCATGGTCGATGAGGTCGGCCGTAAGAACATCAAGCTTTATGTCGAGTCCCTGATGGCAGGTCAGAAATTCAAGCGCATCAAACAGGTCGGAAAGGTGATTGACCTCTTTCCCATGCTGTCGCTTGGCAACGTCGATTACATTGTTATTTCCCCGAGGGATCTGGAGCATTTGAAAAAGGAATTCACCACGCGAACGTATAAAGTGGTCGATACCATTGAAGTCAATTACCCGGTCCTCTGCATAAAAAATGGTTACGATAAGAAGAAAGCTCAAAAATTCGAGCGAATCTCCAAAGCCACCCTGAGTGCTTTGGGATTCGATGGTATTGTTGAAATCGAAAAATAATCTTTTGGATGGATGGCCCATGTTGAAGCTCGTCAGATGCGTCCCAGCCTTGCTTCTTTGCCTTGGCAGCCCGATACTCTGGGGCGCAGAGAAAGTCCTGGTGCTCGGATCCAATTCCAGCGCCATGCAGGAAGTCAAAGAGGCGATCACGCGCGATTTGAAGTCCTATCAATTGGAGAACTTCATCGTCAAAGCGGATACCAGCTATGAGGATTACAAAGGCGAGATCCTGAAGCAAAAGCCGCGCGCGGTGCTCCTGCTCGACAATAAATCGGTGCAGCTGATGCAGCAGATCCATCAGGACAAGGATCCGTTCCTGGCTGGTCTCAAGGGATCGGCGACGATGGCCTTGAATTTAAAGCATATACTGGCTGATGACAAACTGATCAGCGGCATCGCCTATGAAGTCCCAGCCTTCAGCATTCTCACGAAATTTCGTAGTCTGATCGATACCAAAGTCAGTCGGGTGCTGGTCATTTATCGGAAAAGCCAGTTTCAAAAAGTCTTTCAAGAAGCTCAGGTGCAGCTGGAACGAGAAGGTGTCCAGCTGGTCGGGCTTGATGCAGAAAAGGATGGCGACACGCCGGCCGCGATCCAGGCTTTCATCGACAAGAATCTGAAGGAGGGGCAGGCCGATGGCAAAGTGGATGCCGTACTGGTGCTCACCGATAATAAGCTCTTGAATGCCGATACGTTCGGTTCGCTATGGGTGGCGCGTGCCCAAAGCATGAAGATTCCGTTTCGATGCGGCATCGAAAATTTTGTGTCCAGCAAGCTGCGATTCTGCACCTTCGCAGCCTTTCCCGATCATAGCGATCTGGCCCATCAGGTTTCTGAACAGATCACCGCCATCATTGAAGATGGCGTGAGTCCGGGGGAGCTGGGTGTGGACTATCTGATCGCTTTAAAAATGGCAGCTGACAAAACGATATTGGATCGTTTGGGCCTCAAACTCCGTAAGGCCAATAGCCAGGATCTCAAGATGATAGACTAGACCCCCATTATGGGCTCAGAGTCTTAACAAATTTGGCTTTGAACTTGTCCGTAGCTGTGGCTCGAACGGTGGCAATCTCAGCGGCATTCAAAGTCCAGCCCGTGGTTCCACTGGCCAGGAGGTTGGTCGTATCCTGACGATGGGGCAATCCCAGCTGATGGCCAATCTCATGGGCTGTCGTGCGTCCCTGCTCAGCCTCTTCGGCTGAAACGGGAACTTTGTCACCCGGCTTGGCGCCTTTAAAATAACGCGGCGCCAGGGCATCTGCCGGGCGTAAATCGTTGACCTTGCCTAATCCCACATTATCGATGACATAGACTTCCAAAGCGGCTCCACCGCCAAAGCTGACGCCATTGATGCCAGGCTGGTTGGGGACTTCCGGCACGAAATAGACATCCAAATTAGCCGTCGTCGCCATGTCCTTGGTATAGGTAGGCAGGATTTCAATTTTAGCTTGGGCCAGGATGCGCTGGGCTTCTGCAATCACGGGGCGTAATTTTTCTTCCGTTTGCCACACGCCTGAGCCCCCCATATGAAAGACGACAGGAAAGCTCAAGGTCTCGGGATCCACCGCAAATTCCACAGGGGCGACGGGTGGGGTCACAGCAGGTTTCGGGGTTTCGGCGGGCGGAATATCCGGAGTCGGGGCTGGTTTTTCCTCTGCATTTTTGGAGTCGGTGTCCGCGTCGTCTTCCGGACGCGTGACAGCAGATTCCGCTTTGTCCGCCGGGATGGGACTTCGTTCAAAGTTGGGCTCGTAGTTATCCGAGCAGGCAGACACAATAATAACCAATACGGGATATAGCTTGCGCATCTTCGGCCTCCAGTCGGGGGTGCTCTAAAATTCCCTGAGCAAGACCTGTTCCTGATTTTTTCCCTAATCATTTCGTTGCCGAAGACCTATTTTTTGTAGAGTGAACTTACAGGCTGTAAGAATCGTGATCGCTTTGCATGAAACTCTCATTTAGGGCGTTCCATGGTAGGGCAGTGAATCAAGACCATGCGACCCAGAAGCGACTCAACGTGAAATGGTATGTTGGCAACGAATTTCCCTCCTATGATGGCGACGGCTGAATTCCGGCGACCTGGAAGAAACTGAAAGAACCAGGACCTGCCAGGCTGAATCTGCTGGCGATTCCCGGCGGTATCCTGATGATTGGAGTGACTTACTTTTTCTGGACACTTGCGTTGCCTGAAATCCAGAGCAAGGAGTTTTTCAAGTCGTTTTTCGCAGGGTCAACCTTCCTTATTTTCGTGGCCGTTATCGTTCCGCGTGAATGGATTCACCTGATCCTTCACCCCAGGATGGGCCGAACTCCATATTCCGTCGTCGGATTCATGCCCAGGTATTTTCTGTTTTTCGCAGCATACACTCATGAATGGAGTTGCCGGCGGTTCGCGACCTGTCTGCTGGCGCCGTTGATCGTCATTTCTTTTCTGCCCTTAGGTCTGGCGTTGCTTGGACTGGAGATTCATCCCATCCTGGTGAAAGCCTCTCTTATCAACGTATTCATGTCCTGCGGTGATATGATCGGCTTTCTTTTACTGATCACTCAGGTGCCAGGCCAAGGCCGAGTGAGAAATCATGGCATGCAATCGTATTGGGCCGGATAATCCTGCCGCATCCCTACCAAAAGCACACCTGGCGCTAAACTGAGACAATAGCAGCATAAGAAAATTTGGTTTAGACACAAAGTTGTGAGTAACCACTAAGGAGTGAACCATGACTTATCCCATTTCTTCTGCTCTGCCTCTTGTGTTAACGGTCGCCCTGATCAGTCATGCCTGTGGTCGTTCGAAGAACGATCGTGAGTCTGATAGTCAATCCACCGATCCACTGGTTCCCGCCGGCTTTCAGAACACAGCCGACCGGGAGACGCTGCAGCAAAAAAATCAGGAGGCCCAACGTCTTCTGCAAAGCGTCGAGACACAATTTGGTATGAAAGTGCAGGATTCCAAGGCGAACGGGAGTGCTCTGATTATGACCCAGGCTGCGCTGCAGGCTTTCGTTGGAGCCAAAGCGGACAGCAACTTGCTCAGTCGCAGTCTGGAACTCGATGCATCCCTGACTCTGATCACGCGCCTCGTATCCGACGATCAACCTGACAGCTGTACGGTCGTCCTGAGTAGCGTCGAAGCTCTGTATACAACGTTGACTTTGGCCGCGAGTGAAGCTGTCAACTCCAACCACTTTGAGCAAATGCAGAAAACAGCCCAGAGACTTGGCATGCAGCTCGAAGAACGACCGGCATCGGCCGATGCTGCACTGGCCTTTCACATGACCGGAACCAATAAGTGGCCCGGGCTTAGCCTCAATCAGGAGCTGGATTTTTCCGCTGCTGCCAATGACCGTCATGTTGTTATTAAACGTGAAGCCAAATTCTCCAGTACTCTCACGCGGCCAGGACAGGATGATGGGACAGGTGCTGATGCCGGCCACTACACCTACTCAGCCAAGGGCGGTCTATCGGCTGACCTGGTCCAGAAACAGCTGGTTATCATCGATCAGCGCCAGGCTGATTTTGATATGACGCGGAACGAGGCGAGCATCCGTGGCTCAAGCCATTTCGATGTTCAAACCCTTGTTCAGGGTGGAGATTTACCATCCATGACCACAGAATTAAACCTGAATCTGGAGGGGCAGGGGCTTGTGGATGACGATGGCTTTGCCCTTTATAACGAGAAGAGCCGTTTCACCAGCCAACTTGCGAAAGTGGATGCCAATACCATTCGCTTGAACCTGGCGTTGGCGTCCGAGGGCGCAAAGGGTGCGAAGAACCTCGCTGTCGAGTGGCTCTTGCAGAAGAATGCCGATGGTACCTGTACCGTGAGCCGTCCGGCAAAATGATTGGATTGAAATAACGAAAGCCGGTTCCGTGGGAACCGGCGAGTTGTCTATCCGCATACGTCCTCGCTGACATGGAAAAACCTTCCCATTGAGCTTTGGCTTCCTCTTCGCCACAGTGGATCCTTCATTCAACTCTTTTGTCATGAAGGATCGAAGGCCCATGGACATTCAAAATCATAGCGAACCGCGCCCGGACTTTCCGCAACGTGTAGGAACTGAGCTCATCAGTGAATGGTTGATGCTGACTCAGGACCGCATCGAAACCTTTGCCGATGCGACCGAGGATCGTCAATGGATTCATACGGATCCAGAGCGCGCTCAGGTGGAATCGCCTTTCGGTACGACTGTAGCCCATGGATTTCTGATCCTCTCGCTTTTAAGCCACTTTATGGCGACAACAGTCAACCTGAATACCTTGCGTATGGGGGTAAATTACGGACTGAATCGGGTCCGCTTCGTGACACCTGTCCCAACCGGAGCACGCCTGCGTGCGCATTTTAAGTTGCTCGCGCTGGAAGCGATCGCACCGATGGGGGATCTTTCAGGTGAGCAGTTAACATGGGAAGTCATCATCGAAAGAGAGGGTATCGATAAACCCGCTTGCGTCGCGGAATGGATCACGCGGCGTTATATGTAAAGCTCCCGTTCCACACCGGCAGGTTACGGTGGAGGTGGGGTGCCTCCGCTGTTTGATATTTTGCAGTTGGACGTGCCGTGACCGTCCCCTATAAGGAACTTTGCAATAATCAGCCAATACGCAAAAGGAGGAGCGATGAGCAAACCTTACGATCAGCATGGTAATATCGCCGTGATAGCCCTACATAATCCACCTGTCAATGGTCTCAGCCACGAGCTGCGTACTCAAATCCTAGCAGGTCAAAGAGCTGCTGAGGCGGACCCGAATATTGAAGCTCTGGTGTTGATCGGGTCGGGCCGAGTGTTTTCCGGTGGCGCTGACATTCGTGAGTTCAATACAGGCAAAGGACTGGCAGAACCCACACTGCCGACCCTCATCCACATCGTGGAATCCAGTGTCAAGCCTGTCATTGCCGCCATTGGTGGTGTCTGTATGGGCGGTGGTCTGGAGCTGGCGCTCGGCTGTCATTATCGAATTGCGCTGGCCGACGCGCTGATTGCACTCCCTGAGGTCAAGTTGGGGCTTCTGCCAGGAGCAGGAGGCACGCAGCGACTGCCGCGTCTGATTCCCGGTGAGATGGCTCTCAACCTGATTGTTTCTGGAGAGGCCCTCCCGGCTCGCAAATTTCAGAAAACTTCGCTCTTCGACGCGATCGTTGAAGGTGAACTCTTCGAAGCGGCTCTTGCCTTTGCGGAACGCATCGTTCACGACCAGCGTCCATTCCGCAGAACCCGCGAGTTGCCATTGGTGTCGACGCCTGAAGATTTCAGCCAGATTCGCGAGACGACCCTGGGGGCATTATCACCTCACTATCCCGCCCCCATCAAGTGTGTTGAGGCTGTGAGTGCGGCTTTCACCTCGTCCTTCGAAGAAGGGATCAAGGTGGAGCAGGATCTGTTTCAAGAGCTTGTTGTCAGTGATGTTTCAAAAGCCTTGCGGCATGCCTTCTTTGGCGAACGCGCGGCCACCAAGCTTACGGATGTGCCCGAAACCACCCAACCGCGGGACATTCGGCGCGTAGGCGTGATCGGCGCCGGGACGATGGGCAGCGGCATTGCGATGAATTTTCTGAATGCCGGTATTCCTGTGACCTTGATTGAACAGCAGCAGGATGCTTTGGATCGTGGCGTGACGACGATCCGTAACAACTATCAAAGTTCGGTCAAGAAAGGCAAACTCAAACCGGAAGATGCCGAACGACGTCTGGCGCTGCTCACCCCGGGCCTCGCCTATGAAGACCTTAAAGATGCCGACCTGATCATCGAAGCAGTTTTCGAAAACCTGGACGTCAAAAAGCAGGTCTTCCAGTCCCTCGATCAAATCGCCAAGCCCGGTGCGATTCTGGCGAGCAATACTTCGACCTTGGATATCAACATCATTGCAGCATCGACCAGGCGGCCGGCTGATGTGCTGGGCCTGCACTTTTTTAGTCCCGCTAACATTATGAAGTTGCTGGAAGTCGTGCGTGGGGACAAGACTGCTCCGGATGTGCTGGCGACGGT
>NZ_DASQYZ010000378.1:0-2562 GCF_035638955.1 Oligoflexus sp. | reverse complement strand
ATCAGCGATTGAGGGGAATCGACACCGGTCTTTCTCACTGCGTCATTCCCACCAGACCAAGCCCGCTCTTTCCATTCCGGGCTTTTTGCGGCATAGTTCCAGGGCCAACGTCATGAAGAGGATACCTATGGCCTTCGCTCTGGATGCCCAACTCCCCCCTGATCCCGTGTTTGAATCTGGAATTCGTCGCGCTCCCAAACGGGCTGTGCACCTCGATGAGGCTGATATTGCCTTGGCTTTGCGCAACGCTTTGCGTTATGTGCCCTCATCCTTGCACAAGCAGCTGGCACCTGAATTTTTGAATGAACTGATGACTCACGGCCGCATTTACGGCTATCGCTTTCGGCCGCAGGGTCGGTTGAGCGGCCGTCCGATACACGAGTATAAAGGCCGTTGCCAGGCCGGCCAAGCCTTGCAGCTGATGATCGACAACAACCTCGATTTTGCCATTGCGCTTTATCCTTACGAGCTTGTGACCTATGGAGAAACCGGCCAGGTTTTTCAAAACTGGATGCAGTATCGCCTGACCAAACTTTATCTCGAAGAATTGACCGAGGATCAAACCCTCGTTCTGCATTCCGGTCATCCCCTTGGATTGTTTCCTAGCCGCAAAACCGCCCCCCGCGTGATCACCACCAACGGCCTCATGGTCGGCATGTTTGATAATCCCGAAGCCTTTGCCCGTGCCGCTGCCATCGGCGTGGCCAATTACGGTCAGATGACAGCTGGTGGTTGGATGTATATCGGACCTCAAGGCATTGTCCACGGAACCTATAATACCCTGGTCATTGCCGGTCGTTTGAAACTCGGGATCCCGGTCGACGGTGATCTGCGCGGTCGACTCTTCGTCAGCTCGGGATTGGGCGGCATGAGCGGAGCTCAGGGCAAGGCTGTGGAAATTGCGGGAGCGGCAGGCATTATTGCGGAAGTGGATGCATCACGGATTGAGACGCGACGGTCGCAGGGTTGGGTCAGCCGCGTCACGGCGAATCCTGCGGAAGCCTTTCAGTGGGCTTCCGAATCCATGGCTGCGAAGAAACCTGTGGCGATCGCCTTTCACGGTAATATCGTGACTCTGCTGGCTCATGCTGTGGAAAAGAATATTAAGATCGATTTGCTGTCGGATCAGACCAGCTGTCATGCCGTCTATGAAGGCGGTTATTGTCCTGTGCAACTGGACTTTGCCACACGCACGGAAATGCTGGGCAAGGACAAAGCCGGGTTCCGCCAGTTGGTGGATAGGACATTGCAGCAGCATTTTGGTTTGATTCACAAGCTGGTGTCCCGCGGCACTTATTTCTTCGACTATGGCAACGCGTTTATGAAATCGGTGTTTGATGCTGGCGTTCAAGGCATCTGCAAAAATGGGCAGAATGAAAAGCAGGGTTTTATCTGGCCGAGCTATGTCGAAGATATTCTCGGGCCAGAACTCTTTGACTATGGCTATGGCCCTTTCCGTTGGGTCTGTTTGAGCGGCAAGTCTGAGGATCTCGATCGCACGGATGCGGCGGCGGCTGAAACCATCAGGTCTCTTCGTCCCGATTTGCGTTACCAGGATCTGGATAACCTGCGTTGGGTGCGCGAAGCCAAAAGCTATCAATTGGTGGTGGGCACGCAGGCTCGTATTCTTTATCAGGATGCTGAAGGTCGACGCCGTATCGCGCGCCGCTTCAATGCGATGGTACGTGCGCAGGAAGTGGGACCCATCATGCTGGGCCGCGATCATCATGATACCGGTGGCACTGATTCACCCTATCGCGAGACGTCCAATATCAAGGATGGCTCCAATATCATGGCAGAGATGGCGACCCATATTTTTGCCGGCAATGCGGCCCGCGGGATGACTCTCTGCGCTTTGCATAATGGCGGCGGCGTGGGCATTGGCAAATCCATCAACGGCGGCTTTGGGCTTTTGCTCGATGGCAGCGAGGAAGTGGATCGCATTATCGACAGTGCTTTGCCCTGGGATGTCATGGGCGGTGTCGCTCGTCGCGCCTGGGCTGGCAACGCGCACTCGGTAGAAACATCCGCTCTTTATAACGAGCAAAGCCAAGGCCACATCACCCTGCCCCATCTCGCCGATCCGGATCTGATCCGTTCCGCGATGGCAGAACTGCCCAAAAGTCCCTGATCCATGACTCCGAAGCTGGCGGTTCACCGCTAGCTTGCACAGTTGCACAGGTCTTCAGACAAGAACTCGGCACGTTAACCTGAGCCTGCAGGCAAGCAGTCCGACTACGAGCTTGCGGATGCGCAGATACCTTCGGGCTGGTAGGTTCACCACCGGCTTGCGGACGCGCAGATGCCTCCCACAAGCCGTCGGGCTGGTGGTCTGACCACCGGCTTTCGAACCCGCCAACCTTATCCGCTGAACGGGCTCTATGCTGTCAATGTTTAAAGGGATTTGTGAGAATTACTTATGCCCACGTTTACGAGCAGGCGCTTTGGCGGGTTGCAGAGCAGGCTGCATTTTTGTGGCTTCACCAGCTACCCAAGCGGCTCCAACAAGAACAATTCCAGTCACCACGGCAACTATCAACATAGAACACCCTCCTTTCTTTG
>NZ_DASQYZ010000377.1:0-4462 GCF_035638955.1 Oligoflexus sp. | reverse complement strand
CAAAGCCACCAATTGTAATCCTTGCAGTTCGAAACCTCCCAAAGCCCAAGGTGGCTCTGCATAGCTGCTTGATGGGCCTATGGTCCTGCTCGATAATGTTGTTCAAATATTTGTTCTGACGAATTTCGATATCGGCTCCAGCGTCGTCGTTATAGTCATTGATCCCAGCAGTGTTGGCTCCACTTTTGTCGATATTGATCTTTATCGGTTCATCGTTTGACTTGACTGCCTTGCACAGGAAACGTTTTGCGGCTTTCCGGTCGCGCTTTGCTGTCAGCAAATAGTCCACGGTATCGCCTTCCTTATCCACGGCCCGGTAGAGGTATTTCCACTGGCCTTTGACCTTGATATACGTCTCGTCCAGGCACCAGCTTTTGCCTGAAGGCCGCTTAAGGCGCCGCACAGCCTTTTCCAGCCCTGGCGTGAACTTGATGACCCAGCGGTAAATGGTGCTGTGGTCAACTTCAAGCCCGCGCTCTGCGGCCATCTCCATGAGATCCCTGTAACTCAGCTTATAGGAGAGATACCAGCGGACATGGAGCATGATGATCTGACGCTCGAAACAATGTCCTTTGATGTCAAAAAGCATGAGCCAGCCTCCCGAGGTTTCCCGCAGGATACCACGGGCTTACCCAGGCGCAACACAACCAGCCAGGACAGGCAATCCCTACAATCTTATGCATGGGCGACTACCGTACGTGAAGTTATGATTTCCGGAGGTAGCAGTGAGGCGTGAGCGGATAGAAGCTACGGTGACTAGGTTTGTAAGGATTGTCGGTGTTGACCACACTGCCATTTTCAGAACCATAAAGGATGGTGTCAGGCAAAAAATAAATTATCAATGTGAACGGAAAGACCAGAATTGCAGTTTGCGACGGCCATATTAAATGGATGCTTGGAAAGGATGAGCGCAAGGTGCATCACATGAAGGGCCCAGGCCCCCTCATGCGCTTCGATCCCCGGGTATTATGTTTCGCGAGGTTTTTGTTGAGATGAACCGGCACTGTTCGGCGATCATGAAGCAGATGGATTACTAACGATTCTGCAGTGAACTGAACGCCCATGGCGAAATTTGCAGCGCATGCAAGCAAATGCCTTCCAAGCTGAATCCAAAAAACGTCACAAGTCGAGTTTAGAGTCAACGATCAGCGACCCCGTAATGTTTTGTGGATCGATTGGCAAAGGGGTTGATTGTTGTTCTCAAGCCCAGCAAGTTTCGTGAAAATCAGATCCGCATTTACCGTGATCACTCATATTACTGAATAGAAGAGTTTTCGACTTCACAAAACCATCCTCTCCAAGGCATTTGATAGAGAAGCCTTGTTCCCTGCGCTAAGAACAAGTAATCCAATATCAGGATCGATATCCACAGCGACCTGAACTTTTGCTATAAAAAGTGAAAGAAGATAGTTGAGATTGGGATCCATAGCAAAGCCGCTCATTCTTCTCTGTTGGCCCACACCGATTCCGTGTTTTGCTAGCTCGACCTTAAGCCGCTCATTCTCGATTATAAGTGTCCTGCGTTCGCACCGTATCCTGTCGATGGAATCAGATGATTTCAAGTCCCTTAGTTCCTGAGCCAGGCCTTGATTCCTCTCGGTTTCCTGGATCAGTCTCAGCCGATATTCCTCTGTTCGAGCTTCATTCCCTCGAATGGCCCCAGGACGTTTTCTGCCTTTCACCAGGGCACGAATGGTAGCAACCAGAGAATGCTTTTTATGCTTGCCCCTGGGGTCCCCGCCCCGAACATCTGAATACGATTGATTGGCAAGCTTCACGATTGTGCCGGCCGACACTTCCGGATTTTCCTCGATCAGCCTTGAGGCCTCGATCGGCCACCGACGTGCTACTTTCTGATAGCGGCTGACGTCCTGCTTTGAAATTCTCAACTCGTCTGCCACAGCTTTTTGTGAACGGCCGTCATCAATCGCTGCCGATATGATGCGAGCGTTCGCAAAATACTGCATGCAGGTTCGGGGTCTTGGCTGAAATCCGTCCATCCACCTCACTGTGCTTGCCGGTTCGGGCGCGAGCACAGATAGATCGATCTCTTCGTCATGATCATATTGAAGCAGTTCGGCAAGCTTATTGAGATCCATGGAACCCTCGTCCGGTGGGAATCCAAATTGGACAAACGATCTTTATTTCAATGATTCAGGATAGAAAGCCTCACCCTAAAAGTCAAATAATTCATGCTACCAGAAAATGTGCAAGGAATGCACATATAGGTCATAATGGCGCTATCCCTCCAGAGCGCCTGGGCTCCATGACTTTCACGGTGTGATGCCCATATTGTTCAATGGTTTTAAAATGATATCCAAAATACTACTGTATTATGATCGCTTATTTTTTAAGCAATCAGGGTTAGGTTGACCCCTGTTGGCCATTATGGTATTGATCCATTCAGGATAATTTCCTTAAAGGAAGAATAGATTTCTTCCGATAGGATAAGTTGAAACTCACAGGGAGGACATGCCCATGACATCCGTGAAAAAAGTGGATCCGCAGGGCCGCCTCACCATTCCCGAACTCTCAGGGGCCCAGGTGATCATCGAGGCTATTAGTGAGCATGAGTTCCGCGTGCGCCGTGTTGAGGTGATTCCCGCCGAGGAAGCCTGGCTCTTCAGGAACCCGACCGCAACTGCTGCAGTGCAGGCTGGTCTTGCGGATGCGATCGCCGGGATGTTCTCGGATGATCCGCGTATTGGCAAGGACTATAGTTGGCTGGATGATGTAGAAGATGAGTGATTTTACCCTCAAGTGGACCCCAACGGCGCGGCAGACTTTTGTTGATCTTGAACAGCGGGCACTTCAGGCGTATGAAACCAGACACAAGACTGGCAAAAGTCAGTCGGCTGTTGAAGGTTTATTTAAGCAGATCAAGAAAACGGTGGATCTTCTGGCGACAAATCCCAGGCATCCCGGCTTGAAAACGCATGAATACTCGTCCATCCCCAATCCTCTCCGGAAAGGGGAAAAGGTGTTTGAGGCCTATGCTCAGAATAAAACTCCAGGAGCCTACCGGGTTTTTTGGTGCTACGGTCCTGACAAGTCAGAGATCACCATCATTGCCATCACTCCCCACCCATGAGCAGACTTGATGCTGAAGAAAATCCAGGGGCCCTGGGCGAAAGACAATCAAAAAGAAAGTGAACTATGAAAACCGGTAAGATATTAGTAATTGTAACTAACCATTCTCTATATCCTAATAGAACCGATACAACCGGACTTTGGGTTACTGAACTCACCCATTTTTATGACATTATGAATGAGGCTGGATTTGAGATGGATTTTGCAAGTCCCTTAGGTGGCAAGACTCCCTTGGATGAGCGGAGTCAAAGTTGGATGTATATGGATGCAGCTGCGAAAGGTCATCTAAAAGATCGATATTTTATGGATAAAATTAATAATACAAAATCGGCTTCTGAAGTGAACTCAGCCGAGTACTTTGCAATTTATTTTACTGGAGGTCACGGAACCATGTGGGACTTCCGTACCAGTCCTGATTTGAAAAAAGTTGCAGAGCAGATTTATAATCAAGGTGGTTACGTTACTTCTGTATGTCACGGTGCAGCTGGCTTGCTTAGCCTAACTCGTCCTGATGGAAAACCTTTGATCGCTGGTAAAAAAGTAACTGGCTTTTCAAATACTGAAGAATGGCTTGCCGGGTTGAAAAATGAAGTACCCTTTCTTCTGCAAGATGAACTTAAAACTTTGGGAGCAAAATACCAAAAATCTTTCTTCCCGTTTTCGTCATATGCAGTGGTTGATGGCCGCCTTGTCACAGGGCAAAATCCGAATTCAGGTAAAGCGGTTGCCCAAGCGCTATTGAATGCGGTTAAAGGAAATTAAGGTGCTGTTGCAAAACACCAGAGATTGCCGGCAATCGTTTTCGCGGCCGACATGAAGGTTTTAAAGCCCAGCATGGACCTTGTCCTTTGCCGGACCCGCCTGTGATCCTGCTCCACAATGTTGTTGAGATATTTCGTCTGCCCTGAAAAAGTTTGATCAGGCCATGGAGGGTCCAGAATGCAGGGAATGGTTGAGGCCCAGAAGAAAGCAAAATCGTTCAAAAATGCGTTTTATGCCCACGTAAACGATGGCCATCAACTTTCTAAGGTTGAAGCCTGCTCCGGACATGACGGCGTTGATTCCATCGCCTTTTGCACCCAAAAGATGGTTTCGACCGAGTCTGTGATCGTGCTTCATATGCCCAATAACGGGTTCGATGCTTGATCGGCGTTTAATGTTCGGCGGTGGATTCTTTGCCTTGCCGGCGATATAGGCCTTTGATCCCCATATCAAACCGTCAAAGCCTTTATACCCCTGGTCCAGATAGACTTCCTCCGGCCAGAGATTATGAAGATTTTTGATCATCCAGAGTGTATCAGAGAGGGTGTGGCCGTCATAGGGATTTCCCTGAAAGGATTGAACAGCAAGCACCCAACAGGACTTTGCTGTG
>NZ_DASQYZ010000376.1:0-7087 GCF_035638955.1 Oligoflexus sp. | reverse complement strand
AGCCAGATGAGGGTCTCTGTGCGTGTGCCTTCATTCATGATTGTCGTTGAGATTAAAGGATATTCCGCGCGCTTGTCACGTCGGACCCCACCGACAGGCACCGCGATGCGTTTTTCATCCTCATACGACCACAGGGCAAATTGATAATGGGATGGGTTGCTGGTTTGCGGAGACTTTTTCTTCCGCGGGCGACCCTGCCCTTCATATTCACGATTGATTGCTGTTGCAGCCATCCATGGCTCTCCAGGCAAAAGGTTCCTGACCCATTCACAGCTGCGGCTTTAGGCCGCAAAAATGGCTGAAATTGGTTGGATTTTGACAAAGTTTTCTTGATGTCTTGCTTTGAAGATCGAGGCGGGATATTTTAGGAGTTACTAGGCTTCTAAAATTCGTCTCGATGGTCGCAAGACCTTCCCCCTCGCAGGGGGATTTGTTTTTTTAACGCCGGTTTTGTATCACCTCGCTTTATCGTCAAGTCTGCGTAATACGAACATCATCAGGCAGGCAATCGCCTGTAGACCAATCCGTTGAGCTATATCTTGCGAAGCCTTCCGAAGCTCGTCAGAAAGTACCGGAGCTGAAGGCCTTTGCGGAGCAGCCTTCGTCTGAGACTGTACCTTCCATGTTGCAAAGTCTTTATCGAGTTGACGCTTCGAGCGCAAAGTTTCCGGTGCGCTGTCGCCCAGATCTCTTCTATTTTTCTGATAATCAACAGACGAGCGTTGATACCGGAATTCAGCAGCACTCAATAACTTTGCTGCAGCGGAGGATTCCAGCTGATATGCGGCCATGTCCAAGTCATATTGTGATTGAGCTGAACGGTATTGTTTAAATTCGTTGCTGAACAATTGAACATGGGGCGCGATGAACAAGAGAATACTGGTAAGAAAGATCGCTACAGCTCCATAAACGGCGATCTGCCGGGATCTGGGATCAGAGGTTTTTGCGCCAATCAGTAGAGGGGGAGCATATTCAAACGCAGCTGCAACTATAAGAGTTCCAAGGGTTCCCCCAAGCGTGTCCCATAGAGAAGTCGTCAACCACGCACTGCAGGCAAATGCAATGCCTATAAATGGCCAACGCTCAAACTTAAAACTGTTGTCCTTGTTTTCATGAACTACTTGAACCGTAGGTCTGAAAATATCCTCGCGGGCTACAGCGTGTATTTCCGCACCTGATGATGAACGGCTTGAGATTGGCGTAGACAGCTGCAGCTGATGCACCATTTTCTGCACTTCGTCACGGCTAGGTTGGGGTACATCAGTTACGTATTTATTCTTCCAAGCCTGAAACTTTCTGGATTCCAGGTTTGCCGATTCCAGGTTTGCCGATTCCAGGTTAGCCGATTCCAGGTTTGCTGCTACATCAGCTGCGCGGGCAGGTACTTGGTGCAATTCCGGCTGAGAATTTGGTAGGGAGCGCAGGCGCCGGCGTGAGGGCATAGCTGCTCTCAGCTTAGCAGCTTCGGGAGTAAGACCCTTGCTCTCCCAATAGCGCTCTCTTTCTGCGCGATTCTTTTCTTGCCGTGCCGGAGATTTGCGATGACGTTCTTCTTGGGTTGTGGAAGCATAGCCCATAGGTTCAGTTCTCCTCGTGTCAGGGGGACTGGTCTTAGCAGGGTGTGAGTGTTAGCCGCACTCATACCTTGCGCTACCGATATCAATCATAAAGCTCTCAAATCTTTAAAAATACCTTTAATTTCAGTGTCTCAGAGCTTGTCCCAGTGGTTGTCCCAGTGGTTGTCTCAGTGTTTGTCCCATTGGCTGTCTCATTGTTTGTCTTACTGCCTGTCCCAATGGGTGTCTCAAAGCTTGTCTTATTGGATGTCCCACTAGGTGTCTTAGAGGGGGTCTCAGAGGAAACTACTGTTAATACCTCATAACCCCTTCTTTTTGTTTAATTTTCTGAAACTTCTTTAGGTCAATCGGCTTCTCTTTTTCAATTGCTTGAACAATCTTTGGATGAACCTCGTACCTGATCCAATACCCTCTTCGCTCACTATGGATAGCGATCCAATTGTCGTGTGCTATGCGTTGGATCAGCTTTTTAACTTTCGAGTCCGTCCAATTAAAATATTCTGAAATCAACCTGTGACTGATTTTCTGTGTCACATGTCCAGATATGGATGAATCCAATACAGCTACAAACAGCTCCAATAGCGGATACCTGGGAGTTTGTCGCTGCTCCTCAATCTCGAAATCAATCTCGAGATCATCAGAAAAACTCCCCGCAGAAGATGCACCTTCACGTTTCCTATCGACAGCGCTCTGTTTTGTTGTCAACGGTTCTGAAGCTTTTTGGTGGGTCTCTACCACTGCACGTACCAGTGTCCTATTGGGTGTCCCAGAGGCTAACAATTCAGCCGTATCAGTGGATGTCTCAGAGGGTGTCCCAGAGGCTAGCAATGCAGCCGTCTCAGTGGGTGTCCCAGACGGCATCGTAGCTGGGGTAGTGAAGTTCGAAATGTATCGCTTCTCGTGGCGAGGCTCTGTCGCAAACATTTCCGAGGTCGAGGTGAGTTTCTGAAAGGAGCATTCCCCGGACGCAGTTATCCTGCGAGGGCGTAAAACTGCTCGAATGGAGGGGAGCCCTGAATATCGATCTGACCTTTTTTGATAATGGCCATCCTCTCAATTCCAGTGAGGGTCTTCGCGGCCGCATGGCTAAGATGCCGATCGCAGCTTGTTTGAGCTGTTTGCTTTCAATCGGGTGTACCTGGGAAAGATCGATATAGAGCTTGTCGTCACCGATGCCAAGGCACTCATCACGAGGCAAAGCCGGAATCCTTTGAATGACGTTATCTCCAGCGTCTTTCTTCGGACGATTCGGGTTCATACCGAGTGTGCTCAGAGTACCCGCATGCGTTTGAACTGAACATCTGTAAGCCAGCAGAAGAGAGGAATAATGCTGGTTTGCCACGACACAGGTCTGGCTGAGAATGACCCACTGCGATTGGAGAATACCTGTGTGGCCATTCACCCCTTCGAAAGCCCTGGGGCTGGGGGCCCTTTCCGTATGGAATAAGTGCTGGATTGGACACTCCGCAGTGGATCTGGATGCTTCTCATTGCATTCCCAGTCCAACTTCCCGCTTTCCAGGCAGCGCGGCAAGTCTCTTAAGCGACACAGGGCTATTTCATCCTTCCTGCGTCGTATTGCAGCGTAGATCCCTGCGAAACCTTGCCCAGTGTCGTCCGACGTGACTTTAATTCCGCTCGGAATTTCTCTTCAGGACCAACTACTTAGGCTGACCACTACACTTCCAATCGCCTTGGGTCGTTACTGTTCCAGTGCATCGAAAAGCGAGGTGGAGCGTGAGCTTGAATCAAACAGGGTCAGCGAGTTTAGTGGCACTGACAGGACTGGCGGCCCTGGCTTTCACGACGATTTTCGTTAGCCTTCGCCAAAAGGAAATAAACCAGGATGTGGAGAAATCCCGAATATCCAATTCCCGAAATCTGGCTGAAACGCTCAACCTTTCAAACATTTCAACATTCAAGGCTCTGGTGAATGAAGCTAAAATCGGAGCGGGATATGAACCCGCGCTCTATCCCGCGAACTACTTTGAAAGTCAGTGGACCTTCCTTAAGAATCCAAATCTCATTCTGACTCATGTCACGGTTTCGCAGGGAAAAGTCCATCTCGGGTCTTTGGCGACTAACCATGCACATTATGAAGACTTTCTCAATGTGTTGAAGGGGACCGACAGTGTTCTTAATAAGTTGACCCAGCCTGCTGCTGTCGAAATCGTAAGGCAGAATTCACGGCCGGGCCATCCCTATTACATAGAATCGGTCGACGTCCGAACCGGGTCCAGCTTGGAACGGTCTCAGTCCTATTCCGCCAAAGCTCTCAACGCAACAGCCCGTATCAACCTTGTCCCCCCCTATCCAACAGCTTTAAGCCTGTGGGTCAAGGCCCCTGGTCAGGCCACGTTTAGCCAGGACTTTGGATCCACCGGGAGTGGATTGCCCGCTGGGGATTATGTTTTTCAAGTAAGGGCTTCGGGCGTCGTTCATTACGCGGAAATCGAAATGAGCGGGCAGTCGTCAATCCTCGGTATCGATGGCACTTCAGGGCAGATCGTTCATAGCGCCAATAATATTAAGGCGCAGGACGTGGTGCTGGGGGAAATCGTCAAAAGCATTCTGCCCGGCGGGACCACCTCCGGACGTGCCGCATTTCAAGGCTGCGCAATATCTGTTGATTACGGAGTGGGCGGAGGAAATGTTGTGGGCGTTCCCATACGAGTTTCTGCGTATGCGGTCGACGGCACAGAATCCACCGGCCTCAGGGTTGAAAAAAACCTGTTTGTTACGTCGGCCACCCAGCAGACAGCCCAGGCTGGCCCCGGGGCAAGAGCGTGCGAAAGTTCCTGCCCCATTCGGTATTGGGAGGATATCGCCCAGGTGCCTGGGGCCTTGGTCACGCATTTCGATAAGAGTCTTCTTGGGATTACGGATCCGAAGCAGCTCGACACCGCCGACTGGAATGAAACCAATAACCTTATCGATGGTGGAGGCAAAGGCCTCATCTGCGGCAACCAGGAGCTGATTGCCGAAGCCCTCCATCAGGCATCCGGGCTTCTGCCCTCTCAGTATAATGCCGCTAATCCGGACGCATTTACGACAACCTATGGAAACAATTATCATCTATTCCGTTACTTTGCCTACCTTGCGCCGGCGTGTGAGCGACAGCTGCTTGGCACCCGCGATAGCTGTGGCTGCTTTCAGGAAAATACTCGTATCCGGATGGCCGATGGCACGGATCGCCCCGTGCGCCTGATCAGGCAGGGCGATTGGGTGTGGAATCCGCGTCTCCAGAAGCCTTCGCGAGTCGCAAGAGTGATTGCGGGGCCGGAGAAATTCCCTCTTCTTCGCGTTACGACAACTTTTGGGGCGGTCGAGGTCACGGGCGAGCACCCTTTTCTAACGACATCGGGTCTACGCAAAGCGCACGAATTGCTCAAAGATGAAGTCATTGTGAACGGCAGTCAGGCTGAAACCGTACTGGAAATCGTCCCTTTAAGCCAGGATGCAGCCGAACACCCCACCGTATGGAACTTAAGCCTCGAGGGCTCAACCCTTCAGGACGATGAGCATTATATTCTTGCGAACGGTATTATGACAGGTGATCTGCTCCTGCAGGAACGACTGGGCAGCCAGGCATCTGGCAGAAGAGATGAGAAGTAATGAAACTACCGACGCCATTGATAGGTTTGATCGTCATCGCCATGCTGCTGGCAGTCGGGATTTGGCGGAAAAAGTCTGCAGTTCCTGTCGTAACTTCATTATCAGCTCCTCAGGTCATGCCTGCCCGCATGGCAACAGCGAATGGTAAGCGCAATGAACAACCGAAGCAGGAGCAATTGAAGCTTCAGCACAACCTGCTCATAGCGCAAAAATTACGGCCAATCGTGACGTCACATGCAGGTAAGGCGGATAAGCTGTCCATTGGTTTCGACATGCGCGCCTTATGGTGTAAGACGGGCGATCTTGATACCGTGAAAGCGCTGGCACCAGGGCT
Source organism: Oligoflexus sp. (assembly GCF_035638955.1). Classification (GTDB taxonomy): domain Bacteria; phylum Bdellovibrionota_B; class Oligoflexia; order Oligoflexales; family Oligoflexaceae; genus Oligoflexus. Next base: position 1,562 of record NZ_DASQYZ010000376.1, on the reverse strand, counting down.
CAGGCAGAAGGCGTTTCAGCTGAGTCTGGAGACCCTTGGGGGCGACAGGACCGTGCAATCGGTCCGTTTGAGTCTGGATGATATAACGAAAGAGCGAGCTCAGGAATTCAGCCTGCCGCCGACCCAGGAGGAACAGATCGTAAGTGTCTCGCTTTGCCTCGCGTCCGGGGGGCAGCGTTGTCAGGATCAGGAAGTCTGGAATCCGCAGGAACCTCTGAGCCATTTGGAAAAATCCAGCAGCTTGCTTTTTTACTCTCAATATCTCCTGCGAACCCAGGATGGCATGTACCTCGTTTCCACAGAACGGTGGGGCAACGATTCGGTGGCCCGGATCAAAAAAACTTTAAAAGGTCTGGATACGGAGAGCCTGAACGAATTAACCAAGGGCTTCGCAAAAATCCGCATCATAAAGCCCATGCCGGCGGTTTTAAGTGCAAAAGGCCTGCTGCTGCCCCTGAGTTACAATGATCCGCGCTGTATCACGCATCAGGCCGCAGCTCTCAACTCCGCAAAGTAAGTTATTCAGACGAGGAAGCTTCTGTTTAAAGGCCGGGATCAAGGACCTGACAATGCAGGTGTCCCCTCAGCAAAATCTGGCTGTCGATCAGCAAAATTAAGCGTCTCAGGCGACTGGTTGAATGACGGAAGTCGTTTCCCACCAGGAATGCTGCAAGCTCGGGCTCCAGATGCAGTAACCATAATAAGTCCTATTGCCCCAATTGTTTTAACCACGTTCTCTGACCAGAGACCGGCAGTTGGGTCCGATGTCCCTTCGCCCACCTTCAAAACGGCGAACTCCGCCCGATCTCGATTTTCGCGTATCCAGCGGTGAAGAAGACTCTGGGAAAGTTCGTATTTCCTCGCCACCTCAGCAATAACCCCATCAGGCCCGAGAGCTTCGTTGACGATTTCCGATTGTTGTTCGTCCGTGAATTTGCGTCGGCGCTCTGCTCGAGTCACTATATCGTATTTGGCCATTGGTAAGTCACACTCCTTAGACAACCAATAAGCTGAATGCCCAAGGTTAAGCGTGTGTCAGGAAGATCGGCAGGCGGGTTTATCGAGCGTTGACCTTAAAAGTAGGCCCAAATTAGCGAAGGAAGCTGTAATGAAGCGCCATAAGCTGCTTTATTAATGTGTAGGTTCAGCTACAGTGGAAGCTGCCGGTTGAACATTGAAAAGTTCCAATATAAATCGAGGTGGCACGGTGGGATCTACACCGAAAATGACCTTGGTTGCCAAGGCACTCATGTAAGAGGTAACTTATAAATTTCCCAATAATTTAACTGTTATCCTATTTTATAGGCATTCGTTCCGTGGTCATGCATAATTGTATACTACGGGCAGGATCTTCAATTTTAATCTGGTGATTTATGAAAAATTACGTGTTTCAATGGGTGAACAGCAAAACCTTAAAAATATCAGGATGGGTCCAGCAGCCGGACAGCCTCCTGATACAATTGACGGTATTATTCGCTGGTGAATCTGCTCTTATTGACATGTAAAGTCATCCCAAATGTGCCTGGAAATTGGGGGGGTCGGCATGTCGGTTCGCCATTATA
>NZ_DASQYZ010000375.1:0-5252 GCF_035638955.1 Oligoflexus sp. | reverse complement strand
CTATACCAATTATGATATTTTCCCACAGCTGAGAAGACGTAGCAGCTTCCATTAAGTCACCTTTTTCGTTGGCGAGATGGAAACTTAGTAGAGATATTTGAGAGTTATGGAAATTTATAAAAATTAACCGAATGACATTGGGGGTGTACTTACCCCGGACCCCTGTCATATAGATGTCAGTGCCCCTGCAGGTCCCGGCAAAAAACGACAGGTTGCTGCTCCCATAAAAAACTCCGCGGAGTCGTGCTAATTTGATAACTGTCGCTCTCAGTTCCTCAATGGCCGGCAGAAAACCTCGTCCTGAGTCCGGATCCCATTACGCGTGAGGGTCACGTGGCCATATGCGCCACCAATCCACATTTGAAATCCAACCTTCAGATCCAATGCGACCACTTCGCCTGAATGAGGTGACACGGTGTTTCCTTTAGCCATGAGGAGCGGGGAATTGGGTACGGAGGAATCACCAATGAAATTTCCACTTGCTTTCAAATTGTCGATAACGATGAGCTCACCAGCAACGGTGATGACCTGAGCTGTCGTTTTATCAGCGGAAAACAGGATTTCGAAATTAGGAAGCATAAGTCCTCGGCCTTCAACCTGGGAAGATTCGCTGCTCACACACTGTGCCGCAAGCGGCGAGGCTAGAGGTTCGGCGTGAACTGCGACTGAAGACAGAGAGTAAACTGCAAAAAAGAGTGCTGCTGGAACGGAGCGCTTGAATACGAGCATGATATTGTCCTTGTTGTTTTCTCATTATTTTGCAGAGCTTTTGCCACCTAATTGACAGCCCTGCCAGACCCTTCTTTACGCCCAGTCACACATTCTGTAAAATGAATTATTCAGAATGAAATCGTGCAAGAAAATGAAATGAATTTTGACCACATCCGATACTTTAATGAAGTCGCGCGCATGGAACATGTGTGTCGCGCCGCGAAAAGCCTCGCCTTACTCCTTTATGCATCCTATGGAATTGCTTCGCCTACGGTATCCCCCATGGTATACCTCCTGCTCAGAAGTAGGCTACTTATCCGGAATCAGTCTAATGGCGGAAGCTTTTCCGTTTAAAAAACAGTAACGATGCTAAACTCAGGATGAACTTCCTTTTTCGGTTTGCGTTCCAACATCCGAAGACGGGAAGCTAGCAGAGTCAGGGCCTCGGGACTCAACTGAAGGGTATGTTCATTCTTCTGAAAGATAGTTCCCACGGGGTAATCGACCCCGGCCTCAGCCGACATCTCGATGTGAGCACCCATGACGTAAGTCAGAGGCCTGCCTTCAAGAAACCTCATCAGGCGTTCGATGCTGGATTTAAACTCCTTCCAGTTCCGAATATAGATGCGTCCAGGATAGATGCTGTCCCCGGAAAAAAGCAGGCCAGTCTTCCTATCATAAAAAGCAAGATCTCTTCCTTCGTGACCTGGTACCGGTATGACGTCAAGGATTCTCCCTCCAAGATCAACCCCGCCGATCGTTGAAGGCCAACTCCTGATGCCGAAGAAGGTCGGGGCCTCATCTGGGGAGACCAGACGGGTTCCGGCTTGCTCAGCAAACTGCGTATCGCCTGCCATGTGATCGCCGTGACCATGGGTATGAGCAACGATCAACTCGATCCGGGATCTCGCATCCGCTCCGTAATGCTCAAGCATCAGGTTTTCAACCGTCTGTCGCAGAGGAAACTCAGCTGCGGACTTGGTTGCGCCTGTGTCCAGCAACAGAGCACGTTTGGTACCGAAGATAACGTACATGAAGGGGGCTTCGTAGTGCACGCACTTGTTTTGCCGCATGATAATCAGGCCGCTATTATAGCGATGAACCTGGATCGGCGGATCTACATTTGACTTGCAATCGGGGGCGCCATGAATCCAGGTGACATCGAGAGTACCGCTTTCAATACCCAAGTCAGGACCTACTGGTCCTGGCGAGACACCCGCGTAAAGGGCGCGTAAAGAAAAGAGCAGCAGTCCACAAAATGGGTGCATACGCATAGGCCTTCCTTATTCACAGGGCAGGAAAAAATCAGGACCGACCGTACAATAAAACTCACCGACGACCTTAAGCGCTGCTTTGGATTCCTCGGACGTCTCCGTGAGACTGCCCTGAGCGTCAAGACTATAGTATTGGCCTGCCTTGAGCTTGCTGAGCAAATTGTCGGGGAAATTGAAGGTCAGGGTCGAAACAGGCGGCCTGGCGTCGTTGATCCACTCGACCTGGACAATCTGGTCGAAATTGTTAAGAGCACTGATCTTGTGAACCAGATAAGACTTGCCTTTGACCTGCAGCGAAAAGTAGTGCAGCGAAGCCAGAGGCGGGTTGCTGGCGTGAAGGTGCGAAACCTCGAGGACTTTTTCCACGACAACGTCGATGTCTGTCAGCAGCAGCTTGCCTTTGTTCTCAAAGTTCCCTTGGTAAAGGGATGCCTTGAAAGACTTGATCTTGCCCTCGAGCAGTTCGGGGAGAAGAAAGGGCTTGGGCTTAAGGGTGAACATGGCTTGCGGGGTTCCAGGCGCCTGCACCGTCTTGTAGAGTTCAAGGGCGTCGGCGCTGGTATGCTTCAGCGTGACCTTGAAGAGGGCTTGCCAGTCGTGTGGGATCATGAACATAGGGATATGCGATGCATAAAGCTGCTCGTCGCCAAAGAGGACCATCCCATGGACTGCAGGAAAGACTTCCTGCGGATGGTTATGAGGTTCCTTGACATCAGCTGATTTAGCATCACCTGCTTGTATGAACAATGACAGGGCTAAGGCTATGTGTGCGATTTTCATTCAATACTTCCTGTTTCTTATATGACGCGAAAAGTGAGGATTGATACTTTGCTTGTGAGTTCGTAACAATTTTCAGTGATTACATTGAAACGCAAGCCTCTCTGAAATAAACTTTGCCGCAAAGTTTATAATGATTAAAATTCATTATTTTCATAGTATGATGAGTTTTTATGAGTTTAATGAGCCCCCAGCTTTTAGCTTTCGTTGCCATCGCCCGCCATGGCACGGTGCACCACGCTGCGTTTGAATTGAAGATCACGCAAACCGGGGTCACCCAGAGGCTTAAGACCTTGGAATCCCAGCTGCAGGTGTCGCTCTTTGAACGTTCGCGAAAGGGTATGCGTCTGACGGCAGAGGGTGAAGCCCTGCTCCGCTACTGCCATAAGGTCCTCGAGCTCGAGGGGGAGACTCTTGCGCTTTTGGATGACAAGAGTGGTCAGAATGTGACCCAGAGGCTATCCGTTGTAGGCCCTTCCAGCATGATGCGCGCCCGTATCATACCAAGGAGCAAAGGGCTTCTCGAAAACTTTCCCCAGCTTCGCTTTACTTATGATCTCGATGATTCGATTGAAAGCGCTATCAGCAAGCTGCGGTCGGCCGAAATCCAGGTGGCGGTCCTACCTCCTGAGCACATTGCCAGGGAGATGGACAGCAAGCACCTAAGGCCGGAAGCCTATGGGCTCTATGTTCCTCAGGCATGGAAGAATCGGCCGATTCAAGACATTGTGATAAGTGAGAGCATTATCGATTTCAACGAGAACGATACAATGACCTTCCAGTTCCTGCGCTTGATAGGCGAAATTGATTCCTATGTCGGCGAGCGACACTATTCCAACAATACGGATGCCCTAAGTTCAATGATTAAGGCTGGGGTTGGATATTCCGTGCTTTCGGATGAATTTGTGGCTTCGCTACCCGAAGCGCAGTCTCTGGCGAGGCTTGAGCATAAGATGTCCTTCCAGATCAAATTTGCATTGGCATGGTATCCCCGGCCCTAGATGCCACGCTACTTCAGGGCGTTTATCGATGCCCTGGAGTGATACTCACACATGCTACAAGTGATGCGCCAGCCGTTTCCAAGGTGCAGGTGGAAGCAGCGGAATGGATTAAAGTTCAGAATTTGACCATCCGATACAGAACCAACTGGCGAAGATTGATATTAACTGTAATGGTAAAGGTGGGTCCATGCTCAAAAATTTCTGGTATGTCGCCGGTCAAACGCGCGGAATCACTCGAGTTCCAAAAAAGATTATCTTATTAGGCAAGGAATTGGTCGCGTACCGCGACACCCAGGGTCAGGTCGTGGTCTTTGACAACCGCTGTCCCCATCGAGGCGCTGAGCTAGCCAAAGGACACATTGAGGGCGATTGTATCCGCTGCCCCTACCACGGTTGGAAATTTAACTCGCACGGTGACTGTCTGGAAATTCCGTCGAACACCTCCAGGGATGGTATTCCCCCTCGTGCTCAATTGACAAAATATAGTGTCCAGGAACGTTACGGATGGCTTTGGGTTTATATTGGGGACCTCGCTGCAGACCAGAGGCCGCCACTGCCCGAATATCCCTTATACGGTGCCGACGGATGGAGATCTGTGCATGGAACCTTTCATTGGGACGCTCACTATTCTCAGGTGATGGACAATGCAGTGGATATGGCACATACAGCTTTTGTGCATAAAAAAACATTTGCCAACCCGGCTCTGGTTCCTGATTATGAGATTGCGACGAACGAATGGGGCGCCGTCACGACCATACCTCATGAACCCAGACCGCCGAAAGGCCTATGGAAGTTCTTCCATCCAACGAGAAAGACGGTGACGGTTACGCTTGAATTTCACATGCCCAATATTGTCTGCATGTCGACTGACGCAGGTTCTATTCGCTTTTCCTTGATCGTCGCTCATACACCTGTCAATGAGCACCAGACCACCAGTCATTGGCTTATGATACGCAATTTTCTTAGGGTTCGTGCTGGCGATTGGGACAGCACGTATCGGGTGCAGAAAATACTGAGTGAGGACAAGGCTATTCTGGAAAGCATCAGTCCCTTATCAGTGCCCTTATCCCCGTCGTCCCAGGTACACGCCAGGGCTGATCAACTCTCGCTCACCTATCGGCGTTATCGCAAGCGCTTTATTGATATGGGCTGGACGATGAATGAAGTGGAAACATCGGGACAAAAAAGGCAGCTGCCGACGAAATCAGCAGGTTAATTGTCTTTCGTTAAACTGTGTTGATCAGGAGGCAAATCCAGAAGGTACTCAACAAGCTGAATGAACTGCTCCACCCAATCCTCACAAGCCCTGCGGGCTTGGCAGCCGCTCATCGATTCGCGGCTTTTGGTTTGGAATGGAGTTTCGTGTTTCACAGGAAAAGAGTTCTTCTCCTCCACACCTGAGGCCGGTTCCCGACCCGTGACAAAGCCTGTCAAAGCATAATTTAAGATTACCAAAGCCGCATTCACATCCCGATCAAGTATAAGCTGG
>NZ_DASQYZ010000374.1:0-19811 GCF_035638955.1 Oligoflexus sp. | reverse complement strand
GTGGAGAAGCGGCTGCCATCATAAAGCGCATGCAATTTATCGTAACTTGGCCAGTTCCCGTTCAAGGCATAATAACGCTCGATCCCATACTGTTGATCCGAGCCGTTGGACACACTCAACGCTTCCGCGAGGCCTTCAATCCACCAGGCGGGCATCCAGGGCAAATGGATGATGCTGCCCGCGGGACCGAAGATATTGTCGAGATGCCGATACATGGTGCTGTGCGTGTACTCATGCCAGACCAGGTCGCGCCCGCCACGTCCCAAGGTCTGGAGTTCCACCGCATCGGTGATGAAGTTGGCGAACGAGGGATTGGACGTGGTCGATGAAACAATAACTTTTAACGGACTCGTGCGCTGGACCTTGAGCCAGTCTTCCAGCCTGGGCCGTGCCGACTCCAAAGATTCCAGAACCAGTTGCCCTTCATGTGGTGTGCGCTCGTCGTGATAGATAAAAAAGTTGGGACTCTGGATTTCCTTGAAATTCAGGTCCCCCTGGTTACGGCCGAAGCCGATCGGCAAAGCCTGGGAGACATCGGGGACCAGGGGCGCGAACGTGAGCACAAGCGCAAGCAGAGTCTGCTTACGTAAGGGTCGAAAAGCGAGCACGGGCAGCCTCTAAATCTTCGGGTGTATCGATGCCGATTGCGGGATGGTCGGCAATGCTGACGACAATAGGAATATTGTGCCCGAGTGCGCGCAGTTGCTCCAGACTTTCCGCCAACTCCAGAGGATGTTGGGCTAAGGAGCAGAAGTTTTGCAGAGTGTCAGCTGAGAATGCATAAACGCCAAGGTGCTGCCAGAAATTCTGGAAAGTCTGGGGTGCCCGATAATGAGGCAGCGGCGAGCGCGAGAAATAAAGGGCCTGGTGGGCAGCGTTCACCACAACCTTGACACAGTTGGGGTTTTCGTAGTCAGCCTTCTGGCTATTCCGGTGCATCATGGTTCCCATCCCGACCCCTGTCTGAATCATCAGACGGGCCAGAGCCTCCAGGTCCCCACAGTGGATAAAAGGTTCATCACCCTGGACATTCAAAATAAAAGGCTTGGGACGTTGGCGAGCGACCTCCGCACAGCGATCCGTGCCGCTTTGATGAGCCGCATCAGTCATGACCGAGGGTATCTGGTGCTGGAGGCAGGCATCCATGACCAGCTGGCTATCGGTGGCCACGACCACATCGGCCCCCTTGTTGGCCAAGGGTTTGAGGCGTTCATACACGCGAACCACAAGCGGCTTGCCGCATAAATCGGCCAGAGGTTTTTGCGGCAGTCGGGTCGAGCTGAGGCGCGCGGGGATTACGATAAGCCAATTGTTCCAGATCACGTTAAAACCTTTTTGCTGAGGGGTTCCAGACGTCGCATTATAGACGGGAACGGCCCGGGTCTCAGCAAAAACCGCAGAAAAAAACCCTTGAGGCAGTCATACTTGCCACTTACTCGCATTCAAGGGTATCCTATACTTTGCATTCAAAAAAAAATTTGGGGTGCCGGAACATGGCTCAAAATGGTGCGCGAAAATACGATGCCGGGGCCGCTGCGTTTTTCGTCGAAACGCTCTGCCAGGACGCAGACACCTTGCTTCGCTTTGGTTTTGCGATGACGCTGAGCGAAGAGATCGCCAGCCGTCTGGTTTACAAAACCTATGAATCCATCGTTCCGAGCTTGCCGGAACTTCTGAACAAGGACGCCTCGGTGATCCGTTTGCTGATTCTCCGGCGAGCCTGGGAACTGCATCACGAGATGAACCAGGAAGGCAGCAGTAGCGAGAACGTGCTGTTCCCCCTCCTGAAGCCTTTGGATTTGGAAACCCGCAGCTGCCTGTTTTTGATCGATGTCGTCGGACTGTCGATCGAGGAAGCTCGCGAGATTACCAAGATGGATGAAACCGAATTGCGTCGTTACCTGACTATCGGTCGCAAAAGACTGCTCAGTTTTCGTTTTGAATAAGTGAGGGGAGGACCGAAGGCATGGCGCAAAAAATAGCGGCGTTGAGTGATGAAGAATTCTTATATGGCTATCTCTCCGAATATCTGGACGAGACCCTGCCGGCCGATCAGCGCAAACGTTTTGAAGACGTCGCGCAGCGATTGAAGCTCGATGGTCTGGCGACCGATTACGGCATCCGTCGGGGTCGTCTGCAGATCGAAGCCCAGCGGCTTTATCTGGATGAAAAGCACATGCGTGACATCCATGATCTGGTGGAAGACGATGCCGCAAGGGCCAACCACGAAGCCCACGACATCGATGATGTGGGCCGCTCCGAGCTGACTGGCAATGCCGTCCGCTTTGTGGTGCTGATCGGGTTTTTGGGGCTGATGATCTTTGGTGCGTACAAATTCTTCGGTCCGGAAAAAAAGGCTCCGTTCAAGGCTCTCGATTCGCTGATCTATGAAGCCATCGTGATGTCCGAAGACACTGAGGGCCGGCTTGATTTCCCTACCGATAAACTCGATGAGCTGAATACCTATTTCAAACGCTATCCTGAACTCGGCTTTGCCCCCAAGACGATGCGTGAGCCGGGTGGTGATTGGGAATTGAACGGCGGCACCGTCATCGATTATGAAGTGGCGAAGATCATGACCGTGCAGTTCAACGGTAAAAACAACCGGGAAAAACTTTATCTCTTCCTTTGGGACGGCAAGCTTGAGCAGCTGCCCAAATCGGAACCTGGTAACTTCGAAGGTCTTGTCTATCAAACCTACGCCTCGGATAAATGGAATATCGTTGCCTGGCAGGCCGCACCTGGCGTCACGGGTATGATGGTCGGACATCGTGGTGCCAAGGAACTGGCTGAACTGGCGTTTAAAGTTGTCGGTCTCTGATCCCTGCGGTATGGTCGCACCCTCAGTTTCCCCAAACGGAGCATCGTGCGACCATGGCTCGGAACATCCTCCTCATCCAGCTTCGTCAACTTGGCGATATTTTGCTGACCACGCCCTGCTTTCGCGAAATGAAACGCGCCTGGCCTGATGCCAAAATCACTTTTCTCTCGCATCCCATGGGTCGACTCATCGTCGACGATAATCCCTATGTGCATCGCCATCTGACCTACGATCCCAAGGGCGGTTGGCGCCAGGATTGGAAGCTGATCCAGGAGCTACGCGCAGCCCGCTATGATCTGGTTTTGGATTTCATGTATAATCCCCGCAGCGCACTCTATGCCCGGGCCACCGGGGCGCCGCGACGTCTGGCGTTTCCATCTCGTCGAGCCTTTTTCTTTACCGAAATCGTGCCCCAAGGGGACCGCATCGAATATATTGTGCGGGAAAAATTCCGCTATCTGCAGCATCTCGGCATTCAACCCGTGAGTCCGCAGTTGGATCTACCCTGGGGTGAATCGCACACCGGTCCTTTGCTGCAGCTTCTGCAGGAGGCTCCGGAGTTTTCCCAGGCGCTTCTCAGGGTCGCGATCAGCCCGACTCACAGACGGGCCGAGCGGCAGTGGCCTGTCGAACGGTATGCGAGGATCGCCGATCGCCTGCACCAGGAGTGGGGTGCCTCGGTCCTTTGGCTTTGGGGACCAGGTGAAGAAGAATTCGTTCGGCAGGCGATGGCCTTCTGCGAACAGCCCATGCGACTCGCCCCGAAAACCAGCTTCCGCGAGTTGGCGTCCTTGATCGCGAACTGTGATCTTTTTTTAGGTAATTCCAATGGACCAAGTCATGTCGCCGTAGCCGTGGATACGCCTTCCTTGCAGCTGCATGGACCGACCTATGCGGCCACCTGGTGTCCTATGACAGATCGGCACCAGGCGCGGCAAGCCCACGCCGGCACCCCCGAGGGTCGGGGTCCCATCACGGCCATCGGCGAGGCCGAGGTCTGGGAGACTTTGGAACACATGCAAGCTCTGCTCAGGAAATCAGCCGAGTCAAGGCAGCGAAACGGTGTTAGGATGGGCTGGTCCCCCCTCCCTTTCTCTAAGTAGCGATGGAGTCCATCATGTTCGTCAATCTCTTCCGCGTCGATCCCACCGAAAAGAGCCGCTCGCGGAAATTTTCCTGGCTGCCACGGTTTGGAATTGTCGTAGAAATTGCAGGGCGTCGATTTTCATTGCGTCATGCGCCCTTACTTGAAACCATAGCTAATCTGATCGAGCGTGGACCGACCCGGTCGAATCTGGAAAAGATTGTCACCGAGCAGCTCTATGAGATATCCTTGCCGTCCTTGATTCGCCGGAAGACCGTGGATGTCAAGTCCCGTACCATTCATGAAAGGCCCAAAAGGCTGAAGGAACGGAACAAAAAAGGCAGCGAAAGTTATTAAATCCGTATGCGGATTCCTAAATCATAGCAAAGGTAGAGGTCGTGTCGCTTATGTTACCGTTTCGCGTGTTTGACAAAGAAAAAAAGCAGATGTGGCAGGTAATCAATTATCATCCGGGGACCAACGAAGGCAGCTATCTCGCGACCAAGGAAGATGACGATGCCACCGACGGTGACATGCGCATCATCCCTGCGGCCGAGCTGGTGAACTATAAATTCGTCGATTTCCTGGAAGAAGTGGAACCCTTTGAAACTTAAAGGGCCCGACGTTTTCCGCGCTCGATATCGACTCGACTGAGCAGGATCATCCCCAGGATAAAGAGCAAAACGATAAAGAGGACGCTGAGCCGACTGCCACCGGTTTGTTCGGCCAGCACTCCGAAAATCAACGGCCCAAAGAGTCCTGCAAATTTTGATGAGACGCTGAAGAGACCAAAGAATTCCCCGCTATGCTTCAGCGGAACCATCTGGGCAAAGACGGATCGGCTGATCGCCTGGCTGCCGCCTTGCACTGTCGCCACACCCACCGCCAATATCCAGAAATGCCAGGTTGTGGTCATAAAATAACCGACCATTGAGATGAAGGTGTAGACCACCAGGGTCAGCATCAAGGCTTTTTTAGGCCCTATTTTATCCGTAATGGGTCCGAACGCAAAAGAACAGGGCACGCCTAGAAACTGGACCACCAGGATGGCAATGATCAAATCATTGGTGCCGATGCCGACCTCACGTCCATAGATAGTCGCCATATTTATGATCGTGCCTATGCCGTCGCTATAAGCCCAAAAAGCCAATAAAAACATCAGAACATCAGGATAATTTTTCAGCTTGGCGAAGGTTCTCTTGAGTTGAAAAATGGCCTCAACCGATGTTCGCCACATACCGTGTGTCTTCACGGTCGACGTTACGGGCTCTCTGACATGACGAAACAAAGGAATGCTGAACAGGATCCAGCAGAGTCCGACTGAAAGAAAGGACAGACGTATCCCGGCGCCTGTGTCAGGAAGCCCGAACATCGTGGGGTTCATGATCCACAGAAGATTGATGGCCAGGATCACGCCGCCGCCTATATAGCCAACGGCATAGCCCGAGTTGCTGACCCGGTGAATTTCATGATCTTTGGCGATGTGAGGCAGCAAAGCTTCGTAAAAGATATTGCCCACGAAAAACGAAAAACAGCCGAGAACGAAAAGAAGTCCGGCCAACAGCCATTGTCCGGGCTGGACCCAGGCCAAAGCGATGGATGCCAGCACTCCTGTGATGGTGAAGGCCCCAAGGAATTTCTTCTTTGCACTAAAGACATCAGCCACATAGCCAAGCGACGGGGACACCAGGGCGACCGCGATCATGGTTGCGGAATTGAAATAGGCCCAATAGGCTGTTCGCATATTTTCAGGCAAATCTTTGGCCAGTGAATCGTGGAAGTAGAGCGGCAGGACCGCGACCATGATGGTCGTAGCAAACGCCGAGTTTGCCACGTCGTATAAAGCCCATGAACGAAGTTCCCGTCGGTCGAGGCCGAGTGATGCCAGTAAACGGGACCAGAGGCTCAACGTCATGCGGCATACCTTTCGATAATGAGAGGAAACTTTACTTGTTTTCACCAGTGTAACTGGATGGAATGGAATCTGCACGAGAAACGTGGTACACCAGGAATTCTCGATTCCCCACTTACCCGTGCCGGTAGAGAATAAAGAGTAGTGTTATGAAGATCATGCTGGAATTTCTTGAATCATTAGGTCTGGGAATCTGTCTGATTCTGGCGGCTCCGCTGAGTTTTTTCAGGCGTCTTGATCACCTCTTTCAGCTGGCAGATCATGCGGGATATCTGATGCGTCAGCGTCTTTTTGCAGCGTTGCTGCGGGCGCGTTTGGATTACCGTATGGGTAACTACCAGCAATCAGTCGTCCTGCTGGGTCCGGTGGTCCTCCACCTGGAACAAAAGCTCAGATCGGGCAAAGCCCTTCCTCTTAAACTTCGTCGCCTGTTGTGTCTACTATACAGTGACATGCAAAAACTGTATCTCCTGAGTGGCCAGGTCGAAGAAGCCGTGCAGGTCGTCATTCGTGCTCAGCAAAATCTGGGGATTGATCGCCTGCCGAGCAATCCCGATCTGGATATCCGGACGGCGCACGTGATTCGAGCCGGCCTTGCGGCGAGCAAATTGCTGGAAGAAGGTGGTCTGGCCACACTTATGGTCCGCCAGGGTGAAGAACCGATTGTCAGTCGGACGCCGCCGTCGGAGCATCGCGGCAAACCCAACCCCCGTCCGCAAGCTATGAAGTCGGAAGGTCGCGGCGCGACGATTATCGAATTTCCCAAGCCGACCCGCTAAACCCCTGGCTCCCGTATCCTTCAGTCTGATCAGGAAAATCCGATGCAGACCGAAGAATTCGGGAGTTTCATGTTACGAATCTTGACCATTCTTTGGATAGGTTTGATCCCCACGACTTGGGGTCTGGCTTCTGACGTCCAAAGGAATCTGGCGGAACTGAAGATTCTGGTTTTTGATTCCCCGCAAAAAGCGATTGAACGCGCTGAGGCCATGGAAAAAGAGGTTGGCGGCGTCCAGGCTGGGCAAGTCTGGCTGCAGATTAAAGCCTTGCAGGCCCTGGCCATGACCAAAATAGAAATGGTCGACGAAGCCCGCAATGTGGCCACCAAAGCCCTGGAGCAGGGCGCATGGATCGATGATCAACACACCAAATTTTCCCTGCAGCTGACACAAATTGATGCTGGCTCATCATTGGGTCTTTCGGAGTGGGAACAGCTGGCGCCAAGTTTCGATCAACTGCTGGAAGCAATTGAGACCAGCGGGGATGATTCGATCCTGGCGCGAGCGATGACCAGCTACGCGGCTGCCGCCTCAGCCTCCGGCCGCCCTTTGCTGGCTACCGGCATGATGCAAAAAGTTCTGGCCCTCCTGCCCCGACTGCCCAAGGACGAATACTATTATTCTATTCTCAACGATCTCGTCGTCACCTATCAGAATGTTAACGAAGGCGCTGACCTCGGCACTATCCTCGCACTGGCGGAAGAAGTCCGAGGCTTTCTTAAGACCGAGCTGCGACGCTTCCTGGGCGCCGAAATCATGTATAACCTGGGCTTTGCCTATATGAGTTCCGAGAACCTGCCCAAGGCCTTGGAAACGATGCAGGAGGCCCTGCATTTCGGTGAAGCTCTGGGCAATTCCACAGTCATGGCCTACGGTTGGCTTGGTATGGGCATGATCCAAACCCAGGCGGAACAGTTCGAAGAAGCCGAAAAAAATATTCGCAAGGCCATGAAGGAATTTGAGACTGTTGGTAATCAGGTGCGGGTCGAGAATGCGCGCTATGTTCTGGTCGATATCCTCCTTCACCAAAATCAGAGCGATGAAGCGGAACGTTTGATCCATCGTATCGATGGGCCCAAAGCCAAACGCCTGGATAAATACAAAGCCCGCCTGTATGCGAGCCGCGGCCAGTATGAAAAGGCTGCTCAGGTCGCCTTTCAAATGTGGCAGAAAAATCGGGATGAAAATGCTCTGCGGGATGCCGACAGCACCCAGCGCATGCTGATGGAATTCGCCATGACCCGTCAGGAAATGGAGCGCCTTGAACTTGAAGAAAAGGAAGGCCTTCAGCTCTTGAGATTCGAGCAGGAACGTAAGCAGCAGCAGCTGAAGATATGGATGCTGATTTCCATGGCACTGATTGCGGGTTCCCTTATTTTTGATTTCGTACGGGTGCGACGCAAAACCAGTGAACTCTTTCACATGCACCGGCGCCTGCGTGAACAGTACTTGAGTCGCTTTTTACCGCCAGCTCTGGCCCATGCTGTGGCGGAAGGGCAGACGGAATTCGACGAGAAGCCTCGCGAAGCCCAGGTCACCATTCTCTTCGCTTCGTTTGATGGATTCAAACCCGGCACGCAAAGTCTTGCCGGCCCGCAGGAAGTTGAGCTTCTCAATGACCTCGTGGCTACGATGAGCCAGGCCGTCCATAAAAACGGTGGCACTCTCGATAAAAGTGGGGGTGGCCGTATCATGGCCCTTTTTGGTGCCCCGCTTGCCCTCGAACCCGCGGCCTCCGCTCAGCAGGCCCTTCATTGCCTACGGGACATGCACGCGGGCCTTCAATATCTCAATGAAAAATGGCAGTCGCGCCTGCAGAAACCACTCTTTCTGCGCTCCGCTGTGCATCACGGACGGGTGATTATTGGCAGTTTCGGCTGCTCCAAACGCACCGATTTTACAGCACTCGGTTTGCCCGTCCAGGTGGCTGATGCCCTGGAAGCAGGGGCTCGAACTGGTCAATGCCTTCTCTCGGAAACCGTAACGCCTTACACCAAAGGATTTGTGACTCGGGACCTCGGTGTCCAGTCGGTGAAAGGTCTGCCCCGGCCTATTCGCATTGCCGAACTGGTTCTGGATACTTCCACCTTGAAGGCCAATGCCTCGTAAGGAGATTGCATGTTACGAATGGTCATCCTCGCTTTTCTGTTGAGCAGCCTCGCTGTCTCGCACGAGAGCCGTGGCCAGACACGTGCTGAGATCACCGAGCAGCTGGCCGAGGCGCAGGATCTGCTCCGAGACGTGCCGGCCAAGGCGCATACGCTGCTGACCAAAATCCAGGCCTTGCCTGCTCTGCCGCAGCACCCTGATCTTCGATTCAAGGCGATCCAGCTTATTCTGGAATACGAAGGTCGAATGAAGATCTATACCCAAACTGAGGCGCTCCTGGCCGAGAGTGAACAGCTTCTGCGGCAGCTCAACGATCCCAAAGCCGAAATCGATTGGCTCCTGGCTCAGGCGGCCTTTGCCTATGAGGGTGATAAAATCGATGGTATCCGTACGTCCTTGAATCGCGCTTATGATCTAAGTTTGAAGCTGGGTGACGTCGAGGCTCAGGCCACTATCCTTGCCGAGCAGGGCAGCCTGGATCGTTTGGAATTGAATTATCAGGGCGCGCTCGTTCACTATCTTCAGGCCTATGACCTGATCAAGGACCGCCCTAACAGCGATGCCTATGAGCGCGTTGCCAATCAACTTGCCGTTTTTTATCTTGTGGGTCTGACCGTTCGCTATGACGAAGGCATCAAACTCTTGGAAGAACTCGTGCAGCAGGCCGAATCCTCACCCAAGCCCAGGCGTCAGGATCTACAGATTTTTATCAGTAACCTCGGTTCCGCCTATTCCAAGAAAGGCCAGCATGATAGGGCTCGTCAAAGCTTTGAACGAGCGGTGCGACTCGCCTATGAAATCGAAGACTGGACCGGCCTTGCCTACTGCCAGGGATATATCGCCACCGTGTTCATCAAGGAAAAAAAGTGGGCCGCAGCCTTGCCTTATTTGAACAAGGCGCAGCAGTACTTCGTTAAAACCAAAAATCGTCAGATGATAACGCTTGGGGCCGAGCGGCTCATGACGGTTCACATTGAGCTGGGTCAACAGAAACTGGCCGCTGAGAACTGGACCATCGTGCAGTCCGACGGAGACAAGAATCTGCCTCTGCATCAGCGGGTCGAGCGCATGCAACTCAAGGGTCGTTTGGCGGCGATGGAAAAACGCTGGAAGGAAGCTTATGAGTCCTTTGAGCAGATGAACAGGCTGGAAGAGAAACTGAACGCCCAGAAAAATGCCGACAGTGCCCGTTACTACACAGCCCTTTTTAACCTGGAACATAAATCGCAGGAAAACCGCCGATTGGAACAAAAGGGGCGGGTTCAGGTCATGCAGCTGGAAAACAAGCGGAAGCAAAGCGAAGTGCTCACATGGATCCTGGTCTCAGTCTCCGTGATTGCGCTTATTTTCGCGGTGGATTTTTTCCGGGTCCGCAAGCGTCGCCAGAAGATTCAAGATCTCATGGAAGGCGTTCAAAAAACCCTGCTGCAGCGCTATCTGCCCACGCGAACGGTTGAGGCGGTCCTGGCTGGGAATCAGAAACTGGACACGGAGCCGGCCCATAAAACCATTACCCTTTTACAATGCGAACTCTGCGATTTTACGCGCGCCGTCGAACTCCTCGGTCCCCAGCGCATCGGCCGCATTCTGAACGTCTACCTCGGTGAAATGATGGACATCATCGGCAGCGAGGGCGGTATGATCGATAAATTTGTCAACGGTTCGCTGCTGGCCGTCTTTGGAGCACCGTCCACACTCAGCTTCGAAGAACAGGCCCAGGTGGCAACGCGCTGCGCACGGCGCATGCAGGACAAATTGCAGGAATTGAATCGGAACTGGCAACGAAGTGACGGCTGGGTCTTTGCCATGCGGATGGGCCTGCATCAAGGCGAAAGCCTGATCGGCAGTCTGGGAATGGAGCCCCGCAAGGAATACACTGTCATAGGACCCGTTGTGGATGTCGCCTCGCAAATCTGCAGTCGCGGCGCTCCCGGCGATACCCTCGTTTCTGCCTCCCTGGCTATGCATCTTGACGCCCGTAATTTGCAAAGCGTCAGTCGTCTGCGCTCAGGCAGCGATAGCGAAATCTTTTCCTTGATGCGAGTCAGTGCATGATAAGTATGAACATTATCAGCAAGCGTTATGGTGTGTGGTGGAGTCTGATCCTTCTGATCCTCTTCGCTATTACCCTGGCGCCTCTGTATAGCAATTACAAAGCTGGCCAGATCAAGAAAGACTGGATGGAGGAACGCTCCCGCTTCAATGAGATCAAATCCATCTGGAACCATACGATGGAAGCCGAAAGCTCCCAGCGCGGCTATCTTCTCAGCGGCAGTGAAAGCTTCCTTCATGATTATGATCATGCTCTGAAGGTCATTCCTCCGATGCTTGAAAACATCAAGCGCTTTACCAAAATCAATCCGGACGAGCATAGATTGGCTTTGGCTCTGGATAAGCTCCTGCAGGAAAAGTTCAGTGAATGGAAAAGCGCGATCGAGGCACGTCGCAATCAAAGTTTGTCGGGATCCTTGCAGTTGGATCTCACCCGTCGTGGGCAGGATCTCTTGATCCAAATTCAGACGGTGGTGGGCCAGCTCTCGATTCCGCAAGAAGAACGTTACAACGAAAAAAGAGCCCTGGTGGGCAATGCCCTGAACGTTAATATGAATTTTATCGCCAGCTGTGGCGCCATGGGGTTGGTTCTTCTCCTCATTTCTTTTTTACTGGTTCGCCGTGAGCTGGCCCAAAGAAAACGTTATGAGCAGGAACTGGTCATGAAGCAGGAGCTGTTGGATGAGGATAAAAAGCGCCTGGCCGCGATCATTTCGACTCAATATGATGTCGCAACATCCTCGCTCAATGTGGATAAGACCCTGGAAGTCATTGTCTCCCGGACTCAAAAGCTGACCAACTCCTCTGGCGTGATTGTCGAACTCATTGAAGGCGACTCTTTGCGTTATCGTGCCGTGATAGGCCTGCCAGCTGATTGTGTGGGTCACCGTATCCCCCTGAAGGGTAGCCTGTCCGGTCGTTCCGCGGAAACGAATGAAATTCTTCGCAGCGAAGATTGTGAAAATGATCCGCGGGTGGACTGGGCCTCCTGCCAGCGATTTGGCATTCGATCCATGGTGGTTGCCCCGCTGGGTTACGAGGGAACCGTCATCGGCGTGCTCAAGATTTTTTCGGACCGATGCGCCGCCTTTTCAGATAGTGATGTGGAAACGCTGCAGGTGATCGCGGGTATTCTCGCTTCATCCCTGGCCCACGCCAGTGAATTTGAAGGCAAGACCCGCGCCGAGAATGAGGCGCTGGCCGCATCCCAGATGAAGTCGGAATTTCTGGCCAACATGAGCCATGAGATCCGAACCCCGATCAACGGCGTGATCGGCATGACCCATCTTCTGCGTGGCACATCACTCGACCAGGAGCAGACGGATCTTTTGAATGATGTGCAGAAGTCAGCGGAAGCTCTGCTCACGATCATCAATGACATCCTGGATTTTTCCAAGGTCGAGGCGGGCAAGCTGGAGATGGAGTCGATGGACTTTGATCTCGACCAGGTTCTGTCGGATGTCGGTAAAACCATGTCCTATCATGTGAAAAGCAAGAGCCTGACGTTTCAAGTGAAAGGTGGCTCGCATTGGCCCTGCTTTTTCAAAGGGGATCAGGGCCGCATTCGCCAGATTCTGTTGAATTTGCTCGGCAATGCCATTAAATTCACAGAAAAGGGCGGTGTGACTCTGACCATCTCGCAGCTCGAAGAACGTCCTGATTCCGTGGCTGTGCTGTTCGAGGTGAAGGACAGCGGGATCGGGATTACCTCCGAAGCCATGGGCAAGCTCTTCCGCCCGTTCTCGCAGGAGGACGCGTCCACGACCCGCCGCTTCGGTGGGACCGGCCTCGGGCTTTCCATCAGCCGTGCCCTGGTGGAATTGATGGGTGGTAAAATCGGGGTGGAAAGCACACTTGGCCAGGGGTCCACATTTTGGTTCATGCTGCCCTTGCAAAAGGGTGAGCTGCGGTCCCATGAGGCACCCAAGGCTGTTGAGGAACACAGGGTCGTGACGCGTGATCAGAAAACCATCCTGGTGGCAGAAGACAACAGCATCAATCAAAAAGTGGCACGAGGTATTTTGGAGAAAATGGGTTTTAAGGTCATCATCGTGGCCACAGGCCGGGACGTGATCCCCACTTTAATCCAGCATCACTGCGATCTGATTTTGATGGACTGCCAGATGCCCGAGATGGATGGCTATGAAGCCACTGCGGAATTGCGCCGCTCAGATTTAAAAGGTGCGCATGAGATTCCCATCATTGCCATGACAGCCTCAGCCATCAAAGGTGATAGGGAGCGTTGCCTGGCCGCTGGTATGAATGACTATCTCTCCAAACCCATGAAGCCCGCCGAACTTTCCCGCATGCTGCAGAAGTGGTTCGATATCACGGAGAGTCGTGAAATTGCCGAGCTGCTATCCTACAAGAAAGCTCAGTGAGTCGTCAGCAAGCGGCCCATAAAAATGCAGTCCCAGCCCATCGATTGCAGTTGGGCATTTTCGGCCGTATCGCGTTCCCACGTCCACTGTCTGGTTTCCCCTGGGGCTTCACGCGGACAAAGAGCCAGAAGCGATTGCTGCAAACGTTCGCTCGAGCCTTCCTGCAAATACTGGAAAAATAGATTATCCGGTTGCCGTTCGGCAATGGTATGGATTAGGTCCCACTCAAAAGGGAGATTTTTGCCGATCTTTTGATAAAGGAAAAATATCACAGCCTTCAAATGCAGTGCGTAGCCAAGAGGGGCCTGCCCAGCCTCGGCGACCAACGTATTTTCACCTGTTGTCCGCATCTCTTTATGCAGGGGCAATCCCAGGTATTCCCAGACGCGACGCATCATCGACCACATGCCTGGTGTGATGAGACAGCGGGCATCGCTATCCTCCCGACAGTATCGCCAGGTCTTGAGCTGGCAAACGGTGCCCAATTTGATCTGACAGACCGAATTCTGATCGATCCACTGCAGCCATGATTGGGCGGCATCGGTATCCTTGGTGGCCACCAGATAGGCCAGCACGCCAAGGGCCATGTCGCGCGAAAAGGAATTGCTGGCTTCAACACCGACCCGTCGCGGTGAGCGCCAGAATTTTCCGGTGGTATCCTGGGCGGCTTTGACGGCCCGACAACCCTGGTCCTCGCCGGCAAGACAAAGAAGTCCCGAGAAAAGAGTCGCATCGCCATCGTCACAGTTGCCTTTGGACGGATGACCCTCGCAAAGTGGAGCCCAGCTGCGCCATGTGGTGAGAGGCAGGATCTCAGTCGGTTTTTCAACGGCCTGAGAATAGGCCGGTGGGTTCCTGGATTCTGCCGGCAGGACAGGTTCCTGGATCACCTCGGTGGCCACGGTTGCATCCGCCGTTGCGGTTGCCTGGCCCACGGCTACGGCAGGTGGCTCCGTGGAATGACCTCCGCAGGCCGAGATGACAAATATTTCCAAAACGAATAAAAGCTTCCATCGAATCATGTTGCCGCCTCCACCAGGGAGGCATCGGCTCGGCGTTTGGGAAAATTAACAAGATCGAGCCAAACCCGCCGAAGGCTTGAGGGTTTCCCGACTGTTAGGGGAGCACTCGCAAAAATATGCAATCAACCTGGGAGTATTCCGTCTTTTGTCTGGGAATGAAGACTTGCTAAAATAGAGCGCTCGCCGCATGTTCTTGCTTGTAGCGGTGAAAGAATGACGTTGGATCAGAAAGCAGGAGTGAGGCGCAGAACCTTTGAACACGAACAATGGTGGGCATACAACCCTTGGTGTCACAGGCTTCACGGAGTTTTCAGAGAACGAAGTGCCCTCGATCATCGCTCAGTCTGGTCGAGCCGGCGCACGGCTTGATTGCGATGAATTCTACCTTTCTGTAAATGCACATTTCAAAAAATTGCTTCCCTCGACAGCTTGGGGGACCCCATCATCGACCCTGTCCCAGATCTGGTCGGCTGAATGTTATCCTGATCACATCAAGCCCGCGTTTGTCTTGTGCCAAACAGCAGGCCCACAATGGGTTCAGGGATGCTGCTTGCATGATGATCCGTGCTATCGCACCTTCGACCTCCTCCTTTGCATGGAACCCGGTACAGGCTTTATCAATCAGCTTCTTTTCGAACGTTCAACACCAGCATGGACCGAAGAACTGTCGGATGAGCTCCGGCGTCTGCGAGCCATAGTGGATCTGGCACCGGTCCTGATCTCCATCAAGGATCGTCAGAGCATGGTGCGTTTGACCAATCGCATGTTTGAAGTCCTGGATGGGCCTGCGGCTGCTGACTATGTGAATCGAAGTGTGTTTGAAGTCTTCCCCCGGGATACTGCCGAGCATCTTTGGAAAAATGACCTCGCCGTGTTTCATACGGCGCAGGTGACCGAGGCCGAGGAAGTGGTTCGGCACAGGGACGGTACGATGCATACCTACCTCACCTTTAAATACCCTCTCCAGCAGCCCGATGGAAAAGTCGTTGAGGTTTGTGCCATTTCCACGGATATCACAGCACGGAAATTTTATGAGCAGCAGGCACTTGAAGCCGTACAAAAAGCTGAGGATGCCAACCGAACCAAATCGGAGTTCCTGGCTTATATCAGTCATGAAATCCGCACGCCGCTCACTGTTATCCACGGTTACGCAGAACTGATTGCCCGAAAAGCGGAAGCTGAACCGGATTCCATTCGCCCCTGGATTAGCCACGTTATGCGAGCCAGCAGGCAGATTGAAATGATTATCAAGGACCTTCTGGATTTCTCCAAAATCGAGGCCGGTGCCGTTGAGTTGGAAAACACAAAGGTCGATTTACGGCAGCTCCTGCTTGAGTTGAAAAACAATTTTGTGCTGAAAGCGCAGGAGAAAAACCTTAATTTTGAAGTCCAGCTCGGTGCTGATGCGCCGTCCTATATCATAACGGATGCGCTACGGTTTCGGCAGGTGCTCGACAATCTCGTGAGCAATGCCTTGAAATTTACGGAGCGGGGATCTGTGGACGTCGTGGTGCAACCTGCACAGATGGACCCCGCACGATATCTCGAAATTTGGGTGCGTGATACCGGGATCGGTCTGAGTGAAGAGGATCAAAAGAAACTCTTCCAACCCTTTGTGCAGGCTGATGGATCGATCACACGCAAATACGGGGGCACCGGGCTCGGGCTGGTGCTGGCCAAGCGGCTGGCCCATCTGCTCGGGGGTGATGTTCAGATTTATCGAAGTACGCCGGGGATCGGTACGGATATGCTGTTCACGATCCGATATGAGGCTGCCGAACTCTAGGACAAGTTCCTGGCCACCGGCGCTGACGCTTGCTGCCAAACAAAGCTTCGGCTTATCCAATCAATACACATTATGAGCTGTAAGTATCGTTGACTTCACCTTGAAGTTTCACTCCCATCTGACCCCAGGGGCTCTTGCCGCATCGCAGGCTTATCTGAGCACCGCCCAGGCTCGCGCTGGTCATCTGGAGCAGGCCCTGGCCTATATCCACTTTCTCTGCAAGCTGCGGCGGCATCATCGCCAGCCCCTATTCATGGCAGTCCCTAAGGTTGGGGACATTCTGCGCGTGAAGACCGCCTGGGCATGGACTGCAATATTCTCACCTCGTTAACTGTCTACGAAGGCGGAGGGTGTCTATGCTGATGAAAAGTCTTGTAGCGACCTTGGCCTATCAAAATGACGATTTGCTCATTAAATTCCGGGAATTCTACTCGTTTTCAGACGAGGATCTGGAATTCATTTTCACTGAGTTAAAGACATGGCTCTGGATTAAAGCTCTCCAGGCGCATAAGAAAATTGCGTCGCCCGAGGATGAAAGCCTTTACTTTCATTTTCATGTCCTGCCGAGCCTTCGGGTGATCGATGAGCTTTGGCATGTTTTCATACTCTTCACAGCTGAATACCGCGCCTTTTGCCAGGAATACTTCGGGGTTTATGTCGACCATACCCCTTCCCTGCCCCACAGGAAATTATCAGACCCGGAGTATCGAACGGACCTGGAAAAGGAATTTTACTTCATTTACCAACACCTTGGCCCTGCAACGCTGGAACTCTGGATGCACGACCTCGGGGAGCGCTTCCCCGAAAGCCTGATCAATTCCAAATATATCTATCGGGGCTTTGCCGCAGGTGGCAGCCCTGTAACATTGGAGAATAGACCATGAAGATGAAGAAACTCTGTCAAGGCGCGGTGATTTTCACAGCACTGCATGCACAATCCTCAGCATTTGCCGAGCCCAAGGCCGCGAAAGTCAAGGAGCCAAAGGACGCGATTGAAAAGATCGAAGACAGCCGTATGGAGCCAAAACCTGGATTCACTGATCTTCTTCCCGACTCTGTAAGGCGTTTGGTGGATAAAATCTCGCACTCAGGCAATCAACCCATTTGCTAATGTGACGTAGATCTGTGGGCCGACAAGGCCTGCAGGTTTTTTGGTTGTCCGGTAGCCACGCCTTCCAACATACCTAAATATACCAGCCCCTTATTTCCCTGCCTGACACAGCTGAATCAGAAGTCATTCGAAATCGCATCGAATCGTATCAACTCCGGCAAGGATAGTTGACTTTAGCTGGAACCAGCTCTATGAGAGACTGCGTTCGTGGGTAAGTCCAAATAGACAGGAAGCTGGTGATCATGGATCTGCAGAAGCTCGAACAGCTCTTTGTACGTGGCGAACACAAGATTTTATTGCAAGAAACGGTGGATCGACCGGATTTTCGTCGGCCTTCCGAAGGTCACTCTTATCTTATCGGATCACTCTGCTTCGTCGGCCGACTGCCCGAGGCCCAAACTCTTCTGAATCTATGGCGTCCCAATCTTGATGAGGATTCGCTGGCAGCCGCGCTGGCCTATGTTGCCATTGCAGCGGCTCGACAGGGTGATTTATCTGATGCTTTGCGGAGTTTACGTGAACTGGGCCGAATCCAACGCCGCTATTCGTCGGCCCTGACCACTTATTTTCGCAGCCAAGCCATGGCCTTTTATTACTGGCGTCGCCATCGTATTTCCATAGCATTACAGTATGCTGAGCAGGCCCTATCAGCCTCTTGGGCTGCAGAATTCTTCTTTGGTCGTGCCCTGGCAACCGACATCATGGGGCACCTGCAGATCAACCTCGGCCAAATTCAGAGGGGAATGGCCTCCCTGGAGAAAGCTCATCAGTATTTTTCCAGCCTGGGTCACTGTCAGCATGTGCAGATTCTTGAAACAGCCCTGGCCGGTTATCAGCTGGAATCCAAGCCCTTTGGTGCCGATGCGCTGGCAAGCTTGCGACAAAAAATCGGGAGCCTCTCTCACGAAACGAACAACTATTCGCTAAGCTATTTGTATCTTGAGCTCGCTCACCAGCTGGGGCTGCGCGGCGATCTGCAGGGCGCGTCCGAAGCGCTCGATGAAGCAGGCGGATTGATCCAACGCTTCGGTCACCGTCGGCATCATGGGCTCCTGCTTTTCCGCAAAGCCTATCTCGCCTATCTTAGTGGACGCGACCATTCTGCTTTGCAGTATCTTGATGATCTGAGCCGTTTTGCTCGGAAAGATCAGGATGAACGTCTGATGATCAAGGTCAACGGCCTGGAGCGGCTGATTCGCAAGGATGACAGTCTGGATGTTCAACGGTTCGTTCAGCATTGGCTTCGCAAGTATAATTATGCTATTTCACGACGGATTGAATTGCGGCGCCACGGCCAAAAGCATACTGAGGATTGGGCGCAGGATCCCATGGGGGATTTTTTGGACAGTCTGGAAAGCCCGGACCTCAGCGCCTTGGCCAAGATTCAGCACATCCTGAAATCAGGTCTGTTTTCCTTGCTTTATAAGCAGTTACCGATTAACCGAGAGGATTGCGTCCTCTATTTTGATCTGGATCCACAGTCGCTCTTTATTTTTGATCATGGCGATATCATAAAGTCTGAGGCGACAGTTACCCTGCAGATGCAAAAGTTTGTCCGCATCTTGTTGAATGGTCCCCAGACCAAGGCTGCGCTGGTTGAAGGTATCTGGGATTATACTTACCATCCCCTCCGGCATGACCCTCTGATTTATGGGCTTGTCTACCGGCTTCGCTCGGTCCTGGGGTCTCGTGAGGACTGGATTAAAGCGCACGGTGAGGGTTATTGCTTGCGTCCCGATATCAAGGTGAACTTTTTCCCTCTTTATGAAAGTCTCCCGGTGACGTCGCCGGAGGACGAGGAGAAGGGTCACTCAACCGACCTGAACATTCGTCAGCTCAAAATTCTGCAGCACTTGCAGCAGAATGAAACTGTCGATATTCAAAGCTATGTCCAACTCTTTCAAACCTCCAAGGTCACCGCATCGCGGGATCTTTCGAATTTGACTGAACGCGGCCTACTTTTACGCACCGGAAAAGGACGGAACACATGCTACACACTCCCCCAGAACATTCATTTGTCGGAAGGAAATCACATATGATGAAATTATGGATTGGCTTGATCTCACTCTGTTCATCGGCTCTCTTTGCACAGGACTATTACAGCCCAACGGGCAAAGACAAGGAGCCGCTGGCACGTTATCCCCTGGACTTTGCTGTAGAGAATGGGGTCATGACGTACAGTCTCCCCCCAGAGCTGACCGGCGTTAGGAATAATGTTAGCCTGGCCCAGGACAGCGAAAACAATGGCATTCGCACCTTTTCCGGACGCGAGGGAACGGCCGTTTGCATGGGTGAAGGTAGCAAAGCAGGCTGCGTTGTCAGGCATCAAAATCTGCAAATGAATAAAGAAGCGGCGCGTATGGCTATCGTGAGCCGTTTTGCCGATACCCAGCTCCAGCGGGACGCAATGGCCATTTCCAGAGAATTCATTGAGCATTCGGGCAACGAGCCCATCGGATTCATTGGCGCTTTAAAACAACGTCAGGTGCGTTGGACAGCACCGTCGACTCAGTGGTCCACCTTTTTTGTGAATGACCAGAAAGGCGGTCGCGAAAATGTTGCCATCATTTTTAACCCGAAGGACGGCGCGACATCAAGAATGAGGTTCCCCAATGGAGACGTAGGTGAGCTGATCGTTAGTAGATGGTCAGATTTTCATGCAGCAGGAACCTGGTCGGCCCGAAACGATAAGGGTTGGTTTGACTTTACCTTCAATGAAAAGATTGAAAAATTCGAAGGTTATTGGGGCTACTA
>NZ_DASQYZ010000373.1:0-30510 GCF_035638955.1 Oligoflexus sp. | reverse complement strand
GCTCAATACGGCACTTAATTGTGCCAAGATTTTTAACGATAGCCTGACATTGACTTTACAGATTGAATACAACCGCTGTTATGTGAGTACGGCACAGTCGGTAACCCAGCTCCATCTTTCCTTTGCAGGGGGCAGCGGCTTCATCACCGGGGACTATGTGCTGGTACCTCGCGATAGCCTTGCCTGGGACGAGTTTGTGGCATCCTTGGTTTCCATCGTCAACATTGATGGCGACGAGCAAAAGTCCGCTTATCTTATCCAGGCCTGTCGCTTGGGAAGCACGCATGCTCAGCAGAAGAAAACGCCCATCAATTTCTTCGATGGTCGACCACACCTGGGCAATTAAGAGGAAGCAGCCGTGACAGGAAACAAAAAATACATTCCCTTGATTGGCGCCGTTTTGTTTTCAATTTTGACTCTAGTCTACATCTCGAATCGGGGAACGCAGAACCTCTCGACCGGCGGCAGCCAACCCGATATTCGATCTGTAACGCCGGCCCCTCCCGGCGCAGGCGAAAAGGCTCCAGAAAAAGAGAAACCTGCAGAAGAGGACGCAAACTACCCGGAGTCGATGAAATATGCTGGCGAGGAAAAAGAAGCAAAAGTTCTTCAGGAGCATGTTCCGGTGCGTGAACTCATCAAGCACCCGCGTTTTGGAGTCGTGGTTCGTCTGACTTACGAGTCTGGTAGCGTACGCTATGAGCCGCCAGGCGCCAACGATGACCTTGATAGCGCGATTGCTGTCACCAACTAGGATAAGGAGTCCCCGGCATGCGAGCCATCCTGCTTATTTTTCTTCTCATGGAATCCAGGCTTCACGCATTGGACGCAAAGCGTTGCCTGCGATTTGAGACTCTCGGCCGAAAGCAGTCGGAAGTTTTGATGCAGCCGGGTGCAGGGCTGTGCCAGTCGACTCAAGATCATGCGCTAGTCATATTCAACCAGCTCGAACCTATGAAGGCTTCTTTTGCGGACGGGATCGATCAAACATGCTGGTATATGGGCGCAGTGCATGGAGTTCAGCTGCAGCTGGGTGTCGCGTGTTCAGAAATTGACGAGGCACCTATCGCCGAGGAATGCCAAATACTAGCTTCCGAAAGGCTCACAGGTTCCTGTCAGTCGTCGTTACTGGATGCGCATACGCTTATGGATCTTCATCAGCATGCGGAAGAATCGTCCAACCCGGCAGCATGTTATCAAGGAATTTCGACTTCACTGTTGGCATTGGGCAAGGGAGGTTCTTGTGATTAAAGGCAGCCTGGTCCTTGTCGGATTCCTATGTTCCTCTTACGGCATGGCGGCTCTCCGCGAATTGAATGAACAGGAAACGAGCTATTGCAAAATCATGCGTAAGCAGGGAGCCGCGCATGGTGGACAGCAGCTCGGCCTCAGTCAGCTAACATGCGGCGACTTATTTTACGCTGGGGACGAGGCATCGCGGCAGCTTATTGAAGCGATCGGAAGCATCACGACGGATGATTACTCAAAACTTTGTTATCTCTCCGGAATGCAGGATGCGATAGCGACTCTCCTTGATAGGGCCGTTGAGGGCTGCAGCGATAAACTCAGTCTAGCTAGCCTGGCGGGATACGCCCTGGGTTACGGGTACTGCTTTATGAGCAGCGAACACACGGAACCCATGACACTGGAATATGCGACGGCTGCCGCGGGAGGGGTTCTCTTCGATCCTGACAAATTCTTGATCATGCCTGTACCTGGCCAAGCCTGGACTCAACTGCAAGAGCTATCGACTGGCAATGGATTCCTCGTGGGGTGTAGCATTGCACGCCAGGATGTGAGCAATGACCAACCCAGTCGTCAGGCTCGGGACGACCTGAGCACGCCTGCAGCATCAGGTTATGCGGTGGGGCAAAGATTTGCCGAGGCGTTTTGTGGAACCAGCGTCTGGTCACCGCAAGTCCTGGCGCCCTATCTGCCTGAGACTGACTTTAAAGAGTTTGCCGGCGGCTATGAACTCGGCTGGCGACCTACTTGTTTAAGCGAAAGGTCATAATATGCATAAACTTAAGTTTGGGATCTCGTCGGTCCTGCTTGCAGGTGTTTTAGGTGGAGCCATCGTTTTCTTGAGACCCTATGCCACTTTTCTTTTCAACCCTGGTGATCGTGAGGCTGAAGATCTTAAAGCCAGGGCTGAAGACGCTATTCATCAAGCTGACGTTGTAATCAGCCGAATTGAAAACCCTAACCCACCACGGGAAGCTGAGGTGAGTGATGCGATTCACAAGCAGGTTCAAAATGCGGACCAAACCGCATCGAAACTGCAGAGTATCTCAGCAGAGATCCAGCACGCTCGCCAAAAACTTCGCCAGACTCACGCAGCATCAGAAGAGCTGCGAAACAGACGGAAATCCCTAACGGATCAACACGGCAAGCCGCAGATCCGCAACTCAGAAGAACAGGAGCGACTTGAAGATCTTCTCGAAGATGAGCGCGAACTCGCCACACGCAGGCAGAACATTGTCAAGAATCTGGAAAAAAAACTGCTACCCCTGACGGGTCATTAACATAAAAAAGGAATGAATCATGCTGAAGGGAACTGGTAATGTGCTTCGTTATGCAACTGGTGTATTATGCCTTGTCTCTTGGAGTCAGGCTCAAGCTGAACTTATCCTGCCCATGCATAATTATCCGCTAGGCAGGGATGTCGTCACGCATGGTTATCAAGTTTATCCGGGCGTTTCGGTTGATGTTAACGAGCAGAATATATCGCTGGCTGTCAAACCCTCCGGAGACTTGTTCTTTGTTCCAAGGTTAGCGACGGTGGAAGCTACTGATAAAGAAGTTTCGATAGCAGCCAACTGTAGCGCCGTCGAGACCGAACTCAAAAGTGAACTCCTCCTTTCCGAATCGCGTCTCACATTGATCGAGCTCCTGGCCAATAGCAGGGCCCTTCTCACCTCTCTCATCCAAACCAATAACAGTGCAACGGGATCATGCATCCAGAATACGTCCCTCACATCAAGTCAAGCCGAGCTGGTCGATAAACTGAAAAACGATATGATTGCTGTGAAAGCCGATGTTCAAGCAGCGAAAGGCGAATTCAATACCTGTAAAGAACTGGCAGCCTCGCCTGCGGACTGTGACACAGACAAGCAAAACCTGGCCGATGCGCTGTCCAGATTCAACAGTTTGAACGTTTCGATTACGACTGAAGACGCAAAGCTGACCAACTATCGTCAGGCAAAAGCCGGCAGCTGCGCCGAGGCAGACGCTAGCGCCGGACGCATCACCAAACTGACGGGCACAATCAATGACACCAGTAAAGACATCGCCGATCTTCAGGACGAAGTGATCGGCTATATTGATAGTATGGGTAAAGACTACGGAGGAAGCGCCTCAGCTGTGATTTCCTCCAGCTCCAGGAGTCAGCAGGAAACTTTGCAGGCGTCGAACCCAGGCTACCGTGTCCGCCCCATCGAAATTGATAAAGCCATTTTCAACTTCCTGCCGAGTGTAGCTGACAACAACGCGACCATATCGCGAAGGACCGTACTCGGAGTCAGTGTCTCCGGCACAGCGCCTGCAGCGGCGTTAGAAGGTGAAACAGCCATGAGTGTTATCCACGGCGAGGGTTATTCGGCCGTGCTGTTGACACTTTCTCGCCTTGGTGCATGTTCGCCGGAGCTGGTTCGTGCCGCGGGGTTTCTTTACGACTTCCGGACTTACAGCTATCTTAACGCGATTGCACGCTGGAATAAATGGGCAACCTATAACAAGATTGAGACCACAACCAAGCGCGGCGGCTTCTTTTCGAGCAAGACAACGCACAAAGTCTGGGCTGACATGCAGGCCGGCGATGGTTTCTCATTTGTCGTGCTCAACGACAATAGTGGGGTCAACGCTGAGCAAATGAGACAGGAGGTTCAAGCTGCGCTCCTGGATCGGATTCTTAAAGACTGGGCTGTCGTGGAATCCATAGCTGCCAATGGGGAGGTGGCCGCACCAACACCTGCAGTGCATGGAGCGGAAGTCCTCGCTGACGGCTTGAAGGACATTTGTCCTGAGATCTTCTGCAAGGTCGGTTCGTTTGTCTTGAAAGGTCTGAATGCCATTTTCGGTCGTGACGTAACTCGTGAAGAAATTAAAAAGGCGTGGAATACAACCACAGAAGATAAGTTTAGCTACACTCAAGTTTATACCAAACATGCGTCGTCAGCCACACCGGTGATCTGGCGCTAATGAAAGACAGCAAGCCGTGGCTCTGGGGCATTCTTCAGGAGGGTCGATCATGCGTCTGGTGGTTCTTTTGTGCTTTTTTGCAAGCGTGGCCGCCAGGCCATCGATGGGCATGGACTGCGAAAATGTAATTGTGCATTCGCAAAGCAAACTGGCCAGTCTTCACAATCGGGCTGAAAAGGTTAAGGCGTGCATTGAGGTCGCTTCGGAACTCGCGCGCCAGAGCTATCAGTTGGCTTATGGAATCTGTCAAAAGCAGGTCAATAGCCAGCGCCAACCCAAGAAAATCACATTGCCGAATGGCAAGGTCATCCACCCTAAATCCCCGGAGCAGGAGACTTGGGAAAGTTTTGCCATGCGATTGGGCGTAGGGGCCAACGAATCAGGCTGCCGTGATGGGATTCTTTCGGGCCTTCTCCAGCAGAAAGTTATCGACACCAGGTTTGCCCAGGAGTTC
Organism: Oligoflexus sp.; assembly: GCF_035638955.1. Taxonomy (GTDB): domain Bacteria; phylum Bdellovibrionota_B; class Oligoflexia; order Oligoflexales; family Oligoflexaceae; genus Oligoflexus. The sequence goes on along the minus strand of NZ_DASQYZ010000373.1, from coordinate 25,856 downwards.
TTTGAGCGAACGGCTCTGTATCTCCCCAACGGTTTCAATGGCAATTACGATATCGCCTACGATCTCGGATTTTCAACTATTCAATGCCAAATCAATGTCACGGAATCGAATGCCACAGGTCGCTTTACCGGAACGAACGGAATTACGGTCACGACAGAACAGAAGATTCGTTTCGATCAGACTCCCTTTACCTTCAGTGATGACATAGCGGGTGTCGTTCATGTTGGTGGTTTGTTGAGAATACCGGTCAGAACCAGTTATGAGGCCTTCGGTCGGATTACTGGGCTGATCGACGGTGCCACCATGCAAATTAGAATCACCGATGTTTATCTCGATTCATTTGTATTCGATGATACCACAATCGAAATACCCGACCTTGCACCACTGGATTTACAAATCAAAGATAAGTTGAGCGTTCTCAACAACTATCTGACGGACGAGATGCGACGGGCCTACGCCGAGATCGATCCTTTTGCCTTTTTAGCAGACCTCAAACATCCATGATGCTTGGTTGGCCAGGAAATTCGCCAACGACTGCAACTCATTTATCCTCAAGGAGTTTTTATGCGAAAAAATACCTTTTCCTGCCTCTTTACAATAGCCGTTGCCTGGTCAGCTTCGGCACCGCTGCGCGCGAATGAAGAGCGGCCTCGGCCGAGCTCGATGGTCAGCACACCCGATATCGCCGCCTACGTGCAACTTGCCGATGGGAGTGACGAAAGCCGCAGAATTGCGCAGTTTATCGGCAGTTTGAACTTCTATAAGGATTTGGAAGATCCCAGCTTATGGTGGGTCAGCCCTCGTTACGGTGTGGACTCCACTTATCCTGCCACTATCGTACCCAATCAGAGTAAGCGCCAACTCAACCAGCAACTGGATACTGTATGGTGGCCAAGGATTCAGGCCATACTGGGCAGCGCCTGGGACCCCGAGAACAACGACTTCAATGATGACATCAGGGAAGCAAGTGTGGCGGCTGCCGTGACATCGCAGGAACCCGGTGATCCGTTTTTCACAAGTGATCTGGCACTCAAAGAGGCAGCCACTAAAAAATTGCAGGACGGGCTTTTCAGGCTATCTTCCACCAATAAAGCCACGCTGGTTTCCGCCCTGGTAGCGCTGTACACGGAGGCTGGGGCCTCGATCAAGACAGATCTCAACGACGATGAGCTCCGGTTTTATCTTTACATGGCTAGAAATTTCGTCACCCATCGTTTGAATTTGAATGTGGTCCGTGGCTTGACGGGCGAAGAATATGAGATGCTGGGTAAATTTGGCCAAACAGTCGGAATTAAGATCAAAACCCTACCGTTGACGGGCGATACTCTTGATATCAACCCCACGTATATGTCTGAATCGGGCGTCGACAGCAACGGGAATAGTGCTATCCGCGCTCCGGGAGATCAAAACGTTTTCGGTTCCTCGATTGCTTCGAATAGCAGTCGCAGCCTCCCGGTGAGTGGCGGCATCGTCTCCTTTGCTTTAGACTGGAACGGCTACAAGGGTATCGTGGAAACATTGTCCTCTGCAGACGCGGACCATCCTGGCTACTTGCTTCTGCCATTGGGAATTTCGGGATCATCCATTTACCGCTACAACTCCCAGGGACTCTTCCGCTGCCAGGGTTCATCGCAACTCCAGTCTGAATTTGGTCTGCAATTCAGCAAGAGCACGAACGATGATCAAATCTATTCGCCGATTCCGACCCGGGTCGTGAATGAAGTCAATCGCAACTGGTTTTGCTCTCTGGAAACAGCGGCTTCGGATTTTGACCGGCGCACCTTGGAAGATTTGAGAGGCGGCATAGAGCAGGATTTCATAGGAAATTTCTCTCAAAGCGTTCGTGCGTCGCAGCAGATGCGCGAAGAGATGCTGCAAGGTTGGATTCAGGACGGTCGCAAGACCTTCTACAACTACATGCCCGAGCATTTGCACAAAACCTTGGAAAGCCGCACATCGCAAAGGTGCTGGGAAGAGATCCAGAGAAAGTGCGCCGGTTTCCTTTGCCTGCGAAGAAAAACCGTGAAGATACCTAAATGCGAATCAACGCTGCAATGGTTTGAAAATTTCACCAAGGAAGTCATTCCCCTGAACTACTTCCGCAAAGAGAGCTTTAATGATTTCGTGAACGCCCAGCGGGACTATACAGTGCAAGGTTCCAGCGAGTTCATTGTTAAGGCCAAACTGTCGACCGGCATCTGCCTCATCGGGGTCCCCAGGCCCATGGATAGTCAAACTTTTAACTGGAAAGCCTGCAACAAATACGAGGACGTGGAGAAAGCAGCACAAAGCACGAACCTGGAAACAATCGGAGGCGTCACGCCTTTTCCTCTCCAGGATTTTTAAGAACTGAAAATCGGGCGGGTGTATGGCACCCGCCCTTCTTAGCGGAGCGGACTCATGAAAACCACAAGTTTGTCGTTAATATTGAATTTTCTAGTGCCTGGTCTGATTTACGGTCAGAGCTTGCAGATAGATGTGAGTGATAAGACGCCGGACTCTCGCAGTGTTGAAGTCCAGTTGAAAGCCGACGCAGCCGCACGGGTCTTTGCACCTCAGCACAGCGGTTACCCTCGCTTCCTGGCCATGAAACAAAAGTCAGAAATCCTTGGAATTCACTGGCAGGAAGAGACTTCGTTCGACTCAAGCCTCGCCATTTATACCGTAACCAGTCCTACCGCAACGTCACGGGTCTACCGCGATCAGCACCCCTACCTCGGATTTTGGGAATCTTTTTCCTTGCTTGGCGCAGGACTATCCGAACTCAAGAGGAACGGCACACTCACACTGGATAAGATAGGCCTCGAAAAGGATACGTCTCTACCCGGGCTCAAATTCACTTTTCCAGAGTCCATAGGTGGCAGGGATATTGGAACTCTGAGTTCACGTTTTATTCTATGCTCATTGCCTGTGCTTGGTCGCTCGGCGATTCCCCATCATCTTGCCGATGCCATAGAGAATCGCGGTCTGTGCTCCGACGACCTCAGCTCCAGCATGCTCACGCTGATGCAGGCGACCACATTCAGGATCGAATCCGAAACACCCGCCGCCAGCCCTGACCTGGAAAGCCTTAGCTTCTTCGCGAATTTTTGCACCCTAAGCATAGATCCGGTTCTGGCCCAACCCGCGATCGCAAGTTTCATTGATAGTGGCTGGATTCCAGCGAGCTACGACCTGGGCCATGGAACGCAAGACGCAGCACGCTTCTGTAAAATTCATGTCTTGACCGAAATAATACCAGCGCTTCAGAGTAACTTCGCAACCTTTTTAGAAAATTATATGCCCGAGTTACCTAGCTCTTCGGAATTCCTCAATCACTTCATAGAAGAGATATCTGAAGAGGCCGTATCAGGGCCTGCTGATCCTAAAAAATACGTCCAGGATCAACTCTTTCAGAACCTCTTGCCATTGCTTTTGGATCCAGCCCATCAGGGACTGCCTCTCTTTATACCGATGCGTGATTATAATGCGACTGAGTTAAGAAAGGCTTTGCTCAAAAGCAAGGGCGAATGGGCTTCTCAAAGCGACTTGATTGATGCCCTATTCACCCCCCCACCTGGCAGCAAGAGCGTATTCTTCGCGTACCTGACCGCGGCCTCTGAGGATAGGCGTGACTCGATAAAAGCAAGCTTGGGTGGACTCTATTTCAGTCGATGCGATCGCACCCAACCCATAACCGTCGAATGCGTGAATAGTTCTGCGGTCGCCATCGAGCAATACAGGGTATTCGGTCTAAGTCCTGATGCGGCATCTTATGCTGCCGGTTTTGGCACGATCAATTTCGGGCCATTCTAATTCGTCTCCTAAAAGGCACAGCCATGCATAAATTATGGTTCGTAGGGTTGACGCTTCTCGGTCTTCAGTCTGCAGCTCAAGCTCAGCAAGACCCCGACGCTGGAATTAAAGCTGAAGCAGTCCTATTCGATCTGGAGGCTTATCGAAATGGCTTGAGTCTGGGCCGCATGGACGGAGGAATCTTCTTTGAAGGATACTTTATTAGAGATTGTACGTTTCTCACTCTCAATAGCACGGCCGTTACACACTGGATAGAGTACGTCAACACAGTTCTTGAACGCCCTTTGGCATTGAGTTATTTTGACCAGGGCTATCGCTCAGGCTGGGTTATGGGTTATCTGCGCGCCTATCACCGCGCTTACGATGTTTGCCAGCAGGAGCTCAATGAAACGATTCGGATAGCGCTGGGGCAGCGCTTGGAACAATGCCGATCGCTCGCTCTCGATGCAAGCCAGAACCTCATTGTGGATGGCATCATGGATCTTATTCCTGCCCATGCCCTTCGGCCTGAGGATGCTGAAGAACTGCTTGGGATGGTTTATTTCGGTTCACGATCTGAAGCCTGGAGGAAACTCATGGCTTTTGATAACCAATTCATTTCTGCTTTGCCCTGTGCTGCAGTGATGATGGACGCTATCAAGGTAATTCTGCAAGAAAGGATACAATCCCGATGAAGCTCATAACCAGGCTCTGCAAACCTTTCCTTATCCTGGCCCTTTCGAGCGCTCCGGCCTATGCTCTCGGTTTGCAGTATTCCGGGCTTCCACAACTTGAAGAGAGCATCGTTCAACACAAGATCAGCTATGAGACCGCCGAGCTTCTTAAGCCTTTCATAGGGGTCAGGCAAGGCCAGAGTTTTCTGCTCATACCCGTGCTTGAAGCTGCGGTCGATCAACCCGAGCTCAATCTTGAAGTCCTGCAGGAGCGTTTGAGCGCCGGAAAAAAAATTCGGTCCCTGGCATTGGAGCTTGTGAGCGAATCGGTCCTCAGAACCTATCTGACAACCATAGACCATATCGCATGGCTGAAAGCGGAAGCTGCCTGGCAGGCCGACCCTTTGATTGTAGCCCAGCTCAATCGCATCTTGAAGCGTTGGGAGATGATCCGGGATGACCAGCAGGAATTGTTGAAGAAGCGGGCGAGCCTCTTGACTCCGGAAAGGAAACGATCGCTCTTTCAAGCCATCGCTGACATTCTCCAGACCCAGGGCCTCAAACCTTCAGTTGAAATAGACGATCCTACATTTGATAACGCCTGGTTTCAGTCGTGGCAAGCCCTGCGGGGTCAGAATTTAGCTCGATTGCACTCCAGGCTTACCTTGGAGAAGCCCGCACGGGCTCAAGCTCTTCTGGAATATCAAGCTGCGCATCCGGAATGGTCCATTGTGAAACCTGATATACAAAGCATTACGGCTTCGGTCTCTGACACGGGGGATATGTTTATGGAAGCTTCTATCCAGATCCGCCCAAACAACAGAAATGAATTTGATTTGATTTTGGGCCTCAATGAAGAAGGATTGCAGGCCTTCTCTGAGCAAGGGGGTCCCATTCTCCTGCCAATTGCCATTAAAGCTTCGCTTTCCTACGGCACGCCAGGGCTGGGCTTTGAAGCTCCACTCTTAAGTCAAATCTGTTTGGAGGTTAACCCTGCAAACGCTTTGGTTGTCTGCCGTTAAAGGCAAGGAGTTCGCATATGCCACCTAAAAGTCGAATAGCATGGCTTCTTATGCCCACTTTGATAGGATGTCATGAGGGGTCCGATAAGCCCTCAGAACAGACGCCTGATCAACCAACGTGCACTCAAAACGGTCTCAGTCCGGTTGCTGAGCCCGCCCTGACATTGATGAGCGGCAGTGAAACCAGGATTGTCTATCGTTTATGCGCGGATCAAAAGCTCTATGCTGATATCAAGGATCTTCCAGGCGCCATTCTTGAAGCAACCTTGCGGGGTGAAGGATGTGAGCAGGCGGTCCTCACACAAGGTTTGCAGGCTGCGTTTCAGGCACCCTTTCAGCCCAATCTGAATTGTGAGCTTCAAGCGCAACTGAGCTGGAACGGGACGAGGTTTTCTCATAGTTTGCCTTTTGCAACCGGTTCCAGGCCATCCCCGACGACGCAAGAGACTTTGACGGTCAATTTCAGCTCCGTACCTGACCAGCCCGAGCACTTCGACCTCGTCCTGCAGTCGACTGCAGGAGCTCGGATTTTTGACCCCTTCCATAGCGACTACGCACTTTTCCAAAACGTGCTGAAAGCTGCCAACGAGCAGGGATTCGAGCTCAGTGACAGGGACTCAAGCTTCGACATCAATGAGCGTCGCTGGCTTGTGAAGGCCCCGAAACCAGCAGGTCGGCAAGTTCTTGCTACGCATCCCTTCACATCTTTTTTTGGCTCTCTCAAGGCCCAGGCGCGTGAAGTCGATGCTCTCAAGCTGAGCGGCAAACTCGATGTTGAAGATTTTTCCATGGAGACTGATGAGGATCTGCCCGCGATCCTGGTTGAAAGTGACCGTGATGTGAGTGGTCAGGAGTTAGGAGCTGGGTTAAGCGCCATGGGCCACTGTCTTTTGCCGCTTTTTGATCGCGAAGACGTTCCCAATCATCTCCTCGCACCTCTCAACCAGCTTTCTCACTGCAGTGATACTGTGGCGAAGCAAGCGCTTGGCCTCTGGCCATCTCTTCGGTTTACCACCAGCAACCTGAGTTTGGCTGAAGCGCGCGTCGCGTTGCCGACATCCCCCCGACGTCATCTTGCCCCCATTAGCGCTTTCGCGCTGGATATTTGTCAATTTCATCCCGAAGACACTTTAAAAGTCGCCAACTTTCAGGCTGTCGGGTGGGTGCCTGCAAGCACCACCCCGGCGGAGGCCCGTCGTCACTGTCGAGCCCATTACATGCGCAATATTTTCCAGCATGTGACGAGCAGGATCGAGGCTGGCCTCTTGAATTATCACAGCACACAGTATCCGAATACGCCTCTGCTACGCTTGCTCATGGAATCGATATCTGTTCCCGCAAGTTTTGATGCAGCTTCTCTATTTAAGCAAACGGTTTTGAGAGAGCTTATTGATCCTGATATCCAGGATCTGGAGTTTTTCAATCCTCGACAGGGTTACAACCCAACAGAGGCTTCAGCAGCGCTTCTTAATACTCATGGCTCCTGGGACAGGGCCATGGAGCTCTACGTAGCTTTATTTAAAGGGACTGCGCTTGCCGTTTTTGCGGCCCAGAAGGATGAGGCGACCAGACTTCGTCTCCATGAGAAGCTCGGTCGCCTCTACCTGAATGACTGCAACAAGGCGCAGCCTATAACGATAAGCTGCGTGAATAGCTCCGCGACTGGTATCTCTCTCTATACAATCAAAGGAATTGGCACCTCCTCCGCCATAGGTTTTGCGCATCTGCGACGGGGAGGTTAAACGATTGAAAAAATGCTGTTTCGGTTTCATTTAGAACTGGGCAGCATTGGTTATTCAAGCCGTTGCACCGTGATCTGGCATTGATGCTGTTTGGCCAGGGCTGCGTCGTCTGCTATCGGTAAAACAACTGCTGCGGTTGCATCCCCGTTCTCACTACGGTTTTCAATGGAGACCACGGCATCGCAGCTATAGCTTTGCCCCAGCGTTTGATTCGAACCCGCATGACATCGATAAAAGTGCTCTTGAGCTCCAGGATCACGCCCGTCGGTAGTGGCACCGCGGTAAAGCTCCAGATAAAAAGTAAAAGGTGGCGCCTCCCGGGTCTTGGACGGTTGATTGGTACACGTAAGTTCGCCTCCTCGCAGAGTCTTATCACGTGCCGCCGTCAACCCGGCCTTCATTCCGGTGTACTGCAAAAAGTCAGGTGCAGACTGTGCCCCTTCCCACCTTTTAAAGCGCTCAACCGCGACCTCAATTGAGCCCATCTCCAAGCAGTCACCTGCAACCAGGACCCGCTTTGGTGCCACATCGAGGTGATCGTTACACCAGACAAAATCAAGTCGCGACTTAACATCATAGATCGGGCCATTGCATGACACCAGACTTGCAGCTGCTACACCTACGATCATTATTTTTATCATATGCTCTCCATCCTTCAACCTGGACCGCTTGCTACTCCCGAACGGGTGTCAAGCCAAAGATGGCCCATCGACTCACTCAGCTGTCAGAACATGTCCATCATCGAGATCGATGGGCCTGCGTTCCGGCGATGACCCATCGTGACTGTCTGTGAGAAGACCCAACTTCAGCTGGTTGCCGCTTAAGCTGGCTATAGTGTAAGTCGTCTCGCCTTTCACCAAACCCAAACACGAGTCTGTAAAAACCTGAGGTTTTTTTGCCGCCCAATCAGAGTTCCCACAGATCTGTGCTTGGTTAAAATTGTCCGCCAGCTCCTGGGTGGCAATCTCAATTGTCAGCGAGCTTAATGTCATATCCAGCGGGTAGGTGCCAGTTGAATGGTTGGCCAACGGGCCTTGTTTGACTTCACCTTGATACGTTTCAACGAGTGCTAGCGACTGGCAGATGGCGTCACTAAAACTCCGCTTAGCTAAAAGGAGCTTGTCCTGGGCCAATTCCAGCGTGGACAGCAAGGATCCTTCAGGGGTTTGAATGCATTCGTTTTTCCAAACTCCATGCAAGGGATCCTCGACCTGGGCCGCCGCGGCGAGCATGTTCCAGCCGAGGCAAGGAAGCGCCATGATGTATATACTCAAACGCATGGTAAACCTCAGTATGTGTAAGTTTGATCTGTTCTGTCGTTGAACAGCAAGCCAAAGCCTGCAATTTTCCCGCCACAAATTTGGAGCGGCAATGTATGATCCGATGAGGCAAGCGTCAGACACAGCCTAATTCCTATTCAGTCGACAACGCTGCAAAGACGTCAATTGGTGTGTTGTTATCGAAGGGTTGGAAGCACTGCCCATCTTTCGAAGGTCACGCGTAGCATAGCTATAAATATCCGAAACGATGGTATCGCCGATCAGTTCATCACGTGTTGTAAGTTGTGTGCTTCCTGGAAACTCAAAATGACTCATAAGCACGTTACCGACCAGGAAAGTATCCAGCAAAGTCCCCTGCCCCTCGTCCACGGCAAAGCGCCCCTTGGCGGCATCAATAGTTTTGAGCAAATAAGGTCGTCTTTGTTTGGTACCGTTCTCAGTATAAATCATTGTCCAGGTGAGAGTATTCGGAGTGGAGTGAGGTCCAATCTGGAGTTCCATTTGAAACGGCCTGGCTTCATCGTCTGTGTTGGATCCTGGCCGAAGATTGTGGCAATCGCCACGCCAGATCCCCTGCCATGCCTTGGGTAGACCCTGGGCGTTCGCCAACTCACCAAAGATCAAGAGTCCAAGAGTCAAATGGATTTTTTTCACAGTGATCCGTCTCCTCGTAGGCGTGGTTTGTAAAAAGTTGGGCTTCTGCAGCCGAAGCCCAACCTGATCTTAATCTTCCAGAACGTCACTTCCCTGGCAGGAGTCGCGACGTGATATCGCTGACTTCTTTCGGAGTGCTGGCATGGGTGAGGCGAGGCGTAGCTAGATCAGTGGCCAGGACTCCCGGCCGGTTCGCAAAAAGTTCCATGCCCTGAAGCGTCTCAAAAGAATCCTGATAGGCGGCCAGGAATAAACTTCTCGTACTTTGCGTGATGGCGGATTCAACCTCGGCGCGCGCTGGATCGTTTCCCGGAATGGGCTCATCCCAGTTAAAATCCAGTTTAACGCGGCCCAGTCGACCCTCCAAGGTAAGGGCATAGTCAAAAACGCGCCAGAGTGAATCCATGAAACGATTGACGGGTGAAGTCGGATCGCTTCTTTCAGCGACAGTTTGTTGGAAGGCTGCTGGCCCATCAATTACGGCACGGATGGCACGTCGTTGAAAATCCTTAAGGCCCTTTGTCGGATTGGCTACTGTAACTTTCAAATCAACATTCTGGCAGGCAGAGATTTTGGAGAGAGTCGTCATGGGTAAATGTTCGAGCCACCCACCAAACGTTACCAACCGACCTACAGAGGCAAGAGCTGGATCTTGAGCCAGCACACCAGAATCGAGAGGAATATCGTCACGTCGGAAAGCGTTGGGTTCAGCGATACTCAACTTAACAGCCTGGGCCAGCGGCCGAGACGATAGAACGATTAACTGCTCCCTCGGCAGTGGGGATTCCCAGCCCTTGCTTTCACTAAACGCTTCTATAAAGCTACGCCCCGGGTTCAGGGCATCACGTTGAAGTTCCAGATCCGCCGCCACGTCGTCTGCCGGGAAGTAAACCTGCCTGAAATTTTCCAGACCCAATAGCTCAATGGGCTGACCATTCGCACCCGTGGTCGCGATGCGCCCCGTCGTATGCAGAATGGTGCCAGGAGGCATGCGAATGGATTTTCCCTTGGCAAGGCTGTTACCATTATAGGCCGACCAAACTTTGGAAGGTGAAGGCAGCAGAAAGGGCTTGGACAGGGTTGATGCAATGCTGCCAACAAATGGTGCCCCACGGAGAGTGGCCAGAGCCGCGAGAAAAGCCGATTCGAGCTGCTCAGGCGGCAGTTTCCCCAATTGGGTTTCGATACCCAAAAGAAACTGCTCATAGGCCTGTAACGCCACGTCCGGATCGGATTTTACTCCACTCGTGTCGCGACGGAACAAACCGAAAAAGCGCATGCGTAAGGACCTTGAAAGTTCTGAGTCACGCTGCTCAGCATTTAAAGGTAGAAGGGCACGTATGAAATCCTGCGGCGTAACAGCCAATAGGTCGGCCTGCTTCATCCATAGCTCGCGCATAGCTTCGGCTCGAGCCGCAGGTTCGCTGCCAGCCAGGATGCTGCTGAAATCGGCCGTCGCAAAAAAGTCCGCGACAAGGACTCCCTGCCCAGCGATAGCTTCCAAAAGTGCCAGCTCCTGATCAGGCGTGCCCACAAATGCGTCAGCATTATCAACTGCCGCCTGGTATAGGAGGATATTACGTACCGTTCGAGGCAGGTCTGCAAGGTTCGGCAGGAACAAAATACTTTCGCTCACAACACTCGAGGCGGAAAGAACCACGGCCGCCTTTTCGCTGAGTGTCATTTCACGTCCACTCCCGGTTAACACGCGCGCGGCACGGATGCTCGTGTTATGGAGCACAGCCTGAATTGTCGGCGCAACAAGGGAAGCTGATGATCCGCCCATTGTAACGACAGGTATCACCCCACGCTCCAGCAGGGCGACAGCTGAACCAATGAGGGTTGGGAAATTGCTTCCGTTGCCCTGCACACTTAAGCAGGCGGTCCAATCTTCCCTGCTCAAATCCAACGAGGAAGGCTGAGTCAGACGCATGGCGTCGACCTTCTGGTTAATAATGTGCGCGGACGCATGGCTTGGAAAAAGGCCGGCCTGCGCGAGGAAAAGAGTCGTCGCGATTAAACGCGTCGCAGAATATCGACGAATTGGGTATGGAACCATCAAAACAATCCCTTGTGAAAGAAGTTCATGGGATTGCTTTGCTAACACGCTCTTCGCATGTCGTTCAATGTGATTTACACGGTGGGCAGATGCATTGCTAAGCGTGGTTAATGAGCACGAAACATGGGAACCGGATTCATCCCCCCGCAGCTGCTAAAATCTCAGTTCGCATACGCCGCCATGAAACCCGTAAGACTGAACCACCCTCTTCGCGATTTCGGATTGAAACCTTGGCTTGGAGTTTATCGGCCAGATCTTTTATCGCACTTAATCCAACGCCGCGCCCGCTTGTATCCGATACTTGCTGCGCCGTGGAGAACCCCGGCATGAATACCACATCCTCGATATGAGCCATCTGGATATCGCGCTGCTCGGCCTTCCGTCGCAGGGCCGCCAGATCAAGACCAGCGCCTCGATCCTTGATGAGCAGTTCAAGTTCATCCTTGGTTTCAAGGAGGCTTATATCAAGCTGCACATCGTGAGTCTGAAAGCCTCGATAGACGATGGGGAGAGCATAACCATGATCGATGCAGTTTCCTATCGCATGCAGCAGTATGGTCCGTATGGAATCCAGGTCAGAGTCCGGGATCGTCATGACGTCATCGGTAGTATGAATCCCTTTTAAAGACAGGCCGTGATTCTTCAGTTGAGGAGTGAACCCTTGCAAAATCTCCAGGACCGCTGCTGAGAATGGTGAACAGGAAGGCGACTGTTTTCTGTTGTCTTCCGAATACAGGCGCCCCCAAAGCTTGCGATATTCTGTGATTTCTTTTTGCCAATCATTGAAAGTCGCTGCAAAATTCTCGCGCGCCTGCCCAGGGGCTGGAAGAAGTTCGATTGTCGATTCCAGGGCATGGGTTAATCCTGCAAGATGCTTGAGACCCAGAGTCCTGGCCTCCCCTTTGATGGTATGAACGCCTTGCATGAATTCAGCCCATTTCTTTTGAGGCAGAATGTTTTTGACTGCCTGCGCGATATTCTGATCCACTCTTTGAAAGAAGCGGTTCAAATGAGCTGGGTTCTGGCCGGCCAATTCCAATAAACGCTCCAGACTGCGCTGGTTGACTTCACGTTCCATGACAAGATTGAGCTCAAGGGATTTCCTGACAGTTTCATCCCGCATCACGAGGATAATCTGGTCGACCAGGTCATCGTCGGTGAAAATGCATTTCCAACGCAGAGATAAAACTCTAGAGGAGCCGTCGTTCATATGGGCTTCAATAGGCAGCTGATGACTATTGAGATCCCACGTCAATCGGTTTTCGCCGATGCACGTATTGATGACCTCGGGCACCAGATCTTTTTCATACTGTGGAATATTCAATTGGCTCAGGACCTGGCCAAAGAAATCGCCGTTTTTCAGGCCATCCAGATGCAGGAGCTCATTGATATATGGTGAGAGGCTGGTTTCCACGTGACGGTCACGTTTGATACTGATGATGCCTTCTTCAATGTTGTCGAGGATCTTCTGGATTTCTGTTTGAGCCCGGTTGAGTCTCCTGGCTTGTCTATGGGATTTATGGAAAAGATACAGCGACAGGGCAGACAGTCCCAACAGGGCTATAGCAATCCATCGAATGAACAGGGCGTGTTCCAGCTCCTTTTCCTTTAATGCATTGTCGAGCTTCAGCAATTCGTTCTGTTGTTCCTTGCTTCGCACCTGCAGTTCCACTTTAAGCCTGTCCAAATTTTTAGCGCTGAATTCCTTGATCATGTCATCTTTAAGCTTCAATGCACGATAGAGCTCCTGAATGCTCTCCTCAAAAAGCCGCATCTTATGCAGGATTTTGCCTTTTGACAAAGCAAGTCGCTGATGATCGGTGGTGAAGTTCTTAGGAAAGATTTCTTCAGCCTGCTTGTCCGCATCCAGCGCCTCAGGAAACCGTCCCATCTCATAAAGAGTTATGGCCCGCCAATGATGAACATCGGCGACCCATATCTGGGCATGGATCTGTTTATAGATCACCAGCGCTTTGTCAAAGAAACGTAGAGCTTCCGCAAAAGATTTCCTCTTATAGGCGATATCGCCTCGGCTCAAATTGATGTAGGCCATGGGTTCAGCTACATCCACTCCAGTCATCAGCTTTTCTGCTTCCATAAGCAAAAGATCGGCTTCCCGGATGGCGGCGGGGTCATTTGAAGAAATCTTCGAACGTGCAAAATTCAGCAGCGACGTCCCCGTGAAATAGCGAATTTTGTGCTTTTTAGCGAAATTCAGTACGTTCTGGTAAAGTTCCTTGGCCCGATCGGTTTCATTCACCCGACGAAAGTGAATCGCGGCGTCATACTGAATCATTATCGCTATAAGATCGTCGGGCTGCGCATCCTTTGTACTCAGAACCAGTGCTTGCTGAATTTGCCGGAGGGCAAGAGGCAGGTTGTCGGTTCGTTCGACTAGCGCCGACATTTCACGGAGGACTTCGCCCTGAAGGCGCGAACTGCCGAGATCCTTGGCCAGGCTTAGGATTCGTTCGTATTCCTTTTCCACCGCCTTGGTTTCTTTGTTTTCCATACCCATCCGTAAAATGAGTATTTCCAAACGAATGATCAGCGTGGCATCCTGGAATCTTTTGGCCGATTGAAGTGCCACCATCAAAGATTTCGGCGCATTCAACGGCTCATCTGGAGGGCAGCGCAATTCCAGACAGGCCGCCGCGTACGTCGCGACCATCTTCGCACGCTCCAGATCCATCCCGGGGCCCAATTTTTGAATCTGAACTTCTGCCCATTTCTTCATAGCTGCCGGGTCATCTTGAAGCGCGAAGTAGAGGTCATCGAAATTCGATGCGATCGAAACGGGGCGAGACTGGGCGACCATGTCAGTTGCCAGGAAAACCAGTATCAACAGACATGTCTTCAGCATGGTCAGCTCTCAGCTTGGTGTTTAGATCAAAACGCTTACTATAGGATGTATGAATTGGCGGGAACATGCAAGCAGCTGATCATTGTGCATGACAGGACTTAACGTTCCCGGCAAGCAGCGGCGGCCCTAGGAACACGAGAGCGTTTCCCGCGGTTTTGCCTGGCCGCAACCCAGGCCTGGTATCCTCCCTGATTTCCTTGCCCTCAAACTCAAATGATTGGAATGAATCTTGCGTATGACTTTCCAGAAGCGACAAAGCAATGTTCAGCTAGTGGGCGAAGTCCATTTAGATTGACCCAGGAGATTTACGGAAATGAAGCAAATCTTTCGAGCTTTTATTTTGGTAAGTGGTTTGTCTAACCTTATGGTATGCAAAGGAAACTTTCCGGACCGAGTCCACACAAGATCCGAAAATGCGAATTCGGCCAATCCTGAGGGCGCCAAAGGCAAGCCTGACAAGCTATCTGAAGAACCTGTTGGGCTGCCTGGATATCCTCTGGCTTGCCGATGGCAAACCGTTCCTACAGAATCCACACCTACTGCCAACGTGAGGTGCTTCCTCACGGATGAACGTGGCCAACCCACCGATCTCGGTGCGGGTGCGCTCTGGGCTGTTGAAGACGTAACACCCGAGGTAACCGTTGCCCAACAAGTGATAGGATCGGAATTCCATATTTCCGTCTCAGGATCAACCGACACGATCGTAGTCGATGCTCTACGCATTCTCCAAGTGCATGTTAAATATGGAGCAGCCAATAGCCTGGAAAAGAAGGCATCAGTATCTGACTTACTTAAAGCCCCGAATAACGCTTTCAGGCTGGCATCGACTTGCGACACCGAATTTGTAACTATTATTTCAAGAGAAGAGGATTCTATCATGGTGGGCCCGGCTTTTCCGGGATGCGTGGACCTCGCTGCGGCTCTCAATAACCGGACGTTGCCTGATCCAACTCAGAACACAGCTTTTCTAGCCTCCTGCGAGGCAAGCGTCTTTCGCTTCGACCCTATCGAGAACGGACAACCTGAGATAATTGAATCAGACCTGATTTTGCGTGAGTATTGTCTTGAACTTGCAATTTTCATCAACTCCAAAGGCGAACAATAAAAAGACGGACCAAAGGAGCAAACGCGCTCAGCGTTTGCTCCGCTTCCAGCCGCCGTCAAAACCTTACAATAATTGCTTGGGAACAGTGACGTTCTCCACCTTGCACGATTGCCCTTCACAATTGGTTTTAATGGTAAAGCCCGACTTAGGGTTTCGATCACTGGCAATCTCTGGCAGTGAAAGGCTTTCCCTCGTAAAGACGACACCACCTGGCAGACCCATGATCTTGACCATACAGATTCCGTTGCTCGCATCGGCCCAGTAAGTATTTCTTGTGGCAGACTTTAAGCCAACAAAATCGGTTGCTTTGTTCCAACCGTCGACCCAACAGACCTTCGACTTTGGCATTGTCAAGGACAGCACCAACCAATGGCCTTCTTCAAGGGATTTAACCTGGACCGATATTTCCTTGGGTACTTGTTTGAACGCCACATGCCATCCACTGGCACTTGGGCCGCTTATATGCTGTCTGGCAAAGAACTTCTCGGGATAATAATTGCTGCGACCCGCTTCGTTATTGCCAACTCCCCACAAATGAGTGACCAACCCACCTCGCTCTATGTCCTTGAGCTGGACGGTGGCGACTGAACGATTGCTGTCCTTAGGACAAAGCCACAAGCCCCAATCGGTCTGCTTGGTGCATCGACTGTCAATTTTCCAGAAACCAATGTCTCCTGATCCGACTATCGTCGGCGCGCCCTTTCCTGTTGCACTGCCGTCAGCGTCAATCAAATTGAAATTCCGGGCTGCCAGGGTATTTTGGGTGTCATGGCAAAATTTCTGGGACTCATCAACGTTAATGTATTTTATGCCTGCAACTACCGTCATATACTCAGGAGTAAACTCATCGCTGTGAGTCATATTATAGAATGCGCAGCTATTTCTTGACCGCATATTCGTGTCATTTTTTAACTTTTTGATGTTCTTGAACGTAACATTCTTGACGATAGTCCTTGATGCCGTATCGTAGAATTGGAAACCACGAGTATATCGTGATGCTGGTTTGAAATTCAGCAACGCTTTATTGGGAGTTTCTCCATTGAATAATGCATTGTGAAGGAAGGAATCACCGAATAAAACGGCGAGTTTGCCACTGTCATGGGACTCGAAGTTATGGACTTCAGCGAAACCACCCCAGTGAGCCAGACCTGCTTCGCAGAGAAACGTTTTTGTATTTGTGAAGATATCGTTACCGTTCCGCAGGTTCCTCCAGTCTGGACGACCACTGACATAGTTGAGTCTATAGTTCCCTTTGTCATCCTTAATTTCTGTGAGGATGCCGCCCAAATAAATGCAGGCTCCATTGTGCCAAAAATAGCCTGATGTGTGCGCCGTGTTTCCATCAAAGCTGGAGTGCTTTAAAGGAACATCCTTCGGGATAACGGGCTTGCCTCGATTCGGGCCGATAGGTTTGGGCATATTGGGGAAACTGAACCCTGCGAATCCTCCTGAAGCTGCGTTACCGATGAATCGATTGTTGGCGTTGGAAATATAGAAACCCGAGGCCGCCCGATCAGCAGGATTCGAAAAGACGCCATCAATTTCCGGCTGCGTAAAACCTCCCTGACCTGGAGTATCAATTTCTTTCAGGGATTTTTCATCGGTGCTGCCCATTATCTTGATACGGGCTGCGAGGTTATAGGAGAATTCATTCCCCACCTCTGTTCCATCCTCCAAATAATAACAGTGGCCAAAGACATCATAAGCCACGTTTTTGGAAATAATTCCATTGTCGCTTCCATGCACAGAAATGCAGCGCCAGTTGGATTCCCAGATGCTGTTGTCAGTCAAATAGGAATTTTTCTTCTTCAGATCGCCTGCCATATGAAAATGAAGCGGATAGCGACCTAGAAAGTTTTGTTGCCCCATTTTATATAGCTCTGCACCTGAAACCCGTCCCTGTCCCATGATCATGACGTGTCCACCAAACATGGACTTGGGTTGGGCCGAAGATATGAGTTTGACGTTGCGACTCAGCAGGCCCACTTCCACTTGGTACTCTTTGCCACCAAAATGGTTGAATTTCAGGCGGTCCGTGAATTGAACGACGCGTTTATCTTTGACGGCTGCAATCGTCATGACTTCGCTCTGATCTTCGTAGGGATAGTCCCGCATCGAACTCGTGACAACCACAACTTTCTGCCCAGGCTCCCAATTGACATCATTTTGCAGAACAACTTCAGTAGCACTGGCTACCGCAGTCTCCTTAAGGCGGCTCCACGTGTGGTGATAGAGTTTTCCATGAATATCAAGGGAACCCGACCCCATCACTACGATCCCTTTCCCGGATCGGTTATAAATCTCCTGAATATTCTCTTGTTCATCGTGATAGAACTCTAGAGTTATATCCGACGATACGCGGCACGTTTGCGAGCCAATCAAAAGCGATCCGTGGACGGTAATGTCCTTTACCTTCATATGGATTGGGCTGTCGTCGAATATCAAACGACTTTTTTCGCCAACGACTATTTTAGGAATCGTAATTTCCGGGACGCCTGCGCCAAGCCTTGAGGTGCTTTGCACAAGAACGTCTACTTCACTCGGGATGGTCAGGACACCATCTTTGAGCCACTTGTTCTTTGCCTCATCAATGCCGATCATTTGCCCCCTGCCCTCCAAGTGAGGACAGCCAACGGGAGCCGATTCCACGCTCACGTCTGCAGGCACAGAGATGTTCACCAGGCTTTCTTCTCCATCTGCAGCGTCGACGAGCGATGGTACGGCTTGATCCATTTCTGGTGATTGGCGGATTGCAGTGCGAGTGCTTTTTTGCATGGGCTCGCTACTGCAGCCTGGTATCAGTAAAACACTAAGAGCGGCTAGCAAAATTAACGTTTCAAAAATCTGTGACATATCACGCAGCAAGCTAACATCATGAGGGCCTCGTGTGTCTCTGGATCTCTTTCTTCTCTGACTTTCAACTTCCTGAACTGATGGAGCCATGAAAGAGTCCGTTCAACTACCCAGCGATGTTTTCCCAAACCGCTACCGTGAGGAGTACCTCTTTTCGCCAGGACTGGTTCTATCCCCTTTTTTTCAGATCCTTCCGAAGAGGCTCTGAATCATATCCTCGATCGCCTTGAACTTTTTTCGGGCGCCGCTGTGGTCGGCCAACTTTCCCAGGAATATTGGGTATTTTCTCAAGCAATGGAAGCAGCTGAGTTACATCGTTTCGGTTGGCTGCTGTCAGAATCACTGCTAGCGGAATTCCTTTGCCATCAGTCATGATGTGATGTTTGCTACCTTGCTTTCGCCTGTCCACCGGACTGGGACCAGTTTTCGGCCCACCGTGAGGTGCACGCAATGATGCGCTGTCGACTATAGCCCGTCGCCAGTCGATTTTCTTTTTAGTCCGAAGTTCACCGAGAAGTTTTGCAAAAAATTTTTCCCAAACCCCCGCACGATGCCATTCCTTTAACCTTCGCAAGCATGTATGTCCCGACGGCCATTCACTGGTTGCGGGTAAATATTCCCAGGGAATTCCGGTCTTTAGTGCGAAGACAATTCCAGTAAAAACCTTCCTGTTGTCAGAGCGTTTGCGACCAGCATATTGAACATTCCGATTCTTCAGGCTGGATCTTGGGAGAAGAGGTTCCACCCATTCCCATAGTTCGTCTGAAACTATCTGCTTGGTCATGAGGAAAACTCCTATGTGCCTACCCTGACAACATGGGAGTTTTCAACTTTTATATCCAGTTTGCAATTTTAATTTTGCTAGCCGCTCTAAGGAGAAACGCAGACGAAAGTTTGTTCATTTATGACCTCAGATACAATTCAGCTAAATTAAACTCAGCGGCAGAAGGACGATCACATTTGTTATTCTAAGGCCGTCGAAGATTTCACATTTAATTCAAATTTACAAACACGCGGCCGATGCCTGACTTCAATCTCCAGCCAACAACAATGAAGTAAGTTAGCCATGCTGTACTTTGGAAGAGTACACAGTGAGTTTTTAAGAATCGTTGGCAGCGGATCGCTGGAAGTCTGAACAGCTCTTGACACCGAGCCTGATGTTTCCGCGGCAATGAACCAGTTTTTATTTGCAAATTCACGTATATGTCGTAAGCAGCCTTCGATTGACAGTGAAACTTCGAAAGAAAACGGCGTTCGAAAATATTTAAACCTCTGACCTTATAGGTTAACTTGCAAAACACCATGCGACCTGGCAAGGAGTGCATCCTTATCAGAAGAACAATGCGCTGGACGGTCTAACCACGATATTGAATGAAAATTCCATGGCATACGGAGGCAACAGATCGGCATTGGAAGCTGGGACACGAACTTGGACCAAAGGTTGCTTGAGGTGAAATATCAAATCAAAGCTCGCAGGAGAACAGCATGGGATTCACTAAAGCAGTTGTATTCGTTGCGCTCCTGGCTTCAATCGGATGCCGTAGTGAAATCGAAGGCGAAGAAAGCGGTGTGAAAGCACTTTTTGTCCAGAGCTCCATCGCATCACTCGCGTTCGCCCTGGACGGAAATAAACTCTATCTTGCAGAAGGCACGAAAGTGCTGGCATGGCAGCACGAGGCGCCAACAGTGGCAGGCGACGCCATTAATTTCAAGGGCATCCAGATCGGGGAAGTGAAATCCGGCTTCTTCTGCAATGGCAAGTTCGATAATGTATGCGACGCCAGCATTTATAAAGACATCGGATCTGTCATAAGCCTCAAAAACGTGAACTCGGCGACCAACGCTCCGGCTGCAGGTGCAAAGATCCAATACGTAACAGCCGACACCAGCGCTATCAGCAATGTCAAGATTGGGACACCAATCCAAGGCATCGCCAAAGGAACCTGCACCGTCAACACGAATGCTGGACAAAAAACCATGAGTATCACGGCTGCTGTGAAGACCACCCAGAGGTCTAATGGCAAAGAAATTAAGATGATCGAGGTTTCAACTCCCGTTTATCAGTACAGCGCTCAGGGCGGGGCAGCAAAGGCTGTTGACATGAAGATCGTGCAGAATGTGTTCGAGAACGGATCCGTGCAAAAAATTGCTCCGAGCACTCAGGGTGCAAATGAAGGATCAGCGTTTATGGCCCTGTTCAAGTAATCTATAAAACGGAGGCCTCGTTGAGGAGGCCATCCATATCACGCAGATTTTGATCGCGTTAATTCCCAAAGTCCAAGGCGAGTGCGGCGTCGGCCCCCCCGAAGCAAAAGCTGCAAAGCCTAGAGGTTGTGTGTGCTCATGTCATACGGGGACTTCTCTCACGAGGAGTCCCCCTTTTCCATTTTGAGAAATGGCTTACGACTCAAATAAGCTGCCGTCCTTCAACCCGTCTGTCGATGAATTCACTCAAGACCTGGCGAACATCCATTACATATCAGTATGTTATACGATCCTATGATCACTTATCGACCAAGAAACACCCTTTCGAACCTAACAACCGTCCTAAGTTTCGTTTAGTTTCAAAGACTTAGGATGCACCTTTGACCCAAGGAGCATAGGGTACCTGTTGATTCCAAACGAGGAGTTTGAAGCTATAAATCAATGGAATGGCTGCATAATGCATGTGGGCCAGAAATTGTAAGAAGGTGACGAGGAAGCTCTGGCTCCATGCAAAGATAGTCTGGAGGGCCTATGAAATATAAGTTGATCATTCTTTCACTTGTTCTTACCTCAGCTTGTGGGTCCGGCAGGACGAACGTATTGACGGAAGAAGTTGAGAAGGTTGTCGCCGACAATGAAAAGCTTGCCCTGGAAGTGGACAGGCTGAGCGATGAGCGTTCAAAGATTGCCGATGAATTGGACGTCAACAATGAGAAGGCAAGTCAGCTGGAGGCCCATATTGAGGTTCTGAATAGTACGGGTACCGAGGTGAAAATTGCATATGAAGCCAAGTTGGACACTCAAGAACAGGCCTTGGCGTCAAGCGTGGCTGAAGTGGCCAAACTGAAGGTTGAGTTGGACAAAGCTCCCACTCCTGATGAGCAGAAAGCAACCCAGCAAAAAATAACCAATCTGGAAACCAGGAACAAAAAGCTGGAGTTCAATGTCTCATCGTTAAAGCAGCTCCTTGAAACCTCCAAACAAGGGGAAGCAGCCTTGGCCAGAAAACTGGCTGATGAAATCCAGAAGACCCGGGACGTTTATGGTGCTCAGGTGGCCAGGCTCGACACAATGGAGGCTGCCAACACGAAAATGACCGCCGCTCTGGTTGCTCAGCAGGAGTTCAATCGCAAATTACAGGACAAGGCGAACCAGTTACAGGCGAAGAATGGAGAGTTGAAAAAGCACCTGAGTGCTGCCAATTCTCGAATCAAGCAGCTGGAAAGAGACCTTGAGAAGCTCAAAGCCGCGTATAACGAGCTGAAGACAATTCATGCAAAAACTACCGAGGATCTTGGCAAAACCAAAGTGGACCTGAGTGTGGCCAAGGCCAGCGTTGTAGCGCTGCAGGCTGAGTTAAATGCCGTGAAGGTGAGAAACAGGCAGCTGGAATCCAAGAACAAGGAACTGGAAGCAGAGGTACAAAAAGCCAAGGCAGAAGCAGCCGAGGCGCGTGCTGAAGCTGACAAAGCCAAGGCTGACGCTAACGCCGATGCTGCAACCGCATCTGTATCGGCAACTGCAACTGCAAAGACTCAATCAGATGGCGGCAATTGAAGGCTGGCTCGACGTGCTTGGTGATTCCAGGTCTTGCTCGTCTCCAAACGCAAGAAAGGCGCTGTTACTTGAACAGCGCCTATTACGGAGATAGATATAATCAGGATCAACGCTTGATCGTGATCTTATCAATAAACACGTTTCTATCTTGCGCTTTGGCTGGATCATAGATGTCGTTCACGAAACTGATGCTGACCTTTCTTGTACCTGCCGTAACTGGAACATTCAGGCTGTAAGTGCTGAAGTCTCGATTTGTCACGCTGACGCTTCCCGCGCTCACACCGTCAACCTTGACTTCGAGGATAGGCGCAGCGCCTTCAGCCAATCGCCCGGCTGCCGAGATATCAAACACATACGTTCCAGAGCTGGGAAAATTCACAGAACTTTCCATGGTCGCATTGGTGTAAAAAATCCAGGCATTGCCGTCCCAATGCAGTTCACCCGACTTCGGAGCCAGCTTCTCAGCTTCCAGCGTAGTCAGCACAACCGGAATTTTCTGTTGTTCGTAGGATCCCCTATCAACGGACGGGCCAGCACGTCCGGCACCATTCAGGTCAACTGCCGCAAAAATTGAGCTCGTACCGCTGTCAATCGCCGGCGAGCCCGCACGAAGACGGAAGTCACGCTTGCTCACATCGACAAAGAGTGGGTCGGCTACAATATCGTTCGGGCCTTTCACAGGAATCTTAGTGGTATTGAAATAGATGTTGTAATCATTCACGTAGTTCGTGGAACCCCACTTGTGATTCACCTCTTCGCCCGTCCGCGCATACATGATGTTATTCAGGATTTTGACGTCATCACTGCCATTCGAGTATATTTCACCCTGCAATTCCGCACTGACGCCATTCATATAGGACGTATTATTGATGATATCGACATGACGACTCTTATATGCATGAATGCCCGACCCACCGTTCAAGTAGGTGAGATTGTTTTCGACCAGTGTGCGGCCTCGGTAAGCGGGCTTTTTAATCTGCGTGTTCTGGGTATCATCGACGATAATACCGTTTCCGTCGGTTATGTCATCAACCGCGAGCCATTTGATATACATCCGATTGTCGTAAGTCTTATTGCGGCGAATGAAGTTCTTGTATCCACGGTTGCTGTCGATATCCACGGGATGGAACAAGGAAATACCGCTACAACCATAAACCGACCACCAGGCGTTCGAATAAACTTCATTGTCTTCAATAGTTACATAGTCTGAACGCTCGGCTACAATGCCGCCACCTCCGCAGTGATGGACCTTGTTCTTACGGATAATATAATGGTGAGGAAACACGGCGCTCGAACCGGATTCCTTCGCTTTCACAAAAATGCAGTTACCCGCGGTCCTGGGATTATTGGTGTTCTTGGCTTGAGAGAGAGCGTACTCACGGCTCACCGAAGCAGCGTTGCCTTCTATTTCAAGACCTTCGATGGTAAAGTAGGATGCTCCCTGGACTTTAATAGCATTCCATCCGTCTTTCAACTGCAACTTCGGCTTGTGGCCCGGATAGGCTTTATAGGTGATCCACGCCGAAGCCGTTCCTGATCGCTCGATATTCAATATGTCGCAACCATAGCATGAGTTGGTATACGTACCGTTCATGATCAGGACAGTATCGCCTGGCTTGGTGAGATTTGCAGCTTTTTGAATGGTTTTGAATGGTCGAGTTGAAGCAAGACCATCGTTCTTGTCACTACCATTAACACTCACATGGTAAACTTTGAAATTATTAGCTCTCTGAGCCGCTACACCAGCTTCGTCCAAGCCCATATCGGGCGATTGAGTCAACACAGCAGAAGACTCTTCCTCTAGGACTGTTTGGTCATTTGACTCATGACCCTGACCGCACCCGATGACAACGGAGCCCAGGAATGCAGCAACAAATATCGTCGGACGAACTGATGGAAAGCGCGATTTTTTAGCTATCTTCATAGTTATTCACATCCTCTTCTTCATTCTTCTTCAGCAACAATTAGGTAGCCACAGATAAAATACAAACAGAAGTTAAGTCAAGTAAGTTTAGGTCAGAGAATTTTTGTTAAGAGAGATTTTTTACATACTCATCAAATCCCTAAATTTATGTCGGCTCTATCAGACACAATGCAGTTATTTCGCTTTAAATTTTAGCACCTCTCCATGTAAGTAACTTCGGACCTTCATCCCAGCGCAATATTTCATATCCAGCATTGAGGCATTTAACTGCAACCAACGCCGGTGCGCTTTATTCAGGATTTTTGGCGAAGCTTTAGCCAGCGTGCAACAATACTGTTACAAGGTGAGCAAGGCCGTGAAGCTCGCTGATGATCTGTATTCTGGAATCTTTTTCCTCGACCACAGCATTCAAGGTCCATAAGCAAAGCAGGAAATGACCTGTGCCTACCGCATTTCTGGGGTTGCTGAAAGGCAAACAATTATGGAATACGGGTAAGGACAATGGAGGTGGAGGCGCGTGTGACGCTCGCGCTGGTTGGCGTATAAAAATTATTTTGCAGAATTGCTAGCTTTGTTTGATTGAGTCTGATGGGTCAGACAGCGGGGATCATTGTAACTCAACGGCAGAAGCAGGCCTCTTGCACTCAGAATCGCAGGCATAGGCTTGATAGTGCGGATCTTCGAAAATCCCTTGGTCAAAGCAAGCAGACTTTCGCGATCCAGACCTTTTAAAGCCTTCTTGATCCCCGCGACAGAGTTCTCGTCCCATCTCTCACTGGATATGAGATAAATTCCATCTGATGTCCGCAGCAGAAACTGCGAATAAAAGAGCAGGTTCCTGTTCTCCAGGCGACTTAATGGCTCTTGGGGATCCCAGGCATCATGTTCCTGACAACTCTGCCCGCCAGATGCGAGGCAGAGCGAGACACTTAAAATCTGGTTACCCTCGACCGGAGGCAGATTAAAATCATACGATCTTTCACTTGTTATATCGTTAAGGCTCAGGCGGACAGCTTGTGCAGTCTCGTCGCCTCCATGACTCTCCAGGGTTACCTGAAAGGCCTGCTTATTGAGGCCAGGAGCAATGGCTTTAAGGGTATCGAGATCTCCGGTTTTGCACCAAAGCGCGCGGGCGTCGAAGCCAACCGAAAGTTTATCGACCTTGCCAGACTTTGACATTATTACGGGCCGTATTTTTTGGGTTATTAAGAGATTATGCTGCTGCTTGAGCTGATCCTGGCTGGACTGAACTTTGGCCGCAGGGCTCGACTTTAAGGTGCGAGCTGGCATCACTACGGGAGTTGAGGCTGAAATCATGCTCGGGGCCTTCGTCTTTTTGCTCCAAATCCCCAAAGCCAGAAGTATGGCGATAACAATCAAACCTATCTGAGGCGTCGTGAGCTTCATTTCTTTTCATCTCGTCCGTCAGTTGCAAGGATGTTGCGCCCTTGGAGTCGGCTTCCGAGTTGTTCCTGCAGGTGCAGGTCTCCTGTCATGATGCCATTTGCAAGAATGTAGTGCTCGTCATCCTGGAGGTCCGAGCCCTCGAGACTTAAATTCCAAACCGTCGGCAGCTCTGCTGATGTCTCAGGCATTTTGGAAACAATTTCCAGCACGATTTCATGTCGGCTGCCATTGATAATTGTTTCATCTTTAAGCAACTGGTGAGCTTTGCGCAAACCAGTCGAAGTCAGAAATGGGTGTTCGCCAGTAACCTCGACCGCTCCGTAATTGGTGATCACGCGGAGAAGGGGGAATTTTTCCGGCCCTGCGATCACTCTGGCAACACGTGACACTTTTTGCAAACGGGGGTTCCATACCAAATCACCCTGCCTTATGGAACTCACGGGACGATCCGTGCCATCGGCCATACGAATTAAGGTGCTTGCTTCAAAACACCCGCAGTTATCACGGGTGCCGAGCAGTTGGCGTTCGCAACTCGGCGCCAGGTAGGCGAAGTACCGGAAGAAATGATAGTTATTTCCGTATGTTGTATTAAAAGCGGTAGGATTTGCGGCATAATACTGTGAAGGTAAAAGGCCTGATGCCTGCTGGAGAGCCTCGGCAATCAGCTCCTGGTTGCTGCAAATTAAACCTTTCCCCCCGCCATCGATCAAATGGTTGGTTTCATTCCAATCGGCAGT
>NZ_DASQYZ010000372.1:0-3075 GCF_035638955.1 Oligoflexus sp. | reverse complement strand
AAAATGCGCGATCGTATCGGCCCATGTCTTTGCATAGACGTGATGGCATTCATCAGCAATGACCACGGAAAATTCCGAAGGGTCAAAGCTGGAAAGCCTCTGCGCGAGGGACTGGACCGAGGCGACCACAACCCGCTCCGGTCCGGCTTTCCGCTCGGCCTGTTCAATCGTGACGGCCCCTTCTCCAAGGTGGAGCGCGATCTTTTCCGCCGTCTGATCGATTATCTCTTTTCTGTGGGCGACGAAGAGAACACGCCTGACCTCCGGCATGGAAAAAAGCTTTTCGATGAGCAGCGCGGCGATAACCGTTTTTCCGGCTCCCGTGGGAAGGTGCAGGAGGAGTTTTCGTTTGCCGGACTGGTATTTTGAAACCACGCGTTCAACTGCAGCATTTTGGTATGGTCTTGGCGTGAACACGGATCCTCCTCCTGAGTGGTGGCGTGTGAAATACCCTAAGTAGAGTACAGAATGTCAGTTTGGTCGTTCAAGCTCTGCTTTGGCGGTCGCAAAACCATTGTTCTCAGAAGCGGCACAGCCACTGCTGCCACCGCCACCACTGGTTCCACTGCCACCGACCTGGCCATCGGAAGTGAGAACTGAAACTCCAAAGCCCCCCGTCGAGCCTCCATCAATACTTCGCGCGATTTTTCCTGGCTTTTGCATAATATGGTCTCCTTTCCCGACAGTCGGGATCTGTTGTTTGGCAAGCTCACCACTTCATGAGCAGCAGATAAAGATTTGCGCAGAAAAAAAGGATTCCAAAAATGCCGCTGAGAAGGGCGGCATTCCTTGACGATTGCCGGACTCCGGCTCCTGCGCTTATTGCGTTGACCATGAAACTGCGGCCTTCTTCGGATATGCGTTTATACTCCTCCAGGTTGTTTTGGTGAATCGCCCTCAGGGTCTGTACCAATCTCTCATGCTCCGCTTTCTGGTCATTCCTCGCATTTGCAACCGTGGACTGAAGGGCGGATAAAACCCGAACATTCTGCTCATCCATTTTCTGAATCAGCTCGGCCGAATGGTGTTCGAAGATGACCTCATGAAGCGTGACGGAAACGATCAGCGGATCATCCTCAGTGAGGACGAGCCGATGCTTCTCAGCCACCCGCCGGATGAGTTGATCGCGGTCCAGCATCATATAGGAAGTCCATCAAGCTGTTTGAATAGCAGATCCCGTGTGATCCTGATCCGCTGTTTGGCCATGGTATTGAAGTCTTTTGATACGATCGCTTCATCGAAAGTCATTTTTTTGCTTAACATTTCACTGATGTCCCTCCCGAACGTGGCAGCGGGGCGTTCCGGAATGGTCACGATGGAAGAAATTTTGTCCTTATAAGTCTCATAAACACCTGTGTCCTCAAATTGTGTTCCATCGGCAGCGAACGGACCAAAATACTCATTCAGCCATACCACGATGGGAGCTGTGCAGCCAAGGCGCTCGGCGATCCCTTCGAGTCCAGTAAGAGTATCGCCTTTTGATTGGCCACCCGTAATCACAACATGGAGTAAAACTGACTTTCCTGCTTCCTTCAGGACGGATATGGCATCCGTTTCCTCAAGATATGATACGAGGGGCAGAAATGTGCTGGCTCCGCTATCGACCACAACTTCTGCTTCAGAATTCAGAAGCAACTCCATCAGTTCATCGAAGCGACGGGGGTCGATCGTGGTTGCTGGCATGATATCGACCGACTGAACCCGGAGAGTTTTGAAACCTGTAAACGATGCGTTCACAGGGTCGATATCGAGGCAGATCAGTTCCCTGCCTTCGCTTCTGCGATACTGAGCGAAGATAGCGCTGACGAGCGTTTTCCCAACGCCGCCCTTGCCTTGAAGAATGAAATGTACTTGAGACATGATACGGAACTCCTTTGCGACAATAATGAGTCGGCCAGGAGCCATGGAAAGGGAAGTGAGAGAGGACGCTGAACAACGCAAGAATCCAATCCCAGTACCCTTTCTTTTAGCTCCGAGGCCAAAAGCCTTCGAATGGCATGAGGGTCATGGACGATTGGTTTTTCTTGTCGCAGCAGGAGAATAGCGGGAAGTCGATTTCAGAGGCAAGATTTTTCTTACCGGCTGGTGATTATGCCGGTTCTAATTTCCTCGTCGGTCAGTGGGATTGGATTCCATTTGAATGGCTTGGGCATCTCGACCGCAGCCCTCTTGGGACGATCAGGGTCTACAGTAAACCCACCTTTTGATTTCTCCCGAGGCTTTTCCACTCCATTGCTTTCCTGTGGGTCAGCAGCGGGAGCAGCAGGCTGTCCATCACCTGGTGTTTTTTTCAGGTCGGGCTTGCCTGAAGGTTTTTTTCTCTCGTTCTTTGCAGGCAGAAGAGAGTTGACGTAGCGAACGAATTGTATGTACCTGGCATCAAATAGACCGTCACTACGCATCGTTTCCCAGATAACGCTCAACGGGTAGCCCTGCTCGATGGCGGCTGTGATCGAGTCCTTATGGGCCAGGAACTGGGTCCGCGCTTTGCCGTAAAAGCGCTTTCCTTCGAGTTTACTCAGGTCCATTTGAATCCACCCCCAGAAGGTATGTTCCATCCAGGTTCTACCATACCTCTTGCATAGTCCATGGCAAGTCTTTGTACGCATAATGCAATACCTTGCAATGAACGAACCATATTCTTACCTTCCATTGCAGAGTATGTACTTTGATAGCTGAGTTTATCTTTCCATTGCGTTGATGAAGAGGGCAAGATGTGTAAATGGGCCACCGTCGCTTTGCGACTCCCCCATTTACGGTTAAATTTACTCGCGGTGCTCGACATTTTGGACACGGAAAGTCACTGAAGCTGAAACAGCTTCTTCAAACTGCCAGGATTGGAGCGACTATGAATGACATGGAAGTCATGAAAAACGACCAGGGCAAGACCCCGGCCGCCGGCACTTTGGAAGCTCTCCGCGCCTTTTGCCAGGATCTGGCGGAGCAGGTTCGGGCTGAGACGCTCTCGCGATGGTCGATGCAGCAAACCCTCAGGACCCGGTTTCCACAATTTTCCGAGGCTGACCTTGCGCGGGAAATGCAGGATGCACTTAAAATTCTTCCGGGTGAGGAAGA
>NZ_DASQYZ010000371.1:0-4675 GCF_035638955.1 Oligoflexus sp. | reverse complement strand
CGCCTACCTCCGGTATGGCCTTCCGGCTTCAGTGTTTGTCCATTTTGTAGGAATCCTGATCAAGGTATTTGCGTTCGACGAGTATGACTTCGTTGTTGATTGGATATTGTGGGGTTCAGCATTTGTCGCTCTTGTCATTCTTCCGCTGACGCTGTGGTTCGCTAGGAAACGTGAGGCCATCGTCTGACAGTTAATAACCCCATTATGAAGTCCGCGCGCAAAATCGACACGCATAGAGTTGGACATTGGTTCGGCCAACCCATCAAGAATGGGGGATAAACTTGCAGTAGTTGCGAATGATAAAAGAGTACGGGGCCTGGATTTGGCTTGCATGATGATGTAGATTGACTCGAGGAGGTCCGGTTATGAGCACGAAATTGAAGTCTAATCCAAGCGAGTCAGAGGCCAAAATGCTCGGCGATGCGTTTTGGGAAGGCTTTAGAAGCGCCTTTGATTTTTTCAGCGTTCCCACCGCTGGCTCCTACCGCAAATATACTCGAATTCTGTCAAAATTACCTGATGTCGACATTGTAATCAAGATATCCGATGGGCTGGATGCTGACGCAGCCAACCTTAACAGGGATCTTCTGAATATAACTAATGATGCCGCAGAAGCGACCAGGAAGGTCCTCGGCAAGAAACGATCTTAAACACGAGTAAAGGCCCACCGTGAACGGCAACTCGCATGATGCAGGTCCGGAAGCGCATGACGGTAGAGTCGGCGCTGTTTCAAATACAACTAGGTCCGGCGACGATATAGAATCAACTGCCCAACGAATCATTGAGTCAGTCCCGGTTGAGTTGAAAGCGGAGGCCAGAAAGTTGGTCACGCTCGCTACTGGCTTTACGGGCCCGACGCCTCCACCTGCCGTGCTGGAAGAGTACGAGCGGCTCGTTCAGGGCAGTGCAAAGCGTTTCCTGGACGATTACTTTGAACAGAAATCAGCCGAGGCTGAGCATCGACGGGGACTCCAAGCGAAGCAGCTGGAATACAGCCGTGAAGCTCAAAAAATGGTTCTCGATGCCCGAAGGCAGGAGATTGAACTAGAGGTCAACGTGCGAAAGCGCGGCCAGTGGTTTGCTCTTACTATCGCTCTTGTTTTGGCGTCAGCTGGTTTCTACGCCTTGTACCTTGGCCATCCAGGTACCGCTGCCGCAATCGTTGTGACTGGCATTGCTTCCAGCATCACCGCGATGCTTATGGGGCATTTCAAGAGAAAGCAAAAGAGCCAGGAAGCGTTGGACGAGCCTTAAGATACGAGGAAGTCTGTGAAAGGCAACGAGCTGATAATTGTTAAACGAGAAGCCCCCATACTCATACTTGTCAAATTCGGAAAAAAAGAGCACATGGAACAGTTGACTGAACGACTTCACGATCTTAGCCATTGGGTCGCGCTTTTTTCCTAAATGGGCTTTCTCACACTACACTCGGTTTCTTCTGAAGTGGGTATGGGAGAAGCTCTCATGACGCTGTCGATAAACAAGGAGAAGATCTGGTGCTCAACCCAACGAATTTGCCGTGGCGGGGTGTTCCTGCGGTGAACACGGCCCTATTGGATGGCTTATCCTTTCCGATCGCTGCTCAATATCTTCAAAACGATCTGGAGGAAAAGATAGACATTGAAGTCCTTTGAAAACATTGAAGGAGACTGCCTGATGGCGAATGCTAAGGAAACCGCGCTGAAGATGCTCGCCGAGCGAGAAGCGGCATTCGACGCTTTATCTCACGAAGGGTCGGTCCACGCGGTATCAGAACGATTGCGGGTATGGATCAATGCTACAATCGAGCAGTTGCGTGATCACTTTGTGGAAGAAGAAGTTCAGCGCTTCGCTCCTGCGGATAAATTAGCTCGTTTTCGGCGTGTCCCGGCTAACTCAAAGGAAGAGTTCGATCTTCATGATCACCTTTTCGAGATCATTAAAGACAAACTCAAGATATTGCCCGAGTCGATTGCAACGCATCCAGAGCAGTTTCTGGTTGTGTTGAAGAAGCCATCGGTTCCATCGGCTGAACCATATTTCGCCATGATGCACGCTACTATAGTCGCACAAGCCAAACGCCGATTCGATAACAAAGAATACGCTGATGCCGTTGAAGCTGCATTCAAAGAGGTCAACGTCCGAGTCAAGGCATTTGTGAAAGACAAGACTCAAAAGGAACTTGATGGAACCGGCTTGATGACTTTCGCCTTCTCTCTTAGCGATCCCATCATTGCACTCGCCGACACAAGTAATCAGAACGGTAAAAACGAACAGGATGGTTACGCCAGGATCTTCGCAGGCTCAATTCTAGGGATTCGGAATCCAAAGGCGCACAATAACCTTTCCATCACGCCCGAGCGCTGCATCCATCACTTGATGCTGGCTAGCCTACTGATGTACAAACTCGATGAGTCGAAAGTGCCATGATATCGTAACGAGCAACCACAGAGTGCTTGGTTTTCCACATGGCGCTCAAATATTTTCCCGATGGAGACGGTTTCTAAATGGCCGAAATCAAAATTGTACGCTTTAAAAAGCAAGCTCCGTTGCCACACAAAAATACAAAACTTGTTCTGTTGGGTCTTACGCCGGGAGCGAGGCAACATAAAGCGGTTGATGAAGCAGAGTACGCTCGGTTTGGTGCGTTCGAGGGAACTATGCGACCGGTAATCTTTCGCTATTGCGAAGAGCTTGGAATAAACAAGTTCTTCGAGATCACCACGATACCTGGATTATATGAAGACAGAAGGTTTGACAGGATTGTATATACAACATCTCTTCTTAGAGATCCGGTGTACTATGGAAACGGAAAGAACTACACTGGTCGTTCCCCTTATCCATGGAATCACGAAAAACTCAGATCAATGATGGAGCAAACGTTTGAAAGACTGTCCCATATAAAGCAGCCGTGTTTGATAATGCCAATGGGCGATGTAGTTTCGGAAGCAATAAGGGACTATAGCGATCTTGATACCCAGCACTTTGTCCTTCATGGGTTCCCACATCCCAGTGGGAGCAATGGCCATAAAGAAAAAAAGTTTATCGAGCATTTCGATAGCTTGAAAAGGGTGTTCAACCGATACAAGCGCGACGTTAGATCCCAGTAATAGTCCGGCTCATAGTGCGAAAAAGATTACACGTGAGCCTCGCACCGATAGATTCACATCCGGTCAGCTAGTAGCTCGCCCTGTCCAGATTAAGGCGAAGATCATACCTATCTAGCCCCGGTCCATATCCATCGGGTTTCCCGCTCAGAATCTGAAATCCGAGGCGCTGATAGAAACCCAGACGGTGCTGGCTGGTGTCCATGATGACCGGCTCCGGCCTTCCAGGTCGCGTCCAGCCGCCTAGTGAATAGGAACGTCCGATTCCTTGCCTGTGAATATCCTCGCGCACCATACCCCAGGCCAATTCCCCAACACGTTTTTCGATGACAAAGCCACCGCAGGCAAGCACCGATTTCTCGTCATTGGTTACGACGAAATATGGCAACTGCCCTTTCTGAAGGTATTCCAGGAACGCGTCACGCTCATGGGTTGCGAAAAATTTGGGGGAGTTGGTGTCGAACATCGACAGGAACTAGTCAAGGTCTTGGCCTGAATAAGGGCGAAAGCGAAGTTCCTGGGTCATTAGGCAGCTCCTGGTTCGCGGGTTTTCGTACATGCACCGTATCCGGACCAGATGGACTGGCAAGGATAAAGAGATGCCTGGGGACGTTAATCTGGTCAGAGGGCGTGCACTTTCAGAATGAAGGTGAGACCGCCAACTGAAAAAGTGGGTCTCAAACAGTATTGCAGATATACCCACGAAATTATTGATAATTTCAGTCTCTACTGGTTGAAACTACTAGATCAAAACCGGTAGATTATTTACCGAAATATCAAATTTTAACTTTTATCGACACGTTCCGAAGAGAATGCAGCTTTGCGAACACAACCAAAAAGGTCCAGTGATGGAATTTGAAAATAATGAGCTAATCATTGCTTTGACATTTGCCGTAGGCACGCCTGAAGAAAAAGTTATTGCAAGGCTAAGGAGCATTCTAGAATCCGACTTTCGTTATGCGGTCACTGAAACCAAAATCACAGAATTTATAAAAAATGAATCTACAGGAAAACCTAAGGAAACAAGTGCTTACTCGAAAATATTGTACTTAATGGATCAAGGAGATTCCATTAGGGAGGCCAAAAGTAACGACTGGTTCGCTTATAAATGCATGGAAAGAATATCCAAGGTCCGACAGCCATACGTTGAAAGACGCGCGCATATAATTACTTCTCTCAAAAGACCAGAGGAAATTAGATTTTTAAGAAAAATCTATGGCGACAGTCTATTTGTTTTCGGACTTATGTCTGAAGAATCGTTCAGAAAGAATCAGCTAATTGAACGAGGAATGAGTCGCTACGAAGCAGAAAAACTCCTAGATCGCGACTATGATGATAAGAAAGAATTTGGACAGTGCTTCAAAGATACTTTTCCGCTCTCAGATTTTTTCTTAAAAATAACTGAGACCTCTGATGACACTCAAACAATTAAACGTGCCGTAAATCTGATCGTAAGCGCCCCAGCAAGTCACGGTTAGACTCCGTCCCCACCTGATCGTATCCTGCCTCATCACCCGCAGTTGGTGATCAAAATACAGTGGTTTAAAAGATGATCATTTTCGGCATTTGGTAAAAATGCAAAACGCATT
>NZ_DASQYZ010000370.1:0-6001 GCF_035638955.1 Oligoflexus sp. | reverse complement strand
TTCGACGAGCGCTTCCCTGTCGACGTCATTCACACCATCGATGTGGGCGCGGCGACGGACATCATCGTCGGAAATATCATAGAGGGCCAGCTCAATGCCGTCCGACGAATGACAGTTGGCACAGGCGCCTTTTTCAATGCCGTTGAGGTCCTTACGCTGCTTACGCCAGATGGCAAGACCGGTTGCTATTTTTTGATCCATATCGGTTTCACTGAAGGTGCCGATGGCGGCCTTGTCACCGTCTTCACCGGTTGGAAGATCCTTGGTGTTGTCACTCAGTGACGAGCTTTCGGGCCTCGTGACCTCGCTTTTTTCCCCACAGCCGCTTCCCAGAGCGACAAGAAGAAGAGGAAGAGCAGTTGCTTTTTTGAGCATTGGTTTTCTCCTGTGGATGATTCGAGTAAATGCATAATCCGTTCGAAGCTTTCGAGCAAGATTTTTCAGGTGATAAAATTCGCTTCTGCCAATTATCATTCAAACATGATGAAACTCCACAAGTATAACTGCTCATGATGTTATGAATTGAACAGCACTGTCTCTGAGCGCATTCAGTTGACACGATGATTATCGAGTTTTCCACGGAGTAAAAGGGGTCGACGGAATTTGAATTATAGTATTCAATCCCAGCTTGAGTCACGTTACGATCGTGGAGGTTCCAGCCGGCACCCAAGTAATCACGTTTCTCCCTGATACGTAGCGAAGCCACTCAATCTAATATAAGGGGTTCGACAGCGTTGCTGT
Organism: Oligoflexus sp.; assembly: GCF_035638955.1. Classification (GTDB taxonomy): domain Bacteria; phylum Bdellovibrionota_B; class Oligoflexia; order Oligoflexales; family Oligoflexaceae; genus Oligoflexus. Next base: position 5,260 of record NZ_DASQYZ010000370.1, on the reverse strand, counting down.
CGAACTCCAACATCATAGTATTGTAAGGAGGTCAGCTTTTCGCGATTTTGTCAGGAGGTGCAATCTCATAACGCTTTATTAATTTCGATTCTGACGGCAGAAAGAGCGGCTTTTATTCGCTGATCACGGGGTGATAATGCATAGCTTATGTCGGACGAACCGGCGTCAAGCAGAGCATCCATGGAAACGATCAAGTCTTGTATTTTAGCCAGAGTCAGTGCGCGGATGTTTGCGTCGACCAGGCCGCTCTTGTTGGTGGCGCGCTTATCAGATGGAAGCAAGTAGTCTTTAACCAAAGTGCCCATTTTTATCTTCAGGTCTCCTTCCACTCAATTCATACCACGAAATATACAGAGCTGAGCTCGCGGTTGGTCCATGCGGGCGATAAACCTGTTCAGTTTGGTGAACTGTTTTACTCAGCCTGGGCTCGAGCGCACTGAAGAGTCTCCAGGTTACGCTTCGTTATCCATCTCGCCATGTTGGAAGGACAACGATTCGCGCGTTTGAACAAAGATGCGATTGTGGTCGATCCACTTTTGCTGGACCGTGATCGATAGCAGGAAAAGTACTTCCAATATTCACTCCCTGTCCGCTCTTTGCGACAAAACAGGTTAAGGATTTTCAGTTGAACTCTTCAGTCGAGATCGTATAGAAAGGGTCTGGAAATAGACAAAACCATGTGACGACCCAGAAGTCATCTTCGGCCTTTAACAGAAATTTATTCCACGCGTTGACCTCATCGTGCTCATTCCGAGCGCTGTTCGTTTTCGGAACGGTCATGTTCGATTTTTCAGTGAAGTGAGACATTGTCGTCAACGATATGTTGAAAGTACCGGAATCTCTGTCCGGCGCTTGAATGTGTTTTTCAATCTTGGAGATGTGAAATGCGGTACTTCAGTTTTTTGGCATTTGTGTATATTGGATCGGTTTCACTTCCAGGTCAGTCCGCAGAAAGGCTCGACCAGGCGCAGATAGAGGCTGGGCTTAAACCTGATCTGGCTGCTGAACAGAAACGGGTAACTGCCGTTCCCTTGTCGGCCACAGATATAGTCATTGAGTGGAAGGCGCCCAAGTTGGAGGCGGAATCGTTTGTGATTGAAAGGCGCTCCCTAACATCAGACGCATGGATCAGCGTGGCGACGCTTGGAGGTCATGCGCGACTTTATCGCGATAACGGGTTGGCTCCTCGGACGGTATACGAATATAGGGTGACCGCGACGACTGCAGGCGCGGATTCGGTCCTTGATAAATCGATTTTTGCAAAAACGGATGACCCAGCTCGCAGAACCATATTCTTCGTATCTGCCAATACTGGGAACGACAATAACCCCGGCACCGAAGCTTTGCCTTGGAAAAGCCTTCAGCACGCTCACAAAAGACTGCAACCTGGTCAAACCGTGCTTGTCAAAGCCGGCGAGTACAGGAGTAAGAATTTCGCGGTACTGGCAATTACAAACTCTGGACGCCCGGATGCCTGGATTACCTATCGGAATTTCCCCGGACAAAGGCCTGCGATCAGGAGTACAGTCCGCGCAAACTGGAGCGGCATCGACGTGAGGCACGCGTCCTACATTGTCATCGATGGATTTGAGTTCATCGGGCATAGCAGCGAAGTGAACTTAAAAGAAGCTCTCGCTGAAATGAGAAAACCCACGCCTTATGCCAGTTCCAGTGGAATTAGCGTGGAAAGCAGGGACCTGAAAAAGCCTATCGCCCACCATGTCATCATCCGCAATAATTATATTCATGACCATCCTCTTGCCGGCATAGGCATCAACGGCGCCGACTACGTTACCCTTGATAACAACAGGGTTGCTTATAATAGCCGCTTTTCATCCTACGGCGGATCAGGGATATCCATCCTCGTGCCACGGGATAGTGACAAAAACACGACTGCGTATAAGTTTATCGTGAGGAACAATGTCAGCAAGGGAAACTCGAACGAGGTCGCATGTGGATGCTATGGTTACAAGCAGCCCACCGATGGAAACGGGATTATTCTTGATTCCTACAAGGCCTATAAAGGGCGCACGCTTATAGCCAATAATCTTGTTTATAACAACGGCGGCCGGGGTATGCATATTTTCCATGCAGGAAACGCGGACGTGTTTTTTAACACATCGGTTCGAAATTCAAAAATAGCTATCACGGGCGACGGCGAGATCACTGTGGTGGAGTCAAAAAACGTGCGGGTGCGTGACAATATCATGGTCGCCCGTGACGATCGACCTGTCAACAGTACAAGAAAATCTCAAAATGTAGATTTCAGCTATAATATCGTGTCTGGTGGCACCCGCTTCGCTGCGACCAACAATGACACCAATCGTCTTGATACAGACCCGCTTTTTGTCAACGGGGATGGCTCTCAGAGTGCCGGCTTTGCTCTTAGGCCTGACAGTCCAGCGATAGACAGTGCCTCGGGGACAGTACCCTCGCCAGGAAATGATCTTTACCTGGGGGCACGTGGACAGGGTTCATTGGCTGATGTTGGAGCTCTTGAAAGCAATTGATGATGCGACGCCACCTGGCGTTTTTCCAGGGGGCCTGGCTGGCTTGACACCAGGCTCCCACAGCTCGCTTGGTCCACCTGACCAACCGTGAGGGGCGGCAAAAGCCTCTCATTGACCCCCCCGCCATTCCTTGTGGTTCGTTGGCCATGTTTCATACAGGATGTCGCATTCCCCGCCTGGTCATCGACGGAACCTATCGTCATGCTGCGAATTCGAGCAGTCGTCAGACAAGGTCAGAATCACTTCGATCATTTCACGAGTTCATAATGTAAATGAGAAATCGGATGGACTTCTGAATTTGCATTAATTTATTTGATTATAATCATAGAGCATGTGAGAAGAAGGGGATGTCCAGCTAACCCAAATTTTATAATCATTAATTCTTTTGGAAAGCAAATCGTTATGAAGCATTTCGATTTCAGTGCAGTGTTAGGTTTGGTGTTGTTAACAGCTTGCGGGCAGGGGACGCCGCAGGTTGGTAAGGTCAAGGGCCATGCGGAATACATCAATGAGAAATACACGGCGCAGACAAGTAAAGACAATTTGCTTGTCAGACCCATCGCTGTGCCTGAATACAGGCCTTCAAAAAGCGTCATTATTTCTCTGACCGTTTTAACCTCATCGCAGCAACATGCCATGGCCAAAGCATTGCTGGATAGTGACTTGGAGACACTTTACGTCATGGTGCCTCGGTCTTACGGCTACAAAACGGCTGCACAGAGTCCCGATTTCAAGGCTCTGAAAAGCCTGGGCGCCGACCTCAGCAAAATCGTTTTGGTGCCCGCGAAGGATTCGTCCGAGAAAGTTTCAGATGGGGTCAGCGGGAAAACGTATTTAACGGTATGGGCGCGCGATTGGTCGCCACAAACCGCCTATACGTCTGCCGGTCAGCTCGTGCTTCTCGATTTTAACTATTACTCCAATCGCGATGCGGATGATTCCGCTGCGCGCTCGCTCGTTGATCTTTTTAATCAGGATCTGCCAGTCTCCGCTATTGTCACGAGCCCTGAGGTCGTAAGCCGCGTCAGCGTTCCTGTCTATAATGAAGGGGGCAACTTCATGAATAATGATGATGGTGACTGCCTGATGACATCGCGTGTAACCGACGCCAATAGTCCGCAAGCCATAGCCCAAGCCGCGGCGGACAATTCCCGCAAGAATATTACTAACGACGAAGTCATGGACAAGCAGGAGATTATCCGTCAGTACACAGAAAAAGCCGGTTGCAAACGTGTGACCATTTTCCCGAGAATTCCCTATGAAGGCACGGGTCACATTGATATGTGGGCCAAATTTCTGGATAATAAGACTGTCATAGTTAACGAATTACGTGATGAAGTCGTCAATATTGACTGGTACACAGATGAAGAGCGCAGCAAAGCAAAAGAAGTGCAAACCTATTTGGATGCTCGTGCAAGAGATATCGCCAACCTCGGTCTCACTGTCATTCGCATTCCGATGCCAGCTATTGTATTCGGCTATGCAGCCTACAATAATGCAAGTAAAACAGAAATTTTGGAAGTTCCCGATATCTGGCGCTCCTATACGAACTCAATTACTGTTAACGGTACCGCAGTCACACCACGCTACAAGGCGATGGATGCAGACGGTTATGTTTATGATGCAGCCACCAGCAAAGTTTTGGGTACAGTCCCCCTAACGAATGCTTACCCCGATGCAGGCCTGATTAAGAGCTATGAGGATGAAGCGCGGCGAGCTTATGAATCCGCGGGCTATAAAATGAACTTCGTGACGGTCGATAATCTGATTTCCATTGGGGGTGCTATCCACTGTACAACGATGCAAATAGCTAAAAATCCAGACATCCTCTGATTATTTTCTGACTATGAAAAAAGCCGCTCTCATCCGAGCGGCTTTGGTCAATTGTTTCTTCAGGATTAAAGCGCGAGAGTATTGACGAACGAGCTCAGATCGAGACATGCCTGGTTGCTGAGTCCACCGAGGTTGATCGTGCTTCCACTCGGGTCAATGGTCAGAACAAAGAGACCATTATTGCAGCTGCCGCCTACTGTTTTATGGAGATCAGGGAGTGCCCGGAAACCAGAGTTCGGCACCGTTATATTGGTCAGCGCACTGGCCAAAGTCTCACAGCCGTCAAAGCGAGCGCCAGAGTTATTTGTAAAGCTTCCGCCGGAATTTATACTGATCAGCAAGAATGAATTTTGGCAGCTTGCAGCGAAACGCCATTCCCCTGCTCCAGGCTTCAAGATATCCCGGCCTGTGACAGTTCGTTCCTCTTCCCCGTAAGAAACAGACACCTGCATGTCCTGCAATCCCTTGTTCACTTCAACCAGGGTCTTTCCCGTGATGGTTATGCTGATACCCTGATTCACCAGGACCGACGTCAGCACAGCAGGCCCCGGGTACGTGGCCTTCCATGTGGGAGTCGAGGGCAGACTTGCCGGTTTACCCTCGCTGTCTCCTAAAAAGCAGTCAACGGTCGCTTTCAGATTCTCTTGAACGGGGGCTGTCGTCCAATCGCAAAGCAAAGGGTACCCTGGCAACCCAACGGGCTCCTCGGAGCCTTTGTCTGGCTTTCCCTGAAGAGTATTTGTGTCAGTTGCGGGCTGCCCCGAATTAATATTTTTTGGCTTGCAAGCTGCCGCATGAAGCGCCATTATGGCTGAAAATATCCAGACATAGCGTCGCATTATGACACCCTCCTCGAGCAGACACCAAGGAAAAAATTCATTCAGCAAGACCTTTTAAAATGGGCATATGCATAAAGC
>NZ_DASQYZ010000369.1:0-5436 GCF_035638955.1 Oligoflexus sp. | reverse complement strand
GTCACGCGACAGTCCGTGTTCGTACTCGGGTAGAAAAGTTTCTTAAACTTTCTTTAGCGCTGTCCCAAAAATGCTGACACATTCCGGTGGGAAGCAAGGGACTCGTCCTTCGAGCCTCCACCAGCAGGTTGGAAAATCTCGATCCCACAGCCCTAGTATGGGAAAAAGTTAGCATTCCTGATGCAGAAAACCTCACGGGGGTGATGTTTTCCTTTGACGATGGCCTAATTGTGGGTGAGAACGGCTTTATTGCTGAAACGCATGACGGAGGTGATTCATTCAATCGCGTCACCATACAGTCTGCAAATACAAGGGCAAACCTCCTGACAATTGATAACAATACCTCTCAGATGATTGGCGGAGAAGGTATTATGTTAAGAAGGAGCAGCATAAGTGGGATGCCGGCGGGGTCCTATACCTGGAGCGCTCATCAAGGTTCTGATCTGCCGACAATTCGTGACTTGGCTTGTTTTACCGACTGCATGGCGGTTGGGTCAACCAAATCTGGCTCGTCAATCTTAAAGATTGACATCGATGGAAACATTGAAGAAGTTCAAGCCAGTGGCTTGAAAGCTCAACTTAACTCAATTGCATGGGCACCAGGCGGTTACTTAGCGGTCGGCGGCAACGGAACATTTTTGAAACGGAGCGGAGAGGGGTGACGGGCGAGTGTTCCAAGCAAGACGACGGTTTTTGTACCGAATCCTGCAGGGCCTCGGAAAGAATGCCTGGAATTTAAGCAGAGCCTTGATTGCCAAGGTTTCACTTAAGCGGAAATTTCGAAATTTCCCAATAATTTTAACTGTCAGCCGATTTTATAGCCATTCTTCCTGGGGCCTGCTTTTTGACGCACCTGCCGCTCCTTGGCTATGCATCAAACATTCTTCATCTTTCTGCGCATAATGTTCAATTAAAAAATTCCGCGGAGTAGTGCTAATTCACCATCTTTTCCCTCAACCTAATTCCACGGCTGGCCTTATTCCCCAACTGCAATGGTGCCTTTTTTCGTGACACCAGCGGCTACATCGCTCACTTGCCTCCGAACAGGTCCAAAAACAGATAGCCTGGGGAGCCTTACGTGCTGGCTGATTCATTTGGCCGCTCATACCCCTTTACTTTCCATTTGATTGGCCGATGGTATTCTGGACAACCTGAGTTACTGAAGCGGCTGGATGTCATCCCATGCCACATTCGAACATGAGCATTACAGTGCAGTATCCGCTTGAAAAAAAGACAAACCGCCGGCGGTATCCTCGAATACCGGTGAGAGGCCGAGCGCAGGTTTTCTTTCAGGGACAGGCTCTTGCTGCAGGAATTTGCGAAGTCAGTCGTTGCGGTGCCCGCCTGCTGATCCAGGCCAATGAACTCTCGTTTAAAACCAATGACAGGCTGATGTTTTTTCCGAAAAACGGTGCCTTGGCGATGGCCTTTGTTTGTGATGTGCGATATATCAACGTGCATGAAGGTGAGGGCTCGGAAGATAAGACCTTTGCTGTAGGTCTTGAACATGTGGCTTCCGACCAAAATCAGCCCGATTTATTGAGTCTTTTACTTGATAATGGCGCGGTAACGATTCCTGCTGAAACTGCCGACCTGATGGCTCCCGGGACAAAAGAAGGCTGTGTTATTAGGCAACTCCGGGAGGGGGTCAGGCAATCGTCCCGTTCGCGCATTGTAGGTCCCAACCAGGCGATGCCACTAATCCTTGAAATACCGGAAAATAGCCCATCTAGCAGCGACAACTGCTGGAAGGTGACCATTGGCATTCAATCTGCAGCCATGTGCATCCACTTTTCCAGTTGCTATCAGCCTGAAGCAGCTCACGGTTTCCTCTCCTGGACAAAGAACAGACCAGAGAACGATTTTCAAAATCATATTTGCCATGATTTTATGCGCGAATTCTGCAATTTAACGGCAGGAGCTTTTAAAATCTGGGTTGAGCGCCATGCCGGAAGCCTTCTCTATGACAAGGATATTCGCGTCAAACTCCCTGTGCATGGTCCCATCATGGAGGATGAAATTTGTGCTCTGCCATCTCTCCAGGATGCAATGCAGGTGCGGGATGCATGGCGTCTTGAACTGCCATCGGGAACCGGAATCAGCTGTATGGTTGAGATCATTATCTGGAGCTGGCCGGATGTTGCTTCTTTGCAGCTCGAGGAAAAAACGCTTGAACTGCTCTCCTCGGCTGGAGACGAGCAGGACGATGGCAGCGTGGAGTTTCTTTGAATGGAGACTCTTCCGGCACGCCACCCGGGAAATCCACTGCGCCGGAAAGTGACGTTCTCAACGGACAACGGGTTAAATGCATTTTGCAAACAGTTGACCAATGGTGAGGTCTCAGACGTCATAATTTTGCTCAATTTCCAGATGTTGCATCATTATTGAAACTGCCGCTACGTGGCAACCCCGGCTGCGAGGTAACGATGAGTCAGACGATCAATTTTAACAGCTGCCAGCTCGTCATTAGCGATTCGCTGGATAGGGTGGAATATTCAATCCAGGGAAAAATCGATGAAAGGTTTTCAGCTGAGGATATTCCATGCATAACGCGCAAACATATTCATCTCAACCTGAAGGCCATTTCAAACTTTACCTCATCCGGAATAAACCAATGGATCGCATTTATCAAAAAATTATGCGAGTCCGGTCAACCCGTCCTTGATGAATGCAGCATATCCTTCATGGATCATGCAAACATGATCCCACAGGTTCTGGGAAGCTGCACCTTGCGATCGTTCCTTGCCCCGTATGAATGCGAATGCGGCATAAGCGCTGCGATGCTCATAGTGGTTGACGACCATCGAACAGAACTCACCCAAAACGTTGCCCCCTCGTTTGAGTGCCGCTGTGGAAATACGCTCGTGTTTGACGGCAATGAGGAATGCTTCTTCAGCTGCATAACCTTGGCACTATCTGATGCGGGCTGACGGCCACTTCATGTCGACGGCAAAAACCATCGCCGGAATTGAGATGATGGCCATGATCAAAAAAGGTCAGACCGATATCCCAGGCTCCACTTCATTCGAGGAGTTTTATGCCCTCGCAGGATAACTGCGTCAGGGAAATGATTCCTTCAAAACCTTACGTCACCCTCGGAAATGTTTGCGACAGAGCCGGTTCAGGACAGGGCCCCGGAAAGAATGCCTAGGAATTAATCCAGGCCGTGCGCGGGTCTGCTTCACTGGATTGCGATACCCTTGAAATTTATGCTGGAAGGAAGACCTGAGTTGAACCTTCGTTACTTTTTGGCAAAAAGTTCATTTTGTGGCCGCAGGAATGCCGTGAAGGACGACGCTCCCTTGTATGAATCTTTTAATTCTTTGGCTTAAATTTTTGAGAAGAGGTAATCCAGATCAATGTCTTTGCCGTAAAGGCAGGATCGAATGGTTTTTGCGATCTGAAATTGGCCTTTTTTCCTGAAGAGGCCCATGATCACGTTACGCAGAGTGATCATAAGATGTGGAAGAGAGCCGGACCTGACCCCGCTGCGATCCTCGTTAAATGTCACGTCTCTGACATAAAACATTTTGTTTTCAATGGTCCAGTGGCCTCGATTCAACTCAAGCACCGCCCTTCAGGACTTGAGGCTACCACAGCCCAGTGAATTTGCCTTATTCGCAGCTGGGCGCCTGCTTAGTCAATTGCCAGGTACACAATGACCGGAAATCAGGGGCCCGTCTTAACGCATCGAAATCCAATATGGAGGCCCGAAGTCGTCGGGCTATCGGTCAGATAAACGCGGAACACCCCACCTTCGGCCCACCCCCCCCCCCCGCGTACGAGTGCGCCTCCGGAACCGTTGGTACCGGGGTAAAAACTGCCAATCCCCTTTCCGGAGTTCCATGCGTCCGACCAAAAAGCTTTGACAGCGTTGGTGGGGACCAGATCCTTGAGCGCGGTCGTCGTGGTTCCGGTGAGGGCCGTATACTCATAATAGGCGTTCGTCGCCCCCGGCTTGTCGCTGAGGTTTATGTAGTTGACCCATTCATAGACATTGCCGGAAAGATCCCAGATTACTTCTGAATTGGAAAGCGTGAGGGTCCGCCTTTGCTCGCTTGTGTCGCCTGTGCTGACGGGCGTACAATCCGTTTCAACATAAAAGAGCCCGTCATCGCTCGAAGCCGCGCAGGCGTTGTTGGGATTGCTATCGTTATGACCGGAAAAGAGAGAGCCCGTGCCGACGACTCCGCCGCTCCAGTTGCCGGCAATTGCGGCGACATTGGCGCCGATCGTCATCCACTGGGCATTGGAGATTATGTCATAGCCGGTCCCGAGCGCCCTGCAGGCCGTAATGGCTGATGTTTGCGTGATGGAGACCCAAGGCGCGCTCGCGGCCTGGGAGGTCGCAACACTGCCCACGTTCTTGGCTTCATACTTCATCACGCAAAAATCATTGGTCCCGTAAGCGCTATCGGCCGGCACTTTGATCCAGCCCGTCGGGCAAACCAGGGTTGCGACGTATGACCCGGTAATGCTGAGGTTCTCAAAAGCCACAGCGTTTTTTACGTTGGTCGCGAGAAGATCGCTGTCGCCGCTGCCGGTGTATTGCGCGCCGGCGCTGTCGAAGAATTCAAAGCTTCCGTCGGTGGTGAGCTGGGTCGCAAAAAGAGTCAGATCCGTGGCCGCAGTATTGCTGGCCAGCCGGTAGCTTGCCGAAGGATATTGGCCTGTCACCCCAAAGATCGCCACCGAAGATTTGACGTTGCCGGCGCTGAGGTTACTCGTACCGGTCACACTATGGCGAGCGCCAACGGCATCCCAAAATTCAAAGGCGGCACTGGTGGCGATCGTGGCGTTGAAATTGGCCGCTGTTAAACCCGTCGCCGAGCCTGCACTGCCAAGGTTCATCGTCAGATAAGGGCTGATCGCCACGCAACCCGATTGATTGGCCGCGGTACAGTTGCTGTGAGACTCCGCAGTCGCACTCCCTGCCACCCCGGCGACGGTATTCCCGGAAACAACTTTGGCGGCGAGACCGGTGATGAAGGCGGCTTTATAAGGTGAAACAGCCACGCAGCTGACGTCGCCATCTGCCGCGCAGTCGGCAAGAGTCGGGGTCGTAGCTGTGCCTGCGACTCCATAGGTACCATTTCCAGTTCGCACCTGGGCCGCCAGAGGCAGGGTCAACGTTCCGGTCGACCCGGTTCCTCCCACACCATAAGTGATGGCCGTCAGGACGTTGCCTGCGGTCGGGAGTGTGAGGGTACCAGACGAAGGCGTCTCAGTACTCCTGAAGGAGACACCGGACAGCACAAATTTTGCCTCGGGAATTATGAGCTGTCCCGTGATTCCTGCGTAAGCGCCCCAGCAAGTCACGGTTAGACTCCGTCCCCACCTGATCGTATCCTGCCTCATCACCCGCAGTTGGTGATCAAAATACAGTGGTTTAAAAGATGATCATTTTCGGCATTTGGTAAAAATGCAAAACGCATT
>NZ_DASQYZ010000368.1:0-55018 GCF_035638955.1 Oligoflexus sp. | reverse complement strand
TCACTAATATTGACTGACCTCCAAATGCCCACCATGTATGGGATTGCATTCGCAAAAGGACTTAGCCCTACAGTTGCAGATCATATAGAAGCCCTGGAATGCTGATACTAAAAGGCATCCAATGAACGAGATAGTGGAGTTACTCTAGATCCAATCTCTCATTGTTATTTTCTTCGGAATGCACACAACAAAACTTGGATTCTTGAGGAGTCAGATTGAAAGCGTTTCTGTAACATATTGACTTAAATTCTGAAATAGACTGCCATTACATTATCTTCAACTTCCTGAAGATTTTCGTTCAGTAGAGTGAAGATATAGTCAAATCCATAAAATCGCAGGAATTTTTCAATTCAATTGGAGCCATTTGAGCCGCGAATGACAGAAGCGACACCTATGATTATTTCCACGTTTTTTATGCCTGATTCGGACGAGACTGCAGCCCCCCCCTTCTGGCGGCTAAGTAAGCGAAAGAACTCTCAAGTTTATTCAATAAGCGCCGAAAAAAAACTTGGCTAGGCTTTTTTTCAATGTTTTGACCGAAATCTAAACGATACTTGGGTGCAGCTTGGCTGAACACTGGTCCTACCATTTCCTGAGGCTATGTCTCGGCTTATCAATCGCCTTGATAACCTGCGCTGTATTTGCTTCCGAAGATCCTCTGCCGGTCCAACTGAATGATGCCTGGGAATGGATTGCGGCCGATTCCCAACAAGCCACGGCCCCAAAAAAAGGATGGCAGCGTCTCGACGCGCAGCACAAACCAAAAGGTCCCGGCACTATCTGGATGCGCACCCTTATTCCGGGGCAGTCGATCCAAGATGCATGTCTTATATTTGATCGGATGTTTGGTAACTTCGAAGTCTGGGAAGGGCCACAGCTCTTGTATCGCTATGGCGAGACTGGCAATCCATCGCTGAGGCATATACTTGGCTACAATGCCCATATGATCTCCTTGCCTCTACATCATAGGCAAAGGATCCTACATATAAAACTCACCAGTATCGAGTCAAGAATCGGCTTTGTCGGAACGGTAAAGTTTGGCAACACCTGGCAGGTAATTTCTACCACGGTTCTCCAGGAGAATCTTTTTACGACCACTATTGCACTATTGAGCATCAATCTAGGCTTGGCATTGCTTCTGCTTTTTTCCCTTCGTCGTTCCCAGCGTGAATATCTACAGGGGGGAATATTCTGCTTCTTGATTGGCTGTTATATGCTGCTGTACTCCCCTTTGGTTTCCCTACTTTTCATTAACGGAGGCGCACACCTTCTGGATCTTGAGTCGAGGCTGCTAATCTTTGCATTGGCAGGAGCGCTCCTGGCAATGAACTCCTTTATAAATACAGCTATCACGCGTGGCTCAGAACCTTTGATCCGATTGTGCCGCAATTACTTTCTCATAGTTTTTCTTGCCTCCCTGTTGGTTGAAGGTCTCGACATCATGTCTTCCTTTGCCTTTATAATCAAGTTTCAGATTCTACCGTGTATCGGTTTAAGCTTTTTCATAACTGTTGGCAGTATGATTCACTTCTACATACGCAATAAAAATGATAGGAATAATGTCCGCATTCTACTGCTCGGTATTTTTACCTTCATGTTTTTTGCATTCCACGATGTCTTGCGAGCCCTCAAGCTCATTTCAAATCCAACTGTGCTCGTACCACTGGGTATTTTACTATATCAAGCCTCTATTGTGATTGTTCTAGCCCAACGATTTGCAGCGGTTTATAGAAAAAATATCGAGCAGGCCGCTGCTAACGCTCGGCTTGAAGTCGAGATGCTAGGCGCAGAAAAAATCAGGAAGGTGCTTGATAATATCAACGAAGGGATTCTCACTTTCGATTCCCAGTTCAAGGTGGACCATCAGTTTTCAGCCCAATTGCCACATATCCTGCGTATTCCATTTGACCAGATTCCCAACGCGAATATCATGAATCTCTTGTTTAGACAGGCCAATTTGGTCGACGTTGATCGTGAACAAACTCTGGCGAAACTTGAAAAAGCCTTTCACGAGGTAACCGAGGCCACTGAATTCAGCGCTCTCAAGCTCCCTCAGGAAGTCGTCATCGCGCTCCCTGACGGCGAGCATATACTATCGGTGGAATGGACGCCTTTTTCCAAGACCGAGAATGCCGGCCTCGAACGAATCATGGTCACTATTAAAGATTTGACGATGAGGCGTCGAATTGAAAGTGAATTGGCCAATTCCTCGCGCATGGCTTTCCTAGGCAAGATGGCGGGTGGCATGGGCTTTGAAATTAACCTCCCTCTCACCACTATCATCAGGGAAATGGATCAAGTCCGGCAATTGATCGAGCTGGCAGAATTTGATCGGCCTGGAATAGTGGCGAGTTTGCAAAATGTCGAACGTTTAGGACATCGCATTGCGCGTGTTTGTACGGGCATCCTTACTTTTTCACGCCAGGTCGACTTCGATCCCTTTGAACTCCTACCAGTGGTGTCAGTGATTGATGACATGCTTATCCTGTGTGCGGCTCGAGTGGAAACTGCAAACGTGGAGCTGAAACGTCGTATTGAATCCGAGGGTCTTTCTTTCTATTGCCGCCCCACGCAGATTGTTCAAATTCTACTTAATTTGCTGTTGCATGCACTTGACGAGATAGGTTCGAGCAAGGACCGATGGGTGGAAATTCAAATCTATGAAAAAAATCAATACAGCGTCATTGCTATCAGCAATAGCGGACCGTTAATGAATCCTTCCAAACGGGACCATATTTTGGATTCTCTGACATCCAGCATCAACAGCAACATAGGTCAAGATCTTGGTCTGTCCGTTTCCCGTGAACTTGCAGAAGCCAACGGCGGCCTGCTGATTTTGGATTCTGCTTCTGCGTGCAATCGATTTCTGCTTTCAATACCCCATTCAGCTGAAGTTCACGACAGGAATGAGGTCGCCGTATGAGCTGCGCCTATAAGAAGGCTCAATCGAAGGGAGTAGTCTGCCGCAGCATTTTCGAAGCCATTGTATGCCTTTTCTTTGCGGCTTGCTCGTTGCTGCCAGGCTACTCTGCAGACGCTGGAGTCGCATCCCTGGAAAACTGGGAATGGGCCGTCTCGACCGCAGGAGATGAGTCCCCGACTCATGGTTGGCGAAAACTTGATCAGGAGAATACACCTCAAGGACCTGGCATTATTTGGTTACGGACCACACTGCCCGATCTTGACGTAGACGATAGGGCAGTCTTCATCGAGCGGATAATCGGCGATTTTGAAGCCATAGTTGATGGCCAGGTCTTGTATCGCTACGGCAACGCCTCGTCCACCGATATTCTCAGAGGATCTCCTTATTTCTCGCATCTGATCCCGATTCATTCCAGTCCAAGCAAAGGGTCTCTCATTATTAAGGTTGCTGCATTCGAATTTAAGATCGGATTTAAGGGAAAGGTGTGGGTCGGAAACACGACTCAACTTTCGAAGGCCGCAATCAAACGGGATATCCTGCCAATCGTACTTTACTCACTGTGCTTTACTTATGGCCTCATACTGCTCCTCTTCTTTCTATTTCGCAGAAATCAGTATGATTACCTTCAAATTGGAATGTCCGGTGTTTGCCTGGCATTTTTAATGCTGCTCTATACACCTTCCGTCCCACTATTTCTCTTCAGTTCTTCCCCAGAAATACTGGAAACAGTAGGCAAGACAAGAGTCTACTTCCTCGCGCTGACATTGATAGGATTTTTTTCATTCCTTGATACAGCCATAACTCGTGATCAGGAATCGGCACTACGCTGGTGTCGGAATTGTCACTGGATCCTTCTAATAGCCGTTTTCTGCTTCGATGTACTGACTCCGTGGAATTCATTTTCAATACTTGCATCTGCACAGTACGATTTTTTTGCAAGCTCAACATTTCTTGTCTCTCTCCTATGCCTCTTGCGCTATTATCATAAGAACGTAAAATCTCGAGCCCCGGTGCGCATCATAATTGGTGGTGAATTGATCCTCATTACTTTCGTATTGTTAGCAATCCTGCTCGAAAATGGTTCCATTTCAAATCAACTCGGTCTTATTTCTTGCGGTGTTTTTGGACTCTTTGCCATCCTCCTCTTCAGTCTCGGCAGAAACTTCTCCTATGTCTTCAAAAAAAATGTTGAGCATGCGGTGAACGAATCTCGAATCCTTGCCGAACTCGCTGAAGCAGTTAAATTAAAAAAGATTTTCAATAGCATCAACGAAGGCATTCTCACCTTTGATTCAAAATTCAGAGTCGACGAACAGTTTTCCAGTCGACTCCCGCAAATTCTTCGTGTTCCTATCGATAGCATCGCCGATGCTGACGTCGGCCAGTTGCTCTTTGAAAAGGCCAGATTCAGTTCTTGCGATCGAGAAACCTACCGTCAGTCCCTTTCGAATACGTTTCAATCCAACTCTGCGGCACTTGACTCCGAATACAGCAGTCTGCCCCGTGAATTCATTATAGATTTGGATGATGGCGAGCATATCCTTGAAGTTGAATGGACGCCCTTTCTGAACCCTTCAAGTAAAAACGTCGAGAAAATGATGGTCACGATCCGCGACCTAACCATAAGACGGCGCATGGAAACTCAGCTTGCCTTCTCATCGAGAATGGCTGCCTTTGGCAAAATGGCGGGAGGAATGGGTCATGAGATCAACAATCCAATCACAGTAGTCATCTGGCGAGCTTCGCAGTTGCAGAAATTCCTACATGCACCGAAATTGGACAACGAAAAAATAAAGAGCTTTTTGATTGCGATCGATCGAATGGTGCAGCGTATTCAGAATATTGCAAACGGCATGCTGACTTTTGCCAAGCAAACCGATGACGAACCCTTAAAAGTAGGCAAACTCATTGATATGATCGAATGCGCACTCATGTTGAGCCAGACCCGGGCGAAAGCCAAAGGAATAGAATTAAGAAAGCCTGAGCTCGATTCCTCCCTTATGCTACTCTGTAGACCGACCCAGGTGGAGCAGATCCTCCTCAATTTGATACTCAACGCCATTGATGCAGCTACGGCCAGTGAAAAGCCGTGGGTGGGCATTCGAGGCTGTGTTGAAAATGGCGAATGCGCTGTGGAAATTAGCGACAACGGTTTAGGCGTACCTCCTGAACTCCGCGGCCGGATCTTTGAACCTTTTTTTACGACTAAAGATGTCGGCGAGGGCACTGGACTGGGACTCAGTATTGCAAAAGGTCTGGCAGAGGCTAACGGCGGTCGAATCGCTATTCATCACGATCGGCAGCCGACCACCTTTATCCTGTATCTGCCACTCGCTGAAAGCTTCAAGGCGCAAGCTTAACACCAGGAGCGTACGGATACCAGCGGACATGGGGCATGATGATTTGGCGATCAAAACAATGTCCTTTGGTGTCAAAAAGCATGAGTCGGCCTCCCGAGGTTTCTGCAAGGATATCATGGCCACATCCAGCAAGGGTCGAGTGAGTCCATCACATAGTCTATTTGGATGTGGTCACCGAATGGGTTCGTTCACCAGGGGCAAAATTTCATAAACGTTGTCTTCCGTAAAATATCGATTCTGCAGGCGCCACGCGCGACGCTCATCCCAGCCTGGGATCGGTGCCATGGTCTGGACGCTTAATCGTGACCTGAGGCGACGGAAGTGATCCTGCGACAGATAATGGGGAGACCAGGATTTTCCCGGATTGCGTTTGATCTCGGCGATCGTTCGCGTCGCAGCTTCAAGCTCGTCCAGCGTTCCAGTTTCCCCGCCGCGGCTGAATCCTTGGGCAGCCGGGAAGAGGCTGGCCAGGGCCAGCGCGTGAAAGATGTGCCGCAGTTTCATTCCTGATCCCCAATCAATGTGTGTCGATCGTATGTGCCAATCATGATGTCAAAGAAAAACGGGATGGTGCCGATTTCCCCATCCTTGGTCTGTTCAATATTTTTCAAGAGATCGCCGCTCATGGCGACCATGCGGGCGAGCGCTTCCTTGGTTACGGATTCCGACATGTGCCCAATCCGGGCGTACTGAGTTCCAACCATACTGCGCGGAAAATAGTGCAAGTCCTTTTGGATCTGATGCTGGATATCGTCAATATCCATCAAACGGAACCCGTTGCCACCGACTCGCAGAATTTCCTGTTCTTCCAGGATCAAACCCGCATCCAGCATCTCTTCAAGAGCGAGGATGCCCCGTTCACCGGTCAAACGCTGCACATGATCACGGGTGGTTCCTGCCGTGGTGAGGGCCAATTTGATGATAAAATTATGGGGATCCATGTAACGGAATTTTTTTAACATGACCACCGATCCATCGTCGTCAAGTCCTTGTTCCGGATATTCCGCAACGACTTTGGCCAGGGCCGGGTAGTGGTCACGGATAAAACTCATCCGATCCTCGCGGAGCATGACCCGATCAATCAATTTAAAAATGGTTTCATCTTTGATGTCATTAACTTCGGCTTGTAAAATTCTGCGGAGCGTAGCGTAGGGAACCCCGGTTCGCATCGACAGGGCTTTGATACTCACTCGCGGAAAGCGCTCAAAATACCTTTTAACAGCTGTTTGAACTGCTTCGAATTTAGGTGACATTTCTCTCATGGCCGGAACACCTCCCGCTCGGTCTCTATAGTCGCATTTGGTCCTTTCCTATCCCAAAATTGCTAAATATACAAATAGTAATTAAATCCAACTAGTGGAAGGGAATAAATAGGTAATTTTAGTCAGTTAGGTTGCATAAAAGGCGGGTATTTGATTATTCACCAAAATGTTTTTGGCGCAGACGTTGGATTTCGCGACTCACTTCTTGCCTGCCTTCGCGATGGCTGATGGTGAACACCATCACCACACGACGATTCAAAGCCAGAATTTCGGGACTGTCACCGTCCTTCAAGGGCCGCGTCGGACCAAAGCCCTGAGCGTGCACCTTGTTCTGGACCACGCCCTGATCCACAATCACCCGACGCACGGCATCGGATCGGTCCTGGGACAGTTTCATATTGTAATCCAACTTGCCCTTTTTATCGGTGTGCCCTTCCACGGTCATGCTCTGCCAGTGTTCGGGATGCTTCTGCAAAAATTGGCCGAACTCCTTGAGAAACGTCAGCGCAGGTTCCTGGAGCTGGGAACTTCCACTGGGGAAGTTGATGACCTTATCGGCCAGAATCTCTTCAAAACGTTCCGCTGGTTTGGATGCAGGCTCCGGTTGCGGCGGCTGCGTGATGGGCCATGTGCGGCCAATCGCAAAGCCAGCGGCCAGGAGATAAACCCGGCGCTTCGGGACATTCAAATCGCTGGTCAGATTCAGATCGACCCTTTGCATCCACGCGGTATCCGCTGCCGTTTTTAAAATCAGCTGCGGGCCCACGAAGAATTTACTTTGGTTGCTGTCCTTATCCTGGCTGAAGGAAAGCGAGGAGCCAAACAGATGGCGGATCAGAAGACCGGCCTCGATGTGCCCGTCCCAAAGGCGATAGCGCGCGGAGAGAGCCGCCGATCCCGCTCGCGTTTCAATCCGCAGATTGCGCTGCTCACGCACCACATCAGGATCGTCGGTGGGAAAATCGCGTTCGCCGTCGCTGTAAACACGATTGTAAAAAAACCCGCCGCCGACTCCCAAATTCCAATTCCCGGTCGTCGTCTCAGCCGAGGCGTCCAGAAAAAGATGATAACCATTTTTGGAAGTTTGCCCGGAACCATCCGGTACGATATGCGTGTAGCCGCCGGAGGCACCCAACCAGACCTGGGGGGCGCTCGCAGCGGACATAGGGAGCAGAGTTAAAAGAACGGTACCGAGTAACTTCAAGGTTTCACTTCCGCTGGAACATAGTGCATCACCAAGGGCAGCTTGATATCGGTGTGACGACAGTCGGAGTCATCATTGTCACCGGTCGTGACCCATGAAAAATTCAAAACGTTTTTTTCCTCGAGCAGCGCAGCCAGACTGGTGGAAAGTTCAGCACTGATACTCAGCTCGATCGAACCGGTGGTATCCGTCGGTGGCAACTGGCATTCGCTCAGCCCATCGGCGCCGCCGACACAATAGAGTCCACGCTGGTCAAACTGATTATAGACCTGATTGCGCAGGGACTCCCAGCTAAAAGTACTAAAGATGCCGTCCTTGGGAAAATACTCGGTGTAGTCTTTCGTGGCCATCAGCACCCGATTCTCAACCAGGAAAAACATTTCATCATCATAATGCATGGCGCCAGCGGTCGGTTCGATTGAAAAACCGCACAGCTTCGCACCGGCAGGCAGCGTAATGGTCTGATCCTGCTTGAAATAGGCCCGAATAAACCCGTCGCGCCGGGAAAGGTTGCCGTTGCTTCCGAAACTGCAGGTGGTGCCCGCAGCGATTTCCGGGAAATGCAGCACTTCACGTTGATGCTGCACGGCTGAGGACAGACACAAATTTGCCTGAGCATCGCCTTCATGAGGCAGACCCACTTCAATATCGGATGAATCCGTGGAACCGTTGGCATCGGCGCCCGGTGTGTTCAATTCCGCAGCCGTAACCATTTTTTCGCGGGTTTCGTAGTTTACCGTTTCCCCGCAGGCGGCGAGCAGGCCCAGGGAAAGACCCTGGAAAAATGCGTGTCTCATGGCTTGGTTTCCTCCAAAGGTCTGAAAAAAATCAGACCTGACGATCTATCGGCGCCACCTGACTTCGTTTCAGCAGGACCGGTAAGAGACCGGAAAGCTGGAGATAAAGCCCAAGGAATAATTGCAGTAAGAATTTTGATACCATGGAGAACATAAGACTGACTGTAAAGGAGACCTCGATGCGGGCCATCGCACCTCAATTTTGGGTTTACCTCGCGCTCCTGGCTTGTGAAAGCACTCCGGATCGAACCGCTCCTATGACAAACCCTGCTGGGGCCTCAAGTTCAGGAGCGGAGTTGGCGCCCGCCTCGCCGCCGTTCTTACCCGCGCCACCAGCAGAGTCCAAAACCGCTGCGGAAGAACCAAGCAGTCGAACATTTTGGGTGAACCCCGACAGCGAAGCCGCACGTGCCGCCCTGCGTTTGCAGCCAACCCAACCCAGGGAAGCAGGATGGCTGCGGCAGCTGGCGGAACAGCCGACAGCAGTCTGGTTCACGCCAGCAGAAACCAATCCGCTCGCGGCCGCGCAGCGCCTGGCGCAGTCGGTCGCAGGCACGGACCGCTATGCCGTCGCCGTGATTGCGGCGCTGCCTAAAAAAGATTGTGCGCGCTTTTCCACGCCAGGCCTTGCGCCCCAGGCCTATCGTTCCTGGCTTGAGTCACTGGTCCAGGGACTGGGAGAAACGCCAACCTACTGGATCCTCGAACCTGAGGCTCTGCTTTTGACAGGCTGTCTCACGGCGGACGAAGTTAAGGAACGAATGAGCCTGCTTGCGGAATCCATTTTGGTCCTCAAGAAAAACCCCAAAGCACAGGTCTACATGGATGTAGGATTTCCCGGTTGGCTCTCGGTTGATGAAGCTGTCCAGCGTCTTCTGACAGCCGGAGTTTTGGCTGGGGATGGTTTTGCCATCAATGTTGGTCAGTATCATTGGACTGAGGATTGTATTCGCTATGGCCAGGAGATCTCGCAGCGTCTGGGTGGCAAATCGTTTGTGATCGACACCTCACGTAACGGCAAGGGTCCGGTCAGTCGTGAAGCCTGGTGCAACCCAAAAAGTCGAGCCATCGGCCAGACGCCTCAGGCTCCAACAGGAATTAAGGGATTGGACGCTTATCTATGGCTTAAAAAGCCGGGGGACTCGGACGGGAGCTGCAACGGCGGACCCGCTGCAGGTCAATGGTGGGAGGCGAAGGCCATCGAACTCATGCGCAACGCCGTGTACCCTGACTGATTACAGTTTGAGCTCATCGCTTCGGCTAAAGTCAGTGTCATCGTGTTCATGATGATGGGGAGACATACCTGAACCAGGAGTATTCAGAAACTCACGGACGTTTTGAAAATAATTGTCGTAATTGACGGGACGCGCCCCTTTTTCGGAAATGCTGGGGAACATAACACTATCTTCGTCATGATGGTGATCCATCTGCATGCCATGGCCAACTTCGTGGCAGAAAAGATGAAAGAGATGCTTATAGCCATCAGAATCAGGGTCTTGAATGTAAGCAGCTTTGCTGGCGAAGTTATCCAGATCAAAGATGACATCCATTCCGTACTGTATGGTTGTGGTTTGTGATTCGCGGAAAGTTCCCTCAACAGTCTGTTTCTGCAGGGTGGTCCACTGACCCAGACCTAGTTTACGCCCGTCATTAGCGAGACCTTTGCGGAAATGAATCAGCGAAGTGCTGTCCTCTTTCGTATCGACGACCGAGAGGCCTTCAAACCCAAGCTGGCGATTGTAATCGCGGACCAGGATCTGAACGGAGTACTTCAAGGCGGGAACATCAGTATCAACATAAATTCGGAAACTTTTAACTTCCTCGACGTGCGATTCGCGGCAGGCCAGAACGGAAAAGGCAAACAGGATCAACAGGAACAGGCGCTTCAGCATGGAAAACCTCAACAGCTTAGGGAGCAACAGCAACAACAGTCAGAGTGGGAGTTTTAACTCCCGAGCGCACTCTTACTTAAGCAAGGGACGTACCACGTCCCGCCCCCGCTATTCCTGGCCGGTAAAGTTAAATTTACTATAAATATCATTATGTTATATACATATCCCCCTAATGTTGAGTCCGCCTGTTGCACCGCCGCTGAGCAGGTGTCCAAACCTTATACAAAAAGTCGCCTCTAGGTTTTTTTGCGTATGTCTTGACAATTTTCCTTTAGACTCCATCTTTGAGATATCGCTTTGCTGGTCCCTGCGCGATGGGCAAAGCCGAACTTGAAGCGCAGCACCTGGGGTGGTCTATGACGGAATTTGCGAATCGCTGGGTTCCAGCCATGGTGTCTTCTCAATTTGTGCTTTTCCCGAGCACAGCCATGCCTGTTACGGTAACCGACGAAAAAAATCTTGCCGCCTTGCGCGAAATGAAAGCGCGTGGATTGAAAAACATTCACGTTGTCACGCGAAAGGACGCAGAAAAACCCATTTCCCAGGAGACAGTTTATTCGACCAGCTGTCTGGCGGAAGTGGAATACATCAAAGGCAACGATACGGCTGAAGTGCAGCTGATCGTACGTGGCCTCGAGCGGCATCACATCTCTGAAATCTCATGGGATAACGATGCGTGCATGGTCCGAACCCACGCGGTTGTTATCGATCAGGATATCGATACTGGCACAGTAGAGACTTACCTCAACAGCATTAAGGAACTGTCGGATAAGATCATTGCCTTCCTTCCTGGCAACATGAAGCAGGTCGGCGATATGCTGCGGGCCATTGATGATCCTGAGCTGCTGGTGAACTTGATTGCACCGCACCTCGAAGTGGATGTGGCATTGAAAGCGTCGCTGCTGAGCGAAATTTCATTGAACAAGCGTCTGATGATGCTCCTCGAAACCATGCAGGACCTGCGTCAGAGTTTGGAGATTCGTGCCGAAATCGGCCGTAAGGTTTCTCATAAGTTCAATAAGCAGCATCGTGACGCCATGCTTCGTCAGCAGATGCGGGTTATCCAGGAGGAATTGGGTGAAGGCGGTATGGCCAAGAACAGCTATACCAAACGCATCGAAGAGCATACAGACATGCCCGAGGACGTAAAAAAGGTCGCCCTTGAGGAGGCTCAGCGCCTGGCCGGCCTCGAACGCAATTCTCCGGAAGCCCCGGGGATGCAAAATTATTTGGATCTGCTGTTGAGTCTGCCGTGGAAACCGGGAGCCAAGCAGGACATCAATCTGAATAAGGCCCGGGATATTCTGAACAGTCATCACTATGGTCTGGAAAAAGTCAAAGACCGTATCGTGCAGCATTTGGCTGTCCTGAAACTGAAGGAAAACTTCCGCGGCTCCATTCTTTTGCTGGTGGGACCTCCGGGTGTTGGTAAAACCAGTTTGGGTCGCAGCATTGCTGAATCCATGGGCCGCGATTTCGTGCGGGCCAGCCTTGGCGGTGTACGCGATGAAGCTGAGATCCGTGGCCACCGTCGGACTTATATTGGGTCACGACCAGGCCGCATCATTCAGGCTTTGAAGCAGTGTAAACAGAACAATCCCGTGTTCCTGCTCGATGAGATCGACAAACTCTCGCAGAGCTATAACGGGGATCCAGCGGCGGCCCTTTTGGAAGTGCTCGACCCGGAACAGAACAATAGTTTCCGCGATCACTTTATGGAAGTGCCCTATGACCTGTCGCAGGTGATGTTTGTCGCGACGGCAAATAGCCTTGAGACCATCCCTGGTCCTTTGCGGGATCGTATGGAAGTGATTTCGATTGCAGGTTATACGACAGCCGAGAAGCTGCATATTGCCAAGCAGCATCTCTGGCCTGAGCAGATGGAAAACCATGGCGTGAAACCCAGCCAGCTCACCATCGCAGATGATGCCTTGCTGCGCCTCATTTCGCACTACACCCGGGAAGCGGGCGTGCGGGAATTGAAGCGGAAACTGGCTGCTTTGATCCGCGGTTCGACCGAAGCCATTATCCAAAGTGAAACGGGTATCCAGATCCGACCTGCGGATTTGGAACGCCTGCTGGGCAGCGAGCCCTTCACTCTGGAGCTGGCGGAAGCGCATATGCCAGCTGGTGTGGTGACAGGCCTGGCCTGGACACCGATGGGCGGTGACATCCTCTTCATCGAAGCCAAAGCCATGCCGGGCAAGGGTCAGCTGACCTTGACCGGACAGATGGGTGAGGTGATGAAGGAGTCAGTCCAGATTGCGATGACTCATGTGCGTTCTTTGCTGCCGAGCATGAAAACGCAGCATGACTATGAGAAAACCGATGTGCATGTCCACGTCCCTGCGGGTGCGATTCCGAAAGACGGACCTTCCGCAGGTGTGACCATGCTGACGTCACTCGCTTCGCTCTTCTCGCACCGGCCTGTGAACCCGAGTCTCGCGATGACGGGTGAAATCACCCTGCGGGGCGCGGTCACAGCGGTTGGTGGGATCAAGGAGAAAGTCCTCGCGGCTCACCGGGCTGGCATTAAGAAGATCTTGATGTCAGAACGCAATCGCAAGGACATCCAGGATGTGCCACAGGAAGTTCGTGATGAATTGGAATTTGTCTTTGTCAGTCGAGTTGAAGAGGTCTTGAAAGAGGCGCTTGGACTCGATCTGGTGGAAAAACAAGGTGCTGCTCCTGAGCCAGAATCAGGACGGATTGCTAGACTGTGATGTGTGAGTCCCATACTCCGACTTTGCCTGCCCCCACGCGTTAGTGTGGGGGCTTTTTTGATAGTGCGGAACCCGTCAAGCCAGGGAAGGCGAGCTTCCCTGACCGAAGCTGTCGAGCTTACGGGATATATGAATCGAGCGTAACCACGTTGCCGAATTCTTCAGCATTCTTGATAAACGTATTACTGATCAGCTGTTTTTGTCCACGGACAGTCGTCGATACGAACCTGGTCACAGGGTCAGCGATCATCGAGCACATCACGCCTTCGCGTCTCCACCCTTTCACTCGTGCAACGACGAAATTGCGTCTGCCCTTGGTTTCTTGCTCAAGCGTTGCATCGAGTCCTTGGGCCAGGCATGGGTTTCCTGCAACCAAAACAGACCCGCTCACGTTATAAGCAGAAAATTCAGGGTTAAAGCCTCCATTGGCAGGTGTCACGCTGATACCTTCAAGAACACGTTCCTCGTTCACATACTCATAGCAAACCTTCTCAGTTCCACCGTCAGGAGTCGACTCCCAGCGGCATTGCCTCTGTGGTGCAGCAAACGATGCAGAAGCCAGAAACAGGCAAGTACCAAGTACTGTGGTGCGGAGCATACAATTTCCTTTCCTCGAAAAAGTGCGAGTGCAAACGATTGCTATATACAATTCATCAATCCGAAAAGAAAGACTTTTAAGAAATTAATCCTGATCGTCATGATTAAATTTCCTTTGTCTGCCTTCTCAAGACATTCTGTTACATTCGTACGAAGATATTCTAAGTTGCTTATAGAAGCGCCATCAGGCTTGGAGTTACTTCATTTACTATGAGTAAATTTTCTCGATATAAGTTAACTAACAATCTCTAGTAAATTTCGTGCGACACCCTATAAATTGTTGTGGGTGCAATGAATTGGCTTCTGGTTGACTCTGAATAATTCCATTGCGTATTCACTTAGCCTCTTGCGCAGATGCAGGTTCTGGCACAGGGACTCTCGGAATGGGCAGGTTCTAAGGGAAGCAGTGTTGAGGAGGTGGAGGAATGGAAAACCCCTTGAAGCTTTCAAGGGGCTTAAAGTGAGGAGACCTATTCGACGACTTCCCCGGACATTTCATAATACTCGGGGTAGATGAAGCTATCACTGATGGAACTGGCTGATATTCCTGAGTCCGCCTTGATCCTGCACCCGGTGACTTCAACCGCAATCACTTTATATTCATCACAGCTGCTTTGCGTCCCGGAGTTGGGTATGCAAGCGGCGTAGTCCACGCTCCCATCGAGGCTGACATTGCCCTGATAGAAGTCCGTTAGCGCGGTATAGGATCCGGTCTTGCGAGCCAGCTGGATCAGATCCCCGGATTGCGTATTGAACTCCCCAAGTGGCAGGTAAGTCTTGTTCACGCCGAGGGGAACCGCATGCATCCCACCGTTGTTGACGCAACGGTCGAGACTCAAGGTCGAGAGATCACCACGCAGAGCTTCCTGATTATCAATGATGGCTTTCTTGAACGACCTGGCAAACGAATGACCATAGAAGAGGATCCGCGTTGGATCGCTGGCCTTCGTCAAACTGTCCGCCGAAGCTTCGCTGGGCAGAAGATAATCCAGCGTTATATACGGCGCGTCAAGGATCGAGAGCTTCCGGCAGGGCTGAGTCGCGTCGTTGTAATTGTAGGGTATGGCTGTGAAAGCATCATAGGTGCATGGATCCCAGTTATCCAGCTTCTGCCCTTCTTTCTCATACATCGTAAAGGCGGTCGAAATCGTGGGGCGGATAGGGTGGCTGGCGTCGAGCGCAGGACTGAGCGAAGCATCCTGGATGCGGAGCTGGATATCAGCTGTGCCGACGTCAGTGGGGGCTGCAAACGTCGGCGCCGAAGCGCAGTCACCACCGAAGCGGAAGGTGTCGGTCGTATATAGCTCGCCGGCCGCTCCAAAATAACCACTGTAGAAGTTCCGAGTGTAGACCACATGCTGATCCTTGGTCAGGGCGCCGTGTTCACGGAACACGCCGAGATCAAAATCGGCGAGTTTTTTGAGCGTCATGCTGGTGGTACCGCTGGACACAGTGATCTGGGCTGTGGAGATGGGCGTCACCTGCTTTGTCTCACTGTTGACCTGACCCAGGAAAACGAAGGGCTGGATGTAGTAGGATCCCTCAGGCGCTGTGTAGGTCTGCGTGGAGGCACCGTTGTTCACATAGACTTTGCACTGACGGGCAAAAGTGATAACAGCCTTCAGGACGATATCCTTGTGCGTGCCAGTGCCTGCGCTGGTGGCATTGATGAGCCCTTCATCGGTTGCCACCCCGCTGGCCTCGGTCACGACCATTTCTGCGTCTGTACTGGAATTGTTCTTAATGAGAACGGTATACGCGCCTTCCTCCTCGGCCGTGAAGGAGACTCCGCTCTCACCGGCCGCCTGCCGGGTGTAAACCTTTTCCTCACCGGCAGCATTGACCACGGAGACCTCAAAGGCCTGCTCATTGCCGGCAAGCAGCGCGGCTGCACCGCCGATTTTATAGTGAAGCTGTGTGCTCTCGCCAGCGGCCACCTGCACGCGATGCAGCATCATGTCACCAGGCTCGGCGATGGAAGTCCCTGTCCCGGCATTATCATCGTCATCAGTAGGTTTGGGATTACCAACCCAGTTGCCGCAACCCACCAGCCAAATGCAGAATCCAAAGCGCAGGAAATTCCTGGTATCCTGTGACCAAAAACGTGTATGCAGAGGTTTCATGATGTTTTTTCCTCATCTTGTGCAAGTCGGGTGAATGGAAACATTTGAATGTTGACTTGTATCACGCGATCCGAATCCTCGGCCTGCTCTTCCATGGCCATGACTTCGGCGCAGAAGGCTCGAATCCGGTCCTTCAGCTGGGGAATCTGGGTATTCGACAGTCTCAACGTCAGAGCATTGTATTCACGTTCGTGCCTGGGAACCAGAAGGAGGCACTGCGCGGCAATCTTTATCATCTGCTGATGAAACTGCACGACTGAGTAGACACCGGCTGCCTGATCTTCCGGCAGGATCCGAGGGGAATCGTCCACACCTCGCCAACGACCGGTGCCCTCGTCCCATTGTATCATCTTTAACTTCTGGAGCAGCTCGAGGCCCTTACTCATCTGCTCAGCCGTCAGGTGTGGATAAACCCGTCGAGCCAGGTGCTCCGGTTCCTGGGAACCTTTTGGGAGATGGATGAGTTCCAGGATCAGCGGGTGCAACCAGGAAGCATAGTATTCCATCAGATCGCTATCCGCATGATCCGCCACCGCTGTTTTCTTATCGCGATAGATTTGCAGGAAGATGGCTGCCTTGGTCTCTTGGCTGGGAACGTTGCCATAGCGGACCACGTTGAGGAAGTAGTTTCGCTCCTCGTTGCGAAGGTCCAGCGCCTCGGCAATGGTTCGGGCAGACTTCTCCGCCAGACGACGCTTCCTGGCGATAACAAGGCGCAGGACATTGGTCGCTGAAAATCCAAGGTCTTCCGCGAAGCGGAGATAAGAGTAGGACGCATGGCGTTCCTTGGCCAGTTGATAGAGCGCTGCGAGGTAATCCTGATATTCCAGATATTGAGTGACGGAGAGTTCCCGAGCCAGCGCTGCGAGTTTTTTACCAGGCATATCCCTCCTCCTTTCTTCCGGTACGGTTTCTAAAAGCCAGGGCACCATGCCCTCTTACTTAACCCTACGGCACGATACAGGTCGCACCCTGTTAAAAGGATTTATCCTTTGTCTTTTCATTAATTTAAGCACTATCGAATTCAAATAGCAATCCGCCGGTCGCACCCCGGTTTGTCGATGATGACGTCAGGAAAGTTTGCGGCGACCTGGGCTCGTCAATATCCTTGTGTTTTAACCGGTGAAAGATGGGATTTTTCATGAGGCAGGGGGAAGATGCCAATGAAATGTGATGACTTGGCTTGAGCTGGAGCCTCATGATTCGCTTGTAGGAATCCGCTGATCTAAAAGGACCGTTCGAATTTCGGTTCGTTTTATTCCACTTTCGAAACGCAAAAAACCCCGCTTGAGGCGGGGTTTGTTATTTTCGTGAGAGCCTTGGGTTATTCTTCGGTTTTGAAACCGAAAGAGAGTGGTGTTTTAAGTGGGAGTGTGATGCCTTCTGGAAAACTGTACGGTTTGGTAATAGCGTATCCGTCCAGTGGGAAATCTCCCAGGTCGTGACAAGTGGTCCCGTTGGGATCACCGAACCTCTTTGTCGTAAGGCCTGTAACGAGTTCTTCATCACCATTAGCCACAACAAACGTTGAAACAGAAGTTCTCATAACCGCGCCACGAGGAACTGCCTCTTCCATATAACAAGTTCCGGCACAGCTGATGTCAGTGAAGCGACATACAAGGTTGGACGAGGACGTCATGGTTCCACCGTCCAGGACGACTGGAACTGCGTAAGCACCGGTTTGGAGATTGATGCGGGCAAATCCACCATTTGTGAAGAGGATAAGGCCAAGCCTGGCGTCCATTAACACACCAATAGCCTTACCGTCCTTGTCGAATACCCAGACTCCAGAATTTGCGGGTGAGCCTTCAGGTCCAGTTTCACCGTCCTCACCTTTTTCACCTTGCTCGCCTTTTGCACCTGCAATCTCAACGAAAGTTGATCCATTGCAAACAAAAATCTTACTTTGCTCTTCGACCCAGTAAACCTGTGACATGGTTTCCCGGGAACATGTGGGTAGCGCGCTGGTGGTCGCCACGATTTGTGTTAATGATTCCAATTCAGAGTCTTTCTTGTCTTTCTTTGCACAAGAAACGATGCTTAGACCAAGCAAAGTCATTCCAAATAACAGATGGTTTGCAGCTCTCATCGAAATCTCCCAAAATTACTTAGAGTGGGATCGCGGACATACCCAATTTATACCAAGCGCATGAATTCGAAGTACCAAGACACGCGCAACCTTTGAAGCTTGATAAAGCAGAGCCATTGCCGGCTTCATAGATCAACATTCCGGAGTTGGACTGATTACAGACGGGGGCAGCAGCGTAACCAACTTTAGTAACGCCGTCCTTGCCTGCGGTACCTGTATCACCCTTGGGTCCTTGAGGACCGACGGGACCTGCAACACCTTGTGGTCCAATTGAACCAGCGGCTCCGGTTTCACCAGTTGAACCTTGGGGTCCGGCAGGACCAATTTCACCCTTGTCGCCTTTTTCACCTTTAGCACCAGCAACACCCTGCACACCTTGAGCACCGGCAGGACCAACGTCACCCTGATCACCTTTGTCACCTTTTGGACCAACTTCACCGACTGCGCCTTGAGCACCTTGGGGACCGGTCGCACCAACCGCACCTTCTGGGCCTTGCGGACCGACGGGACCAGCGATACCCTGATCACCCTTCAAACCTTGCGCACCGGCGTCACCTTGGGGACCAACGTCACCTTTATCGCCTTTGTCACCCTTCAGACCCTGAGCACCCTGTGGACCGGTTTCACCAGCCAAGCCTTGAGCACCTTGAGGACCGGCAGGACCAATATCACCTTTCGCACCTTGAGCTCCGACATCACCAGCAGCACCTTGAGGACCAGCAGGACCAACGTCACCTTTATCGCCTTTGTCACCCTTCAGACCCTGAGCACCCTGTGGGCCGGTTTCACCAGCCAAACCTTGAGTACCCTGAGGACCGGCAGGACCAATATCACCTTTGGCTCCCGCATCACCTTGAGGACCAGCAGGACCAATGTCACCTTTATCGCCTTTGTCACCCTTCAGACCTTGAGCACCCTGTGGGCCGGTTTCACCAGCCAAACCTTGAGCACCCTGAGGACCGGCAGGACCAATATCACCTTTGGCTCCCGCATCACCTTGAGGACCAGCAGGACCGATATCACCTTTATCGCCCTTGTCACCCTTCAGACCTTGGGGACCGGTTTCACCAGCCAAACCCTGAGGGCCGATAGGCCCAACATCACCTTTTGCACCTTGAGGACCAGCTTCACCAACCAAACCTTGAGGACCAACATCACCCTGGTCACCTTTATCGCCCTTGTCACCCTTCAGACCTTGAGGACCGGCTTCACCAGCCAAACCTTGCAGACCCTGAGGACCAGCTTCACCTTGATCACCCTTGGGACCTTGGGGACCAACGTCACCTTTTGCACCTTGAGGACCGGCTTCACCGGCAACACCTTGTGGACCTTGCGCACCAGTTTCACCAGCTAAACCTTGAGGACCTTGCGCACCGGCAGGACCAGCTTCGCCTTGATCACCCTTGGGACCTTGTGGACCCTGAGGACCAATTTCACCTGCTACACCTTGCTGACCAAGATCACCCTTGTCGCCTTTGGGGCCTTGTGGACCCTGAGGACCAATAGGACCAGCTTCACCAACAAGACCCTGCAGACCAGGAGCGCCAGCAGGACCAGCATCACCTTTAGCACCAGCTTCACCGGCAACACCTTGTGGACCGATGTCACCCTTGTCGCCTTTATCACCCTTCAGACCCTGCGCACCGGCAGGACCCATATCACCCTTGTCGCCTTTGTCACCCTTAAGTCCCTGAGCACCGGTTGCACCGATATCACCCTTGAGACCCTGAGGACCAGCGGCACCGATATCGCCTTTATCACCCTTCAGACCTTGAGCACCTTGTGGCCCAACATCACCTTTATCACCCTTGTCGCCCTTGTCGCCCTTGTCGCCCTTATCACCTTTGTCACCCTTCAAACCCTGAGTACCCGAAACACCAGCAGGACCCATGGGACCTGTGGCTCCAGTCGCACCGTTCAGACCAGGCAAACCGGTGGGACCAACATCACCCTTAGGACCCTGAAGGCCTTGTGGACCCTGAGGACCTGCAGGACCGATAGGACCTTGAGGACCGGGCTTGCCGACTGAACCCAACAGGTCACCCAAGCGGAATCCGTGCTTCACTTTGATAAGGGGAACTTTGGACATCTGCGTGACGTAAGAATTCGGGACCAGACCGAAGTCGCTCTCTTCATTGAATTGAGCCGAGATGTCATCGCTGGTGACAAAGATCAAACCGTAGTTTTTCTTGGTAGAAATCGCGTCTTTCACATAGCTCGTGATGGGGACTTCAATCATTTTCTTGGATGCGCTGTTATCAATCGAGATAGCGCTGATGGCCTGAGCTTCCCAGTTTCCGTCATTCAAGAGGGAACGGTCAGCATCCCAGTACCAGTTCTTGTTCTTGTAAGTCCAAGGCGCGTTCGCTTTAACGACAAAAATCGTACCTTCACCTGAATTGCTATTCACGTAAAGGCCGATGGTAGCGGCTTCAATTTCTGCGGCGCTGGAGAAGCGGCTCAAATCAAACCACACGTAAGTGGCTCGTAATTTATTTTTGGAACCTGTGATCTGCAGTTTGGTGCCCTCAGATTGAACCTTACCACTATCCACTTCAACCGTGACGGCTTTCGAGGCTGGCTCGATCTGGATGAAGGACGTTGCCAACGCTGTTGAACTCATCAGTAACGCACCGACTGACACAACAACTTTGGTTAAACCGAGAAGAGCTTTCATAACGCCCCCTTTCCCATCGAATTGAATGGCTTGCCTCAACCTCTAATGAGTGAAAGGGTACAAAGGCCTTTTCGGCCATAGTTGAGCGAAGCTGAATGAGCGCGCATTTCACCTGTTAAGTCCGAACGATAAGTTGGACTTATTATTTGCAACGCTGGAGAGTGAATTTATACTTACGGTAAGATGCTGAAATGCTTGAGCAATTTATCCCATCGATCGCTTTTGGAATGACCCATAGAAACTAGATATGGATCTCAACCTGCTGCGCGGTTATCCGAGTGGCTATGCTTTGCAAAGGTGAGGTCGCGGGAAAGCAGAGATCTTTGCCATCACCGCAATCGAACGCAGCGCCATGAGCGTGACAAATCAAAACACCCTGCTGGATTTCACCGAATTCAGAAAGTTTGATCTCCTGATGCGAACAAAGATCGACAAAAGCCGACACCTCATCACCGCGCCGAATCAAAATGAAATCCGTACCCTGCTGTGAAAAAGGAATGATGGTATTCTCAGGCAGGTCCTGCAAGGCCCCCACTCTCACCCATTGACTCATGACTTATCCTCGGACCAAAGGGTCAGGATTTTTTCCAAAGCCTGCCATGGCAGGCGCACGCAGCGCGAGCGCACAGGATAATCACGCAGCCCATCAAATATCTGCCACACGGCTTCCGCACTGGGCTCGACACCTTCCTTGCTGACTCTTTGAAACTGATCCAGGCAAAGACGAGCGTCTTCGATCGAAACATTCTGGAGGAGCGAGCTCATGAGTGATGAACTCGCAATAGACAGCGAACAGCCGGCGCCCGTGAACTGAAAACTCCGCCGATCGGGGCTTGCGCCGTCCGTTAAGAAAACTTCCACATGATCGCCGCAGGTCCGATTGTGCTCTTCGGCCGCAAAACGAACCGCGTCCGGCTTTCCGAAAAAACGCGGCTGTTTATAATGATCAATGATGATCGCTTTGAATTCAGGGTCCTGTGATTTTTTCATCCGCTCGCTCAAGCGAAAAGTTTTTCCGCTTTGTGCAAGGCAGCGACGAAGCGGTCCATATCGTTTTCATCATTATAGACAAAGGGCGCCACACGCGCTGTGGCCGGCAAACCGAACAGCTCCATCAAAGGCTGCGCACAATGATGGCCGGCACGGATGCAAACCTGCTCAGTATCACAGATGGCAGCCAGATCATGCGGATGAATCGTCTCATGGGACATGGTGACAAGGCCGATCCAATCAGGACCTGGTTCAACCATTAAACGGACCTTGGGAAAGTGCCGCTTCAGCTCGTTCACGAGCCCTAAACCCAGAGCACGATCATGCGCCAATGTCTTGCCAAGATCGAGCCCCTTCAAAAATTCAAAAGCCGCACCCAGTCCCACCGCACCAGCAATATTGGGCGTGCCTGCCTCAAACTTACTGGGCAGGATGTTCCAGGTCGAACCGTTGACTGTGACCTTTTCAATCATATCGCCGCCACCCATATAAGGTGGCATACGATCCAGGAGACTCTTGCGTCCATACAGAATGCCGATGCCGGTAGGTCCGAACACCTTATGACCACTGAAGGCATAAAAATCGCAATCGAGTTCCCGAACATTCACCGGCAGATGCGCGATACCCTGCGCACCATCAATGACCGTCGCAGCCCCCACACTCTTCGCGAGCGCGATCAGTTCCCGCACAGGATGCTCAATGCCCAGGACATTGGAAATATGCGCAAACGCCATGATTTTGGTGCGGCTGTTCACCATCCGGGCCGCCTCCTGCATATCCAGGCGACGATCCTGATTCAAAGGAATAAACCGCACCTTGGCCCCAAAACGGTCGGCCGCCAGCTGCCAGGGTACGATATTGGAATGATGCTCGGCGATGGTCAGAAGGATTTCATCACCGGGCTTCAAAACGATCTGACCCAATGAATGCGCCACGAGGTTGATGGCCTCGGTGGTACCGCGGGTAAAAATGGTCTCTTCCAGCGAGGCGTGAATCGCCGCGGCGATCACAGCTCGGGAACCTTCGAAAGCGCGGGTTGCGGATTCAGACAGCTCATAAACGCCGCGGTGAACGTTGGCATTCTCTTCCGCATAATATCGGTTCATCCGATCGATAACGATCTGAGGTTTTTGACTGGTCGCGGCGCTGTCCAGGTACACGAGTCCTGGGTGAGCGGCGAATATAGGAAATTCTGCTCTCAAATGCTTCATCCTCGATGAGATCGGGCGGCAAGGCCAGATCGGTATTAGGACTGAGACCCCTGATTTAGCGAAGCAATCCGGGCGTCGCAAGCAAAATATGGGTTTTCTTGAGTGGTTTGGTCAAGTATTTTCGGGGTTTTAGCAGCAATTCCGACATATCT
Source organism: Oligoflexus sp. (assembly GCF_035638955.1). Classification (GTDB taxonomy): domain Bacteria; phylum Bdellovibrionota_B; class Oligoflexia; order Oligoflexales; family Oligoflexaceae; genus Oligoflexus. The sequence goes on along the minus strand of NZ_DASQYZ010000368.1, from coordinate 32,018 downwards.
CCCCCGACCCGGTGGGAAACCCCGCCGGGCCAGGGTTCTTCCGGCACATTCACGGCTGTCGGACTGGCTTTACGGCCGTTTTGAACACAAAATCCCAGAGCGGATAGACGACACCAAAATTATGGCTGTCCATATACCGGGGATCATGATGAAGCCGATGAAATTCACGCTGATAGCGCATCCAGCCCAGCCTCATGACCCAATGATCTTCCGGCAGGTGCGAACAAAAATGCACCAGTTCATAGAGAAGAAAATAAACCGCTCCCATACCAGCCCCGATCCATCCCGCATTCACTCCAAACAGCAGCCAGAACAGTCCAAACAGGAGCGGCGCCCCAGCCACGATGTAACCAATGATGGCCAAGGGTGGGAAGAGCATAATGTGAAAATCGCGAGTATCCCGCCAGGTCACGCAGGCATCCGTAAAAAAGCGATGATGCTGCAGGGCATGAATTCTAAACGTGAAGGGCGCCACACCACGCAGGGGCCTATGCAACGGAAACTTATGGATGACAAACACCACCAGCTCACCGAGCAGAAGCATGACAGGGATCAACAGCAGTTCCATCCAGGTTGGCTGTCGCACTTGACTGAATAAAAGGGCAGCGGCCACGACCAGGGTGGTCAGCGTAAAGGTCAAATGCAGAACGCCTGAATAGTAACCTGGAATCACCTTGTCCCGGTAAATCTGCCGATACTGCTCAATCTGATAACTCATGTTCCCCTCCTTGAACTTTTCCATGCACGATCGTCGTGAATGTAACACTAATTTTTTCAGAGTTCATCTTAGTAAATCTCAGCTCCAAACCCTTGCTGTATGTTCCTTTGCTGACAGAACAGATTATTTACACCAAAATCCTCCTATCGCAATCAATTACCTTGAAAAAAAGCTCAAGCATTGGAATACCTGCAGTAGGAAATTTCTCCAAACATCCATTTCGAAAAAGAGGTTCTTCATGAACGTTGGAAAATGTCATTGGGCTCTTGCGTTGTCTTTGCTCGCCAGCGGCTCTGTATCCTTGGCTGAAGACAGAACACCGGAAAACCCAATGGATTCCATTCCCGTGCTGGTTCCATCCGATCCGATCACCATTGAAAACATTCAATACAATGGCACCGGCTGTCCGCTCGGCACCGTGGCGCAAAACGTGTCTGATGACAAACAAGCCTTCACCCTCACCTTCTCTGAATTCTTCGCCGAAGCCGGTCCTGGGATCAGCCTGGCCCAAGGCCGCAAAAACTGTATTGCCACTGTAACTCTGCACATCCCATCAGGCTGGCAATATTCGGTCGCGAACTTCTATTACCGCGGATTCATGCAACTCGATGAAGGTATCAAAGCCGATCACTCGGTGGACTATTCGTTTGAAGGCCAAGGCCGCACCAGCCGCTTTGCTTCGGTAACAACCGGTCCCTTTGAAAACGATTATGTTTATTCCGATAGCGTTGGCATCGAAAGCAACGTCTGGTCACCCTGCGGTGTGAGCCGTGCGTTGAACCTGAACACTAAAATTCGGGTCAGCAATGCCAGCACTACCGCGTATCCGAATGCTCGTGGTTTCATCACCAACGATTCCATCGATGGTCAGATCACCCAGGTCTTCGGTCTGACCTGGAGACGCTGTTCGTAAGTTGGACAGCTGAAGGACGGGGGCCTGAACCTGTCCTTTGTATAGACAAACTCTATCGAGCTATAAATTAAATTCATAAATATAAGAATATCCAGCCTTGCAGATTCGGTGGGCATGGGATGTAATCCAATGAAACTGCAAAAGGCTTCCCCATGGTAAAGCTCGTCAGTATCTTTCTTGGACTTACACTTATTCCTGGCTCTCCCGTGGCTGCGAATGCCTTATATAAAGTCGCCGTCCTGCAGATCGGAGGAGCAGGGACAGATGCCAAGGCTCCCAACATAAGCATGGCCAAAGCTTACTGCGAGAAAGCTAAAGTCAACTGTGAGATTGTACCTTTGCCGACCACCCGAGCCTTCAGCGAGCTGCAGGCCAACCGGGTTCAATTCCTTATATCCTTGGACCATGACTCGTCCACTCCTGCTTCTGAAAAAATAACTAAAATAGAAACAGTTTCTATCGTTGTCATTGCACGCAAGGAAGTACGCGGCTGCGAAGATCTTAATTCGATGACTCTCGCGGCATTCAGAAATGTTTTGTATGCGAAAAAACTCACGCAAAAATGTCCAGGTCTTAAAATCACCTGGACCAATACATATCCTCAGGCCATACAGATGTATCGCAGCAAGCGTGTGCAAGGCGTACTCGGCGTGGCCAGGAATTTTGATCAAAAATCGGCTTTTGTCGTCCTCCAGCGTGAGGACATAAAATCTCAGGTTGGCGTGGAGGATGTCTGGTTGTTCGGGAATGAGTCATCTGGAAATTCTGAAGCCGCTTTGAAGTTCCTTTCCATGAGACGGTAATGGGTAAAGATAGATTCGGTTAATCAAGTCGATTGAAAACATGAACTGTTATCTCCTGCGCGGGAGGATTAAGATCCGGTGGCGTGAATGAAGGAGCATGTAGGAGAAAGCGCTCATGACAAAAGCAACCGTTACCCCTTCCAGAAATTTGCTAACCCCCAACGACCACACTCTCATCATGATTGATTTTCAATCGCAGATGGCCTTTGCCATCAAGTCCATCGACCTTATTAGCCTTCGAAATAATGCCGCGCTCGTGGCCAAGGCTGCCAAAACTTTTAAAGTCCCAACCATCCTTACAACCGTTGCGGAAAAATCGTTCTCTGGGCCTATGTTCGCAGAGATTCGCGATGTCTATCGCGAGCAGACCGTCTTCGATCGCACATCGATGAACGCCTGGGAAGATGACAAAGTTGTCGCCGAGATCAATCGCATCAATCGCTCGCGAATTGTCCTTGCCGGTCTGTGGACCTCTGTCTGCATCTCGGACCCCGCACTCTGTGCGATCGAGCAGGGGTTCGAAGTCTATGTTCTTACAGATGCCTGTGGCGACGTGACGACCGAAGCTCATGAGATGGCGGTGCAGCGTATGGTTCAAGCTGGTGCGAGGCCGCTCACATCGCTGACTTACCTCCTTGAACTGCAGCGGGACTGGGCCCGTGGCGATACCTATGAAGCCACAACGACAATTGCCAAAGAACATGGCGGCGGGTACGGCCTTGGTATTGCGTATGCGAAGGCCATGTTTGGGGGAAAAGAAGGGCACTGAAGGGAGAAAACATAATGAGCCTGACCTACGCTGATGCCATTTTCCTGAATGGCCGTATCGCGACGCTTGACCCATCCCGTCCAGAGGCGACCGCGCTTGCCGTCACAGGCGATCGAATTTTAGCTGTTGGGTCCGATAAGGATATTTCCGTCCATCAAGGACCGAAGACGCAGGTTGTCGATTTAGGTAAACATCGAGTCATCCCGGGATTGATCGACAGTCACATCCACGTGATCGGTGGCGGCTTGAACTATAACATGGAGCTGCGCTGGGACGGTGTAGACTCGCTGTCCACGGCCATGCGAATGCTCAAGGAGCAGGTCGATCGAACACCCGCGCCCCAGTGGGTCCGCGTTGTAGGTGGCTTCACGGAACATCAGTTTGCAGAGAAGCGTCTGCCCACGCTGGACGAGATCAACAGGGTAGCACCGGAGACGCCGGTCTTCATTCTGCATCTCTATGATCGGGCCCTTCTCAACAGGGCGGCCTTGCGTGTCTGTGGTTATACAAAAGAGACCAAGGATCCTCCGGGCGGCCAGATCACAAGGGACGGAGCAGGCAACCCCACGGGACTGCTTCTCGCCAAGCCCAACGCCATGATCCTTTATGCAACGCTGGCCAAGGGCCCTAAGCTCCCGTTTGAATACCAGGTGAACTCGACTCGACATTTCATGCGTGAGCTCAACCGACTTGGAGTGACAGGTGTGATTGACGCCGGTGGGGGCTTTCAAAATTATCCTGAGGACTACGAGGTTATCAATCAGCTGGCGAACAAGGGCGAGTTGACTCTTCGCATTGCTTATAACCTCTTCACCCAAAAGCCCAAGGAAGAATTATCCGACTTCAAGCGTTGGACCGAAATGGTCCAGCCTGGGCAAGGCAGTGACTATTTTCGCCACAATGGAGCCGGCGAGATGCTGGTCTTCTCGGCAGCAGACTTCGAAGACTTCCGCGAGCCTCGACCCGATCTGGCTCAGAGTATGGAAGACGAGCTCGAAAAGGTTGTCCGATTGCTGGTTGAAAAGCGCTGGCCCTTCCGTTTGCACGCGACCTATGACGAGACCATCACGCGAGCCCTTACGGTCTTTGAGCGAGTGAATCGCGACATCCCATTCGATGGCCTGCATTGGTTTTTTGATCACGCCGAAACCATTTCCATGACCAGCATCGATCGTGTCAAACAACTAGGAGGTGGCATTGCGGTCCAGCATCGCATGGCCTATCAGGGCGAATATTTCGTGGAACGATACGGAGCGGCTGCAGCGGATCGATCACCACCTGTGAAGGACATGTTGCATGCAGGCCTGCCTGTGGGCGCTGGCACCGATGCGACCCGGGTCGCGAGCTATAATCCATGGATGAGCCTGTCATGGCTGGTGACGGGTAAGACGGTCGGAGGGCTGAAGCTTTATTCCGATACTCGTCTTCTCGACCGCGAGACAGCGCTCCGTTTATGGACCGTCTCCAACACATGGTTCTCCAATGAAGAAGGCAAGCGCGGACAAATTAAAAATGGCCAGCTCGCCGACTTCGCCGTCCTGAGCGATGACTATTTCGGGGTCGATGGCGATGCTATCAAAGATATTACATCTTGGATGACTGTGGTCGGAGGAAGGATCGTCCACGGCGACGGCCCGTTTAGTGACAAGGCTCCGAACCTGCCACCGCCCATGCCCGACTGGTCTCCCATCAAGTTCTACGGCGGGTATCAGAGCCAAGCAACGCGGCTTAGCACCATGGCTGACAACAAGGCCTCGCTGCCCTGCTGCTCCGTTCATCCCATTCGTAAAACCGAGCGGCATACCATCGAGGAAGCCGCCTTGGATTGGAGCATGGGCTGCATGTGTTGGGCTTTTTAAATGATGCAACATGTTGAAAAACAGACTGTGAAACACGCGAGCCAGGATTCAGCATGGACGCCGCTGACCATCTCGCCTTATGGTCGGATGTGGCTGGCGGCGGTAGTGTCCAACATCGGTGGCTTTATGCAAGGCATCGGCGCCGCATGGTTTCTTACGGTCGCCGGTCTATCCGCGACATGGCTTGGCGCGCTCCAGGCCGCAAGCGCCTTGCCTATGTTTATGTTCGGACTGTTCGCCGGGGTCCTTGCCGATCTGCGCGACCGCCGCAGCATTATTCTTGGGGCTCAGCTCTGGCTTATGGCCTCGTCAGGAGTTCTCGCCTGGCTCGCGTTCACGGGGCAATTGACGCCAACTCTCCTTCTTATCCTGACGTTTTGCATGGGCGTGGGCAGCGCCTTTCATATGCCGTCCTGGACAGCAACTCTTCCGAAACTCGTTCCGAAAGAACAGCTTGCCGCGGCCATTGCCCTTTCGGGAGTTTCGATAAATCTGGCGCGAGCCGTGGGACCAGCGCTTGGGGGTGCGTTGATCAGCGCATCCAGTGTAGCCGCAACATTTTTTTGTAATACTCTCAGCTTCATGTTCGTGTTCGCGATCGTCTGGTCGTGGCGACCTGTCGATGCTCAGCCATCAGTTGTCCGCCCCCGTGAAAGTTATCTCGCGGCCTCCAAACTTTCCTTGATCTATGCATGGCGGTCACCGGGTGTTAAAGCCGTACTTTTGAGAAGCTTTGCGGCCCTCTTTGCGGCTGGAGCCCTGTGGGCCCTGCTGCCTCTGCGAGCGCGCAACGACCTGGGACTTGCCTCAGGAGGCCTCGGCTTTCTTCTTGGTTGCGTTGGGGCAGGATCAGTTGGCGGCGTCTTTCTACTTGGCGAGGTGAGACGCCGTAAACTTTCCATTGATCATATCCTTTCTGCAGGTGCGGGACTCTTTGCTGGATCCACCTTGATTGTGGCGCTGGTGGATTCCGTGTCCGTGGTGAGTATCGCCCTGGCAGTCGGCGGTGTGGGTTGGATCGCAATGATGGCAACGTTTAATTTATGTGCTCAAATTGCTGTGGCGGGATGGGTGCAGGCACGAGCCGTTGCCGTATTTCTGGTGGTCACTCAAGGGGCCTTGGCGCTGAGTGGAATCTTCTGGGGTTACCTTGCGGACCGTTCGACAGTGGCCACCAGTCTCATCATTTCAGCAGCTGTTTTGATTCTGCAGATTGCGTTGACCAGGATCAGGCCCTTGTCCTGGCTCTCAGGTCGCGACCTGAATCCTTCCGAGGCATTTGCGAGAAAAGCCGATGAGAGTGAGTTTAGAGGGACGGATGGACCTATTGAAATTCGCATCAGCTATCATATTCAGCCTCAGCACACGGCGCCGTTTCTTGTCGCTTTGTACGAGCTTCGAAATATTCGCCTGCGGGACGGGGGCTACGATTGGAATGTCGTGTGCAATTCTCGTGAACCGGGTCTTTTTGAAGAGGTTTTCTGGATCAGCACCTGGGCGGATCACCTTCTTCAACATCAACGCATGACAAAAGAAGACGAAGCTATTTATACCAAGGCTCGAAGTTTCCACATTGACGAACGCGGCCCGAGCGTCGTTCATCGGGCCGCTGTTCAACTGGGATGAGGTGGACCTATCGTAAGTGGCGGCACAATCTGCATAACACGGATCGCCACAGGGACAATCCGTGTCAGAGGACACTTAAAGATTGATACCGGTCGAAAGAAGAAGGTCCTGAGTTTCCTGGCTCGTGCTGACGCTCAGTCCCACGTTGTTTCTTCCAAAGTGATAAAGCGCTGCGGCGCGCACGCCAACGTCACCTGATCGTGAGCCCTCTTCATTATAGAGGCCGCGGTACAAGACTTTAGGCATAAGGTCCAGGGAGCCGAAGCTGAAGACTGGACCCACATCCAGAACCAGCGAGTACTGATCATAGTGATCTTCGGCGCTCATGGATATAACCTGGAAACCTGCTTCCAGGTTCACAGGGGTCAAGGTGGGGCGCACGGCAAAACCCACGCCCAGTCCAGAATAGTGGGCTCGATTGTCGCGAAGGGTGTGGGGACCAGCAACGATCTCCATCCGCTGGGTCCAACGCGGCTTTTCTGGAGCCGGCGCTTCCTTCACGGCAGGCAGGATCGGCTCGCGGCCAACAGCGGCCAGGACCACCGCCTTTTGACCAAACTCAGGGTTCTCACCGCCATGGAAGAGCTCAACCTTCAGTCCAGGATACTCCTTCGCGATGATGTCCTGAACGGCCTGAGCGCGGCGCTTGGAAAGATTATAGTTATAATCAGAATCGCCAGACGAGGACGAGGTCGTGAACACCACCACCTGCTCAGGCACCTGAGCGAGCGTGCGCACCTCGGTGATACACGCTTCAACCTGAGCCTTGTTAGGCACGGCGCTGTCAAAGGGAAAATCGATGACGCAGCGGGATGTGGAAAGCTTCGCCTCGGTCGCGTAAAGAGCTGCGCCTGGGCTGATTGCAAGAGCTAAGAATGTACTGATTCGTTTCATGGATGCTATGCCTTTGCCTATCGGTAATTATTCTTTATGTGACGTGCCTTGGTCTGTGATCACACCGAAAGCGGTGACGATCTCCTTACAGGCCTGATCCTGGCAAACGCCAAGGACCGACTTCGTGGCGTCGGCAGCCTTGCCGTCCGAAACGCCCGCGCCCAAGGTGAAGCTGACGACTCGAAGCGTGCAAACGGTCTGTCCATTCTCTTCAATTCCAAAGAAGCCAGCATCAGTCACTTGCTGCTCTGCCTCCCGCGCCTGAATCAGGATATTATCCTTTTGCAAAATCAGTTTTGCCTTGCCGTCGCACGCGACCAACTGCGAGCTGACCTGGACATCGGAAATGTTGACTTTGATGACGAAGATTTTGTTTTGCAGGGCGTGGACTTCTGCATTAAGGCGTTGGACCTTAGCCTGAGCTGCGTCCAGATCCTTCTGCGTAGAAGCAAGCTTATCTTTCAACGCCTGGATCTCTTGTTCAGATGCATTACGCAATCGCGCGAGCTCAGCTTCCAAATCAGCCTTCGCTTTAACGAGAGCCGCTTGCTTCTCTGCACACGAGCGAATTTCAGCCTTGGCGTCGGTGAGGGCCTTCTCCGCTTCGGCGAGTTTGCGCTCCAGCTCCGTGCGGGTACCCTTTTCCTCCTCCAGCTGCTCGCGCAGCGTATCAATCTCTGCTTGCAGGGTTTCAACGCGCGACAGCAGTTCAGGACTGTCGACTTCCACGTACTCGGTGATCACGACTTCGCGAACCTTTTCCGGCTTGTCGCTCTTGATGTCGCCGCAGGCTGTTCCTAGAAGAAGCAGGCTGACGCTCATAACGCTTGCGATTTGACTCTTGCTATAAAACACTCTTGTCTCCCTAATATCTAAAACCGGAGCGACTGAAAACCGTCGCAGCCAAGCGACTCATATAACCGCTATAAGTTAGACTTTCAAATGGGAGAGATGCGATTTCGTTCTCAGACTCTGACTTCGGTGTCAAAATGTAGCAGAGCGAGTCCAGGGCGAGCTCTGGCTACCATGCAAGGTCCAGTCTTCTCTGTGACTTTGGCGGTAGGAGACAACCCGACCAGCAACGAGTGTCATGCCTATCGACAGAGCGATGCCAGTGGTGTTTCAAACCGGTGGCAGATCGAACAGGATGACCTCGGCTTCTGTCTACCCGACGATTTCCAGAACTTCTTTATCGGTCAAGGCAGCTCCGTCTCCTGCCCGAAGCTCGTCCTTACCAAGTCCAATCGAACCTTTCACAACCTGCACCCAGACCCCACGGCCTGGACGGACACCGAAGTGGAGGCTGGCATGAGGCCGCAACCTGGCAAGATACATATCCGCGTCCTGCTGAATCGGAATCGAGCCGTTGCGACCATCGGATGATGCGGCCAACACCAAAGGCTCTTTTTCGAGTTCGTGAGCAAAAGACTTTTGACCATACGAAGGCTCGATACCCTTCTTGTCCGGCATGATCCAGATCTGAAAAAAATGGGTCTCGTCATCGGCTTCGTGATTCATCTCGGAATGCGTGACACCATGTCCGGCGCTCATCTTTTGAACTTCGCCAGGACGAATGACCGTTTTATTGCCCATGGTGTCCTGGTGCTCCAGAGATCCTTTGACGACGTACGATATGATTTCCATGTCACGGTGCGGATGACGTCCAAATCCGGATCCACCTGCAATACGATCTTCATTGATGACCCGCAAAGGTCCGAAGTTCATGTGCTCAGGGTCGAAGTAATGGGCGAATGAAAAGGTGTGGCGCGACTTGAGCCAGCCATGATTCCCTAATCCACGTTCATCTGAGCGTCTAATAGCCAACATAGTGCCTCCTTAGCGGGCGCCAACCAAGGTTTTCCAGCGCCTGTGACAAGGATCTTATCGTCTCTTGACGATGCAAATAAATTATATAATATCTACCTACTCGATAGACTGCATCAATACATTGATCGAGGAAAGGTGCTGCATGACTTTTGATCAGTTGGAAGCTTTGGAAATGATAGTAGAAAAGGGCAGCTTCAAAGCGGCAGCGAAGGCTCTCAACCGGACCCAGCCGACGCTCAGTGTAAGCATCAAGAAGCTCGAGAATGAGTTCGAACTTATCCTCTTCAGTCGCGAAGAATATCGCCCCAAGCTGACCGATGCCGGGCGTGTCTTTTACGAATCAGCAAAACAGACGCTGTTGTCCTTCCGACGGCTGGAAGTCATTGGCAAGGAGCTGGGACTCAACAAGGCCGAGCCAAGCTTGACGGTTATCATCGATCCTGTGGCCAGGTTTGAAGCCGTTCGAACCATCTTTAGCGAATGTCTCAGCGACATGAAAGCCACGGAGCTGATCCTGCGTTCCGAGATCATTAATGTTGGAACCGATCTGGTGCGGAAGGGAGAGGCCTGCTTTGCTGTGACCCCGAAAGTGGATGATGAGGATGATATGGAATCGTTTCCTATCGAACGTGTCGATATGATTCCAGTGATTGCAAGCTCACGGGTTACCTCGGCAGACCCTCTCACGGCTGCATGGTTACAGGAGCAGCCCCAGATCATCGTCGCGTCCCATGGCGACCTCTGCCATCCTGCCAAACGCGATGGCCTGGGTCTCCTCGATGGAGGCAAGCGATGTTACGTAACGGATCACTCGTTGAAGCGACGCTTAATTGAGGAAGGCTTCGGCTGGGGACGACTGGCTGGACATGAAGCATCAGCCGGCCTCAAGTCGAAAACTTTGACGGCAATCCCGAACTCGGTTTCCGCTGGGTTTGTCCTTGACCTGCACGTGATGAGAAGCAAGCTCGTGCCCATGGGGCCGGTCGCGCGAGCAGTTTGGACGAAACTTCAGACCATGGCCGGAGAAGCTCCATGATCAGCGGACATCACTCACGTCCAGGACACCATGAAAAGCCTGGGGGTGATCGATCAGAAACTCAGCTTTTTTAACGTAAAAACGTGAGGGGCCATCGCCTGGCACTTCGCGCAGGACATGCTGAAAATGGAGCATGGCCTGCTTGAACTGCCCTTCTTTGAAGGCTTTGACGCCCTGTTCGAACTCCTGGATCATAGGAATCAAGGCATCCTTGTGCGGATCGACATCGACCAACTCATAAAGATGAATGGCCTGGTCACGACCGCGGATCAGGACATCACCCAGGTCGCGCCAACGCCAGTCCTCGGCTCGCTTCATGGCATCCCTGCAGTCTTTGGACACCAGCACACGCGTATCCAGAAGCTTGGTTAACCCCTCCAGGCGCGAGGTCACATTCACTGCATCCGAAAGAGCCGTGGCCTCGAAACGCTCGGATTCGCCGAGCGTACCAAGCATGGTGGGACCGATATGGATGCCGGTTCCCAACCAAAAATCCTGATTCAAAGCCTTCAGGCCCTCGTTCATGGCGACTGCGGAGCGAATCGCATCATCGGGGTCACTGGGAAAGAGAGCCATGATTGCATCACCGATATATTTATCGATGAAACCACCCGCTTTACGGATCTCGGGACCCAAAACCGCAAAACAGTTATTGAGATAACGGAACACTTCCGGCGTTTGCATGAACTCCACAGCTTTCGTGAAGCCACGGATATCAGCAAAAATAATGGTCAGCCTGCGTTCCGCGGCATCGCCCAGGGACACATCCGCAAAATGTTCATGACCCAGAAGACGAATAAAATCCTCAGGCACAAAGCGCTTCATCGCCTGGGTCGTGAGCCCGAGTTTCAAATGCAGATCAATGCGGGCATGCAGCTCGGTGTGATTGAATGGCTTTTGGATGTAATCGTTGGCTCCCGCCTCAAATCCATCCACAATATCCTGGGCCTGGTTTTTCGCAGTCAGCATCAGAATAGGCAGCTCGCTCGGTTCAAAAGTCTTGCGCAGTTCGCGGCACACGTCGTAACCACTCATGCCGGGCATCATGACGTCGAGCAGAATTAAATCCACCCGGCCCTGCTCCCTGACCTTGTCCAGAGCTTCCGATCCGCTCTTGGCAAATTCCACCTGGAATTGCCGATGCGCCAGATGACTGCGCAGCACGCGAAGGTTCAGGGCATCATCATCCACGACGAGGATACGGGGCAAGGGCTTGTCTTTGACCTGGGTTAAAAACGTGAGAGGCTTGGTCATCGGTATCACCGATGAAGATCTCGACTGACTCTTGGAATAAGCCGCGCGCGACGACTGGCCGACGGCCAAGGCCTGCGGCGTGGATTCTGGAAGCAGCAGGGGCACGACATGGGATGGATTCGCAGCTGGTGTGTCCAGAGCTTCCGCCTCTTTCACGCCCTTTTTAAAACTCATAATAACCGTTGTGCCCACACCCAATTGGGAATGCACCTTCAAACTGCCCGACTGAGCCTTCATAAGACGGCTGGCAAAAGCCAGGCCCAGGCCCGTTCCCCCCTGCTTGCGCGTGGTGCGTCCATCGCCCTGTTCAAACGCGGCCTCAATGTTGCGCAACTTTTCGGGGGCGATCCCAATCCCGCGATCGGCGATGGCGATTTCCACGGTGTCATCCAGGATGCGCCCATGGATGGAAATCAGGCCGGCTTCCGTAAATTTGATCGCATTGGATAGGATCGCATCGAAAACCTTAGCCATATGATCGGCATTGGCTTCAACCCAAGTTCCATCACCCGGGAAGAGCAGCTGGAAGTCGATCTTTTTATCCTGCACAAGGCCTTTCAACTGACCCAGGGTCTCGCGCATCATTTTTTCTGCATTCAGATCCACCAGCCCCATATCGAGGGCACCATCCTGCAAAGCAGAAAAATCCAGAATATCACCGACGAGGCGCGTCAATCTCTGGGATGCATCAAGAATGGACCGCAGGTCATCCTGATCGCGTTCATTCAGATTTTTTCGTAGCAGGATGGCTTCGGCCATCCCCATCACCCCGTTCAAAGGTGTCCGCAGCTCATGCGATGTATTGGCTAAAAACTGATCCTTCAAAGTATTCAGTCGCAGCTGTTCAGCCAAAGCGCGTTGATCGGCCTGCTGCGCGACCAGCTGCAAGCGGTTGGTTTCGATCTGCGTTTCCAGTGCATCTGCTTGAGCTCGGTGCAAAGCCTTGTTTACCGCGTTGATCTTGTCACTCACACCGAGTGAAAGCAGCACAACCAAAGCCACTGTCGCGACTTCGGCACCATAGGTTGAAAAAAACGATACCGGTATCAGCCCCAATTTTTGCAAGCCCAGCATAAAAGCGCTGATAAGCAAACCTGACCACGCGTACACAAAAAACCGTGCCGGTCGAAAACCACCAAGATGGGAATAAAGCGACGATAGGATAATCAGGAGCGTGGTGATAATGCCCACGATCACGTGGAACTTGATGGCTTTATAGGGCAGAAAGGGGGCTGTGATCAGAAGGCTGAAGTTGGCCAGCAGAAAAAGCCGCACGATCATGCGCAAGCGAGGATAGTCCTGCATCGGCAGAAAGAAGTAGGCATTGCATAAGGCCATCAGGAAAACCAGCGGGACCGAAGTGGACACGATAATGCGGTTCCACACCGGCGAGCCAGGCCACAGGTACTCGTACCCAAACCCCATAACGGACATGCGAAAGATAAAGAAGGACAGCAGAAAAAAACCGTGCATGAAAAGATCGCTTTGCCGCGAATGCCAGGCCAGGAGTATATAATACGCAGCCAAAATCAAGAGGAGACCCAGAGTGGCTCCCAGATAGAACTGCGTATCATGTTCCATACGATAGATATCATCAAGACCGCGCAGATACATCTGAAATTCAGCCGATCCCTGGGTATGGAAGCGGACATAGAAATCGCGGGTTTCATTGGGCGCAAAGGTAAATTTCAAATAGAAATATCGATTTTTGATATCGCGCCTGGCGAATTCGACCAGCGATCCCGATTGAGTATGGATCCAGGCACCGCCCAGACCTTTGGAATAGACATCCATGGAATTGACGACGGAATTCTCCAGACCAAAATACCAGACCTTTTGGTGCCGACTGGTGTTATGCACGGAAAATCGATACCAGAAGGCCGATGGCTGAAAACCGTAGTTGGGCAGATCCTGGGTCTCGCGGCGGAACCGTCCTTCTTCCCATGCCGTCTCCACCTCAGTAAATCCCATCGTTGCCGAAGGATCGACCAGAACATAACTGGAAGGGGCCACGAGGCTGGATTGTGTGTTATCTCCCATTTTTATGACAGTTGTTTCAGCGGCCAGGAGACGCGAGCTCCCCACCACCAAAAACAGCACGACATAATAAAGGAAAACCCTAACCACGAACCTCTCCTGTGGCTCAAGCCGCTGGAATATTCAATTCAAAACAAGCGCCACCGAACTTCTCACTGGTGTGGACAACAATGGATGCCTGCAGTCTTTGGCTGATGGTCTTGACCACGAACAGCCCGAGACCTGTCCCCTTGCTCGACATTTTGGTCGTAAAAAAGGGCTCAAAAATCTGATCCCGAATGGCGTCCGGAATGCCCGCCCCTCCATCTTCAATCAGAATATGAATGGATTTTCCCACAGTCTCAACCGTAATGCCCAGATCCTTGGCGTTTTTTTCTTCCAAAGCATCGGCTGCGTTGCTGATCAGATTCATAAGAAGCTGCACCAATTCGGAACGCCGGCCCACGATCAGAACCCCGGCCGCAACATTGAGATGAACCTGCAAGGGCTTCAATTTGCGATCCAGAATACGCAGAACATGCGGCAGGACTTCATCAACTCGCAGGAGCTCGGCTGGCCCCTGATCCGTCCGGATACTCATGCGCAAGGAATTGGCCAACTCTTCGGCCGTCTTCACCGCATGCTCGGCGAGTTCTGCGGATTCCTGAATATGTTCCACATCAGGTCGGCAAAGCGGATCGAGCTGAGGAGACTGCAGCAGCAGCTGGGTGCGCTGCAGAATCCAGCCCATGACCGTATGAATGTGATCCAACGGACTGCAGAGATCATGCGCAACCATTCCCGTCATGGCACCCACCGATGCCAGGCGTTCCGTATGCAAGAGGTGATTCTCCACCAGCTGCATGTTGTGCCTCAGAATACGGCGATCTTTGTCGGCGGCCTTGCCTTCCCAGATCGCAGCCTGCAGGCGCATTTGATGCGCAATGCGCGCCTCCACTTCGCTGGCCGAGAAGGGCTTCAATATATAATCTGTGGCACCCAGAGAAAAACCCTGGACCAGATCGCGTTCGAGGGCTTTGGCGGTCATGATCAAAACCGGCAGCTCAGCTTCATTGAAACGGCCGCGAATGCGCTGCAGCACATCAAAACCACTCAGGCCTGGCATCATCACATCCAGCAGGACAAGGTCGGGCACCGGGTCTGACTCCAGCATCCGCAGAGCGTCCATCCCATTCAGAGCGGTGCGGATGCTATGACCGGAAAGCGTAAGAATTTCGATCAGAACCTGAAGATTGACCGGTTCATCATCCACGACCAAAATATCGAGGCGCGGCACCTGACCCGCAGCCAAGGGTTCGCTTGCCACGACGGCGGTCATAGGTTCGAAGTTTTCGCGCACTTTCGCGTGATCCATTTGGGATTGCAGTCCCACCAGCTTATTCTCAAGTCCTGGCGCCATCTGCACCGGAGCCAGTTCCTGTTCCCGACTGATGGGAAGCGTAAACCAAAAGGTGGACCCATAACCCAGGACCGAATGCACACCGACCTTGCCTTCATGCGCGAGCACCAGCTGCTTCACGACCGCGAGACCGAGCCCGGTGCCACCGAAGTGTCGAGCTGTGCCGCCATCGGCTTGAATGAAGGGCTCGAAAATGCGCTCCTGCATATCGGGTGGTATGCCAGGTCCTGTATCCGTGATACGAATGATCACGTGATCGGCTTCCACCAGCGCTGACACTGTGATCTGGCCCTGGTCTGTGAATTTGATGGCGTTACCCAGAAGGTTGAAGAGAATTTGCTGGAGCCGATCAGGATCTGCATGCAGAGGCGGCAAAGGTGAGGGCAGAAAATCCTGAAGCTCGACAGGCTTGCTGGCAAGTGTAGGCCGCAGAAGGTCAAATACCATGGACAGAATTTCCCGCAAATCGATCGGCGCTCGGCGCAAAGGTATATCGGCCCGCTGACCCCGGGAAAAATCCAGGAGATCGCCGATGAGCGATGCCATACGCTTGCCGCAGGTCACAGCATGATCGAGGCTGCGTTTGGAATCGGGCGAGAGTCTATCCTGATCGCGCCGCAAAACAGCCTGAATCAATCCCATCATGCCGTTCAAAGGCGTCCGTAGTTCGTGACTGGTGTTCGCCACCATCTGATCACGCAGTTCACTGAGGCGACGTTCCTCTTCCAGTGCAAACTGATTGGCCGATAAGGCTGCCGCCTGTTCCTCTTCCACCCGCTGCTGCAAATATTTAATGCGGTCGGCCAGGGCAAAGGACAGCAGAATGAATTCAATCGCCGAGCCGATCTGCTGCGCACTCTGGGTCAGACCGTTGCTCGGAATGAGCCCATCCTGCCGCAGAAGCGTCACCAGCGAACCCAAAATAAAACAGGACCATGCAATCAAATACCAACTGGACACTCGTTCGCGACGCATCGTCCCAACGATACCCGCATAGACCAGAAAAGCGAGCCAAGGGACAACGGTGAAGATGTACATGAACTTCACAGCCGCTGTATAACCGGCAACGCCATAAAACGTGAAGGTGGTAACCAGGGAAACGCCCAAATAGGTCAGAACATAGCGCGAAACCGGGTTCTTCCGATCAATATCCAGGAGCACAGCCGTAAATTTGGTGGCGGCCAATCCGGTCACGGCGATGCCGATGAAAATCATCATTTCGTTAAAGCGAATCGCATCGCGCCAGATGAAATGATAACCCTGACTCCCGAGTGTGGCCTGAAAGAGAAAGTATCCCAGCAGGAAAAGCACATAGTAACCGTAGACGCGAAGGCGAGTTCCGACGAAAAGCAGAAAATTGTAGATGCCTATCGCAAACAGCGCCCCATAGTACAGCGACTGGGCGATTTCCGCCGACAGCACTTCGCTTTGATAACGCGTTGGACTCATCAGGATCAAGGGAAACTGGATGGATGTCGTGCCCCAAACCTTAAGGTAAACCGTACGCATTGCGGCTGGACGCAGGGGAAACGCCGGAACCCGCGCATCAATCGCCCAGGTTTTTTTCAGTCGGTGATCCCCGGCTTCCATGGTTTCAAGTCGACCGTCATGCAGTGTATAAACGTTGACAAAATCCGTCTGGGCATAGGCCAGTTGAAGAACGGTTTCCAAAGGTTCTGCGCGGCGATCCTGCAGTTGGAAACGGACCCAAACCGCGCCTTTGTGATAACCGAGACTGATCGCCTCCTGCTGACTCATCTGCCAGAGCTGTTCATGGCGAGGGTCCTGAATATCCTCAAGACTCATGGTGTTTTCGGGATCCAAAAGATAGTCCAAGGTTTTACCCAAGGCCGCCTTCTGAAATCCTTCCTCGACTGAAATAATAGGCATCGCGTAGCCCGAATCGGCCGCGAAGTGGAGTAAGATCAGGAGGGCGGAAACAAAACGCATGCGCAGAGATCCTATGCAATCGTCTGTGTCGCTCTTCGGCTTATGAAAAAATCATAGGTATACAAGTTTGAAAGTCTTTTCCGCACGATAAGTCGTGGCCGCTATAAACCCCAAAACCCCTCACAATCTGGTAAACTATCCATAGACTTAGGGAGGAACTGCATTGACACGCCTTGGCCAAACCATAAAATGGGCTATCCTCCTGGCTTTTTTAGGGATTACCAGCCTCATGTCGGCACAGGCTGCAGAACCCAAGCCAGGAGTCGTGCATGTCACGAGCACGAATCTGGTCAGCGGTTTACCGCTCAAAGGTGAGTGGCGCTTTTTTTGGAACCAGCTCGTCACTCCCGAGCAGCTGCCCGAGGCTTTACAGCAGACACCGGCGTGGCTTCCAGTGCCTGGCGGTTGGAATCAGTTTAAGGATCCTGTGACCCAAAAGCCTGTCGGCGGTCCAGGTTACGGCACATATCTGATGCGGATCAACGGTCTCAGCGCGATCGATCAGCCCGGCATAACCATGCCTTTCGCCGCCAGCTGCTATAAGATGTGGGTCCTGGACGCGAATGATCCCTCGCGCATTCTTCTCACGTTAAGCAACGGTGTCGTGGGGACAAGTCGGGAAACCAGCATACCGCAGCAGGATACGCGCTACGGCCTGTTTAATTTTCAAGGCCAGGTGGATGCCGTCTACGTGCTGATCCAGGTTGCCAATTTCCACTGGATTCACGGCGGACTTTTTTTTGAACCCACTGTTTATAGCTCACAACAATTGGCCAACGCTCTGGAGAAAAGCCGGATTATCAATCTGGGGATGCTGGGCATCGTCGCCATCATCGGACTCTATAACTTAAGCCTTTTCATGCACCGCCGCGAAGACTACGGTAGTTTTTATCTAGCCATTTTTTGTTTTGCCCTTGCTGCTATCTATGCGCGCCATGCGCCCAATTTCCTGTATTATTTCGGTGAACCGACGGAACGTAATTTTTGGCTCATGCGTTCCATCTTTTTCGTTGCCAATCCCATCCTTGCTGCCTCCTTCAACAGCTTCATACGAGCCAACTTTCCCAAGCAGTCGTTTAAATTCTTTGACTACTACTGCTGGATTTTCTGCGGCTTGATTTCAATTCCCCTGATTTTTATGCATACAACCATGCCCAATTTCGTTTTTACCATCTATCAGCTCAGCGTGCTCCAAACGCTTGTCATGCTGTATCAAACCTTTCGCGCCTGGCGACAGAACGAGGAAGGGGCTTTGATCTCGCTCGTGGGTTCCGCCATTCTGATTGCGGCCTTCATCAGCTACTACCTCAGCATCTATAAAGTAGTATCGACTGTCTCTGTCCTGCCCTATGCCGTAGCTCTCTTTGTTCTTATTCAATCCCAAATTGTAGCGATTCGCTTTACCAAAGCTTTTCGCCAGTCGGAGAAGTTGGGACGCGAGTTGCAAAGCGAGGTGGAGCGCCAGACGCGGGATATTAAATCCATCCTGACCAACATCAAACAGGGCATCTTTACCCTGGTTCCGCCGACCAAGCAGGCGGGTGATCAGTACTCGGGCCATCTCATGCAGCTCCTCGGCAAGGACACCATCACGGGGCAGAATCTCGATCAACTCCTCCTGAAACAGTCCGACCTGAGCTCGGATGCCAAAAGCCAGATCGAAGCGGCCCTGGATGCCACTCTTGGGGAAAATACCCTGGCTTTTGAGATGAACGAGCAGAGTTTCGTCAAGGAACTGAATTACCTGAAAACCTCGACGCAGGACAAGAGCACCTTCGAAATCGACTGGAATCCGATTATCAACAAGCAGGACGTCGTTGAAAAAATCCTGGTGAGCTTGCGTGACGTTACGGAAATTCGGCGACTGAAATCGGTGGCCGAACAGCGGGAAGAGGATATCCGCATCCTGATTGAGCTGGTCCAGATCCCCGAGGAAAGATTTCAGCGTTTCCTGGCCAAGACCAACGAATACATCACTGAAAATCGGGACATTATTCTGGACAAGACCAAGCCGCGCAGTGACGTGATTCGTCGGTTGTTTATGAATATGCATACGATCAAAGGCGCGGCTCGCACCTATGCATTAAAATCCATATCCACGTCAGCCCATGATGCGGAGCAGTATTACGCAGCCCTGCAGCGTGATGAAGTTGAGTGGAATGACGGCAAGCTCATGGCGGACCTGGACGAGGTTCACAAAATCCTCCAACACTACCAGCAGGTGGGTGAAGAACGCCTTGGCTGGAACAGTCGCGAGAAGTTCGTCAAAATCCCCAAGTCTCGTCTGGAAAACGCGCTGCGTTTTCTGCATTACATGGATGATCCAAGGCTCAACCCCTCGCAGCGAGCCGAACTGGAGGACACCACGGATCAGATCGGCGCCCTTTGTTATGACCCGCTGTCGTCGCTTATCGAGGAAGCGTCCAGAGGTTTGGATTCACTGGCGCGCGACTTGAAAAAAGACATGCCGGTCGTTGTCACGCCTGAGGCCCGCATCCTGGTCAAAGAAAAAGGTGCAGTATTCCTCTATAATATTTTCCTGCACCTGTTTCGCAACTCCATGGATCACGGCATAGAAGCTGCCGAACAACGGCTCCAGCAAGGCAAGCCGGCCAGGGGAAATATTGTCATCGCGCTGAGAGAGGAACTGGACAACCTGATCCTCACCTATCGCGATGATGGCAACGGCCTGGATTTGGCCGCGATTCAAGCCAAAGGTCTGGATCAAGGCCTTCTGAAATCCCAGCAGGCTCATACAGACCTTGAAATCGCTTCATTGATTTTCGTATCAGGCTTTTCCACAAAAAATGCCGTCAGTGAGCTATCAGGTCGGGGCGTGGGCCTGGATGCCGTTCGCACCTACTGCGCAGACACAGGCGTCGCCATCACCGTTAGAATTGATAAGGCTGAGGACCGGCATAAGGTTCCCTTTCACTTTGAAATATTCATGCCGAAAAACTTGTTTTATTGGGCGCATGATCACAAAGTGGAGCAGCTCAAAGCCTCTTAATCTCCAGCTTATCTGGCCGACGTCGGGCGTCCATGATCACGGACAGCAGGATCGAGCCACCAATGAGGGAGGCTATGATCAGAAGCGACCAGATTATGGGAAACTTGCCGCCAAAAGCTTCATTCAGATAAACCATTTTAAAACCAACAAAGACCAGGACGGAAGCCAGACCGTACTTGATATAGACGAAGCGGTCCATAACTCCAGCCAGCATGAAGTACATCGAGCGCAGCCCCAATATCGCAAAAATATTAGAGGTAAACACAATCAAAGGTTCGTTGGTGAGGGCAAAAATCGCCGGCACCGAGTCGATCGCGAATATGATGTCGCTCAGTTCAAGGAAAGCCAGAGCCAGGAATAGCGGCGTGACATGCAGCAAACCCTCCTTTCGTATAAAAAACTTCTGACCTTCGATCATCGGATGAATTCGGAAAATTTTCTTCAAGGCGCGCACGACAATGTTCTTATTGAGATCTGTCTGCTCGGTTCCAGCAAAAAACATTTTGATCCCGGTCAGGATTAAGAGAGCACCGAAGAAGATCACGACCCACTCATAGCGCATGAGGACTGAGCCCATGGCTATGAAAATCGCTCGGAATACCAAAGCACCCAAAATTCCCCAGAATAGGATGCGATGCTGATAGATCTTGGGAATTCCAAAGTAGGCGAAAACTACGGCGAAGACGAATATGTTGTCAATGGCCAGGGACTTTTCGACGACGAATCCTGTTAGGAATTCCAAGGCCATGGTTCTAGCCTGTTGATCAGGGTCAAAGCCAGACAGGCTTAAGTATTGAGGGGCGCTTGAAAAACGCCAGTGCGCATACCAATAGAATAAAAGGTTAAACACCATCGCAAGACCAATCCAGATCGAGGTCCAGATGGAAGCTTCCTTAAAGGAAACCTCATGCGCTTGTTTGTGAAAAACCCCCAGGTCCAAGGCCAGGACAATCAACACGAAGACGATAAATGCCAGATAGAACCACCAGTAGTCTGCAAACGTGAAAAGTATCATGATGTTTGTCTCCCTCCTCATTATCACTACTATCGACCTTAAGCTTGCATATCTCAAATCGATAATTATACTCCTATAGATCGTTTGAAACGATGCATGGCTCTGGGAGGGAAATACCATGGATCCCTGGATAAATTACCACCATCTCTTTTATTTCAAGTGCATAGCTGAGGAAGGTTCGGTGTCCAAGGCAGCGGAACGATTGCGTATTGGTCAGCCGACACTCAGCGCCCAGCTCAAGACCTTTGAAGACACGCTGGGTGTCCAGCTCTTTGAACGGCAGCACAAAAAGATTTTTTTGACGGAACAAGGCCAGGTGGCCCTCGATTACGCCAGGAACATTTTCAAAATGGGTTCGGAGATGTATGAGGTCCTGCATGATCGCATCAGACCGTCCAAGCCTTCTCTCCATCTTGGAGCTTTGGATAGTGTTCCCAAGCAAATTATCTTACAGATCGTCCAACATGCCTTAGGTATTTCGCCTTGTCAGATCACCCTTTCTGAAGGCAAGTCGGACGAACTTCTGAGGGAGCTGACGGCCCATCGGATGGATCTTCTCATCACCAATTTTCTGCCGTCAGGCGTGGATGCCAAGGGACTTTCGCCCAGGTCTCTCACCAAAAAAAATGTGGCTTTCTACGGCGCCCCCAAGTTCAAATCCTTGCGCAAAGGCTTTCCCAAGTCCTTGTCCGGGCAACCCATGATTTTTCCTACGTACGATAGCAAACTTCGACAGGACCTTGATCATTGGGCAAGGCTTCATGATATCGATTTGAATATCATTACGGAAAGCCAGGATATTGCGGTCAAAAAACTGTTGGCTGTCAATGAACTGGGACTGATTGCAACGGCTGCGCATACCGTCACAAGGCAGGTTCTGGCGGGAGAATTGGTTGAGATTGGACAGTTGCAGGGTATTTACGAAGAGCTTCTGCTTGTGACGGCCCAAAGGAAAATTGCCAATCCTATTGCGGCTCGTATCGTCGAGACCTTCGTTGTCTAGCTTGATTAGGGTTCTATATCGAACAGCGCCTTATGATGGCCGTCCTGTTTGACTTTCCTAATAGCAGAGTTGAGGTGTGGGACCATTTTTACCTGCTTTCTCGAAAGAAAGATGTAAATCGGCACTTTATAAGCAGTGCGGCTGACCTTGATTTTGGTCGATACATCCTTCTTAACCAGCTCATGAGCTTCTGCTTTACCAGTGAGCATGCTTCCTGCGCGGCCTGACCTAACCATAGCAAAACGATCTGAGCCTTGAGTCACAAAAATACAATCAAGGTCCAATTTTTTGCAGATTTCTTTGTGTATGTCATCTCCGAAATCAACAACTGTTTTTGATTGCCGGACTTTCAACATATCATCTGCATCAACGTTCATATGAGTCAATATCACAAATTCGATTTCAGCAATAGGCTCTGGTACTTGAACCAAGCCTGATTCATCATTATAGACCCCTTCCTCACGGCCGAGATCGCCATCCAGTTGCCCATCCAGCACCATCTCTGTCAAACGTTTGAATGGTATGGATCGAACTGCAATATGAGTACTGCTATTGGCGTGAAGCGAAATGAGTTCCACGTATTTTTGAATCTTGGGCCATAGAGGATTTTGTGTTGAGATGCCACTTCCAAGAATCAAGGTCTCTTTCGCTAGACAGTCCTTGTTCAAAATAAATGAAAGTATGAAATAAAATTTCAACACGCGGAATAAAAGGCTATTGTTCACAAAGCCTCCTGAATGCAGTGATGGTCTCCGCTGCATATGATCGCATATCTAATAATGCGCAAGGTCCATTTGTACGGGTTGATTGGGTAATCTTCCTAGAGGAACCTTGAATTTTGGGTTCCTGGCGGTCGCAACCTTTTCAATCTATCTTATGTTTATTGTAACCTAGAATCTTGCGAATAAGGACCTCCGCGCTAATAGGTTTGGAGAGATGATCATCAAAGCCAGCATGCAGGCTCTTATCACGTTCTTCTTTCATGGCGTTGGCAGTGAGGGCAATCAGAGGCTTCTTGTAGCCGCGTTTTCGCAATTCCTGAGCCGTGCTATTGCCGTCAAGAACGGGCATCTGGATATCCAGGAATACGATATCATAGGGCCCAGTCATCGCTCTTTCAACAGCTGTAGCCCCATTATCCACAATGTCGACCTTTGCTCCCCATCGCTCCAGTATGCGGCGGATGATGACCTGATTATCTCGGGAATCTTCAGCGACAAGGACGGAGAAATGATCCAACATTCCAGGCTGCCACGTGTTTGGGTCGCTTTCAGCATTGACCGGGCCATCCAGCAACAGATGGGAATCAGCTTGCGAAATGGTGGCGAGGCTGGGATCAATGGTAACCACGAAGCGGCTTCCTACGCCCACCACGCTTTCCGCCAGAACGAGGTCGCCACCTAACAAATGAGCCAAACGTCTGGAAAGAACCAGACCAAGGCCTGTTCCACCGTACATCCTCGTGGTGGAGGAATCAGCCTGGGTGAAAGGCTGAAACAGCCGCGCCTGCTGATCCGGGGAGAGTCCCACGCCAGTATCCCTCACGCTGCATTCCAGAACCGGTTTATTGTCAGCATGCATGTTAACGATCCGGGTCTCCACGACTATGCTGCCTTGATCAGTGAACTTCAACGCATTGCCGATGATATTCACCAGGATTTGCCGGAGCCGGGTGGGATCCGTGACGATAGACTCCGGATCGCCAGGCCTGGACTTAAATTCAAGGGCAACGCCCTTTTTCTCAGCCCTTTGCGCAAACAAGCGGCGAATTTCATGCAGAATTTCCGGCAAGCAGACCTGGACCTTCTCCACCTCCATATGTCCCGACTCAACTTTCGAGAGGTCCAGAATATCATCAATAAGATGGGTAAGATTCGATCCATTCTTCAAAATAATATCGGTATACTCGCGGCGTTCATCGTCTGTCAAATCCTCAGAATCGTTCAAAATTTCTGCAAAGCCCATGATGGCCGTCAAAGGTGTTCGGATTTCGTGGGACATATTGGCCAAAAACTGGCTCTTCAGCTGGTTGGCCACATCAGCTTTTTCCTTGGCCTGACTGAGTTCCTGCGTGAGGGCCTTGAGCTCGTCTATCAAGTGCTCCCGTTCCTCCTCAGCCTTCTTGCGCTCACTCACGTCATAAAACACCAGTACAGCAGCCACAATTTCCTTTTTTGAATTGTATAAAGGCGACGAGCTGATAATGAGGTTGGCAAGGCTTCCATCATCACGGCGATAGGCAAGCTCGTGATCGATGACGGTCTCGCCTGTTAATGCCCTGGCAGACGGATACTCTTCACCCTTATAAAGCCGGCCGTCGGGATGGACGCCTCGGTACTGATCATACCCTGACAAATCAGTTTGAATAACCGGATGGCCCAGCAATTCTTCTGCCTTTCTGTTATGCAGCAGAATATCCCCTTGCGGCGCTTCCACGACCATGACACCTGCTGGCATATAGTGCAGGACCAGATTCAGGCGGGCGCGTTCAGCCATCAACTCTTCAAATAACTTTTCCTTCTCCTGTTCCACTTTTTTCCGGATGGAAATATCGCTGGTTGTGCCTACGATTCGGATGACCCTTCCCGATGAATCCTTGATGGGTACGCCGCGGACCAGGGCCCAAAACGCGTCTCCGTTTCTGATAAAACGATATTCGGCTTCTGTCGGCTGCCCCTGCAGCTGACGTTCAACAGTCGCACGAGCGTCCTCCCTGTCTTCAGGGTGGATCAGTTTTGCAGCCTCGGGCAAGGACATCTTAACCATCGTTTCGCGCGGCACACCGAATATTTGTTCAGACGCCTTATTCATGTAAAGGTACTTTTCATGGACAACATCCCACATCCAGAACGAATCAGGGATATTATCCGCAATAAGTCGAAACCTCTCTTCGCTCTCACGAAGTGCAGCCAGGATCTCCTTGATCTCTGTAATATTCTGGGAGCGCTGATCCTGTGCCTTTTTTTGTTCTGTAATATCGGATGATATCCCGACAACCCGAGTCACAGAGCCATCCGAAGAGCGCACTGGAAAAGCCCTGGCTCGCACCCATTTCAGGCCCCCCTTCACCTGGAGACGAAGTTCCTGATCCGTGGGCTCGCCCCGCATTTGCCTCGCCATGGAATGGTTCGTCAGCTCCTGATCATCGGGATGTATGGCATCAAAGAGAAGCGATGGGTTGGCGAGCAATTCCTCTGCAGACACCCCGTAAACGTTTTTGACTGCGGGACTGATATAGGTGAATTGTGCCTTACCGATATCCCACATCCAGAAAGCGTCGAGAATGTTTTCAGTGACCTGTCGAAAGCGATTTTCCGCTTCTCTAAGCTCGGCCCTGTTTTGCGTTGTAATCGTGATGTCACGGGAGATGGACAGAATTTTTACAATACTTTGTTCAGGACCTGGAACCGGGTTCAAAACTACATCCCACCACATCGTCTCGCCTGCTGGCGAAATCGTTGATCCTTGAAATCGGCTTGATTTTCCCTGCTTGGCTTGAGTCAGCGCGTCTGACGCTGCATCGCGAGTCGAAGAAAGCCAAAGGTCCAGCCAATTGCTATCAATGGATGCAGAATCGTGAATCTGAAATATTTCGCGAGCTCGACTGTTGAGTGGTTGAACCCTATCATCAAACTCAATCATAGCCATGGCATCGCTGCTACTTTCCACGATGAGACGGCTGAACTCTTCGCTTTGGCGAAGCTTGCCTTCGAGCTGCTTTTGATCCGTGATATCGATATTGATGCCGCTCATCCGCATGGCCTGGCCGTTTGAGTCGTAAAAAACTTTGCCGCGCCCCAGTAGCCATCGAATATCCCCATCGGGACGAACGGCTCGAAAAGTATGATCCAGAAACCCCGAGTCCTCAATGGCATGGCGAGAGGATTCCAGAGCTTTCTTTCGATCGTCTGGATGTGTCACGTCAGTTATGGTTGCAAAGTCTGTCTTCTGAACATTGTCCGGCAATCCAAAAAGCCTTGTGCTCCCGGCTCCCCACTCAACCGTATTCGTCTTGAGGTCCCAAACCCAGGTCGCAAGACCAGCGGCCGTGTGCACGAGTTCGAGGCTTTCGCGTGCGTTCTCCAGTTCGAGTTTTAAATCGGCATTCCTGTCGCTTCTGGATTGCTCACGCAGCATGCCCAAACTCACAGGGACCAGGACCAACGCTAGAAGCCCCGTTCCTACTGGTATAATGTTTAACACCGAGCTTACAGACATCTGTCCTGCGGCCGTCATCCCGTGATAAAAGCCACAAGCTGACAGGAAAAGAATCATAAGGAGCCGGCTCTTCTGGAAATCGAGCTTCGGCGTTTTTTGATTGAACGTAGCGACTGCCGTTAAAAAGAAGGCAAGCGCAATCAAGCCATGCGACATATATTGGAGCCAAATATACATGCTGAATGCCTCAGTCAGTAAATTCTGAGTGATATTTCTAACCGTGAACGAACCGTGACGCAATCCAGCATTGGCGGGACGAGCGGGCGGCATATTGAAGACTATAGTCTTCACCGACCTTCATAAGCCATTTAATATATTGGATAATTCATTTTTTTAGCGCATTTTTTTGGGCTAATGGAAGGAAAAAATCGCCGGGTTCTCTGCAAGGCATGCTAGAAACTGGAGCTCACGGGTAAACGTTCCGCATGTTGCGCGCAGAGATCCAAGTTTAAAAGTGGACGATAGCACGGGGCGGCCAGGTTCGAGATATCCTGCAGGCGGCTGTGCAGGTCCTGGATCGCACGGCTTTGCACCTCGGCTCGTCGCTCCGCTTGCAGCACCTGCTTAAACGTCTGGATATACACGTCCACAAAACGGGAACGGATTTGCGCCCACGCTGCAGAGTCCTGAGGCGTCGGTTCCAACGCGACACCAATGAGCGCGGGTTCAATATCGCGATAGCTGATAATTTCGGGTTCGGAAAGAAAAGCCTGCGGTAAAATGAGATCAGGATTCTCAGCCAGTTTGCTCACCAGGTTTTGATAGGCGGGAATGCTCATATTTTTAAAAAGTCGTGCAGCATCCAGGCAAGGTTGGTAAAAATCTGCTGAACATTCGTGATTGCCAGAATCACCTAAGCGCCGCGCATTGATATCGCGCGTTTCCTTCAAAAAACTTTCATACCTGAGCCGCGCCTCCCCAGGCGCCCGATCCTCGTCCGGCCATGCATCCAGCTCACGCGCCACCAGCCCGTCACCCCAGCGCCGCCGTTCGTCGGCATTGCGAAACACCCAGCGCAGCACGGCCGCCATGCCGAGCGAATAGCGCGTGCCTGCTAGAAATCCTGTGCCACAGGTTTGAACAAAAGCCTGTATGCGCGACGGACGGTCCGCCGCAGGCGCCACGAGAATGGACTGCACCAGCTTTTGCGCATCAGCTGTCAGCCGCAAGCGACTGTGGGTCGCCGAGCGAAAACGTAAAAGCCCCCTTTGGCTCTGCACCCGGATAAGCTTGACCGCATCCGCCTCGCCTTCCAGGATGCGCTGCACCGTTTCATAGGGGCGAGACAGACGCAGGCCAGTGGCCGGCGCATAAAAAGTTTTCTGAAAGGAACCGAAGAGCGCTTCGAGATCCGCCTCCGTCGCGCCTGGACTCACTTCCGTCGCGAGACTGCTCAGGCTCGTCATCTCATAGTCTTCCGCACCCAAGGGCGAAAGATCCAGGCAGCTCATGCCCGTAAATTCCTGAGTGTGAGCGTCATAGGCCGTGCCGATAAGGGCGGATGGTTTGACGGATGCGGCGTGCGTTTGCGCCGTTTGTGTCGTTTTGCAGGCGACGAGCAGGAGCAGCATGGATCCAACGAGAACGTTTTTCATAGAGTCTTCTCCCGATACCGTCCATGATAGCACGTGCCAGGTCTACCACACTATGCCAGGCTGCGGCAGAAGCCTTACTGGGCCTATCCTCCAGTCCTGGGCCGACCTCATCAAGGAGCTACCTTTCCCATGACCGAACCTCGTTTTCTGCTGCTGCTTGTCATCATCATGGAAATTCTTCTGGGCATCGCGCCGAAAGCCGACCGCACCACATGGTTTTTGGAAAATGCTCCGGTCTTTATTATTGGGCTCTGTCTGGTCATTTTCAAAATCCGTTTCAGCCGGTGGACACTCCGATTGATGGCGCTGCATGCGGGTGTTTTGATGCTGGGTGGGCACTACACCTATGCCGAGGTCCCACTCGGTTTTTGGCTTCAGGATCTTTTCCATTTCAGTCGCAACCACTACGATCGCATCGGCCACATCATGCAGGGCTTCGTACCCGCGTTTATTTTTCGTGAACTTCTGCTGAGAAAATCGCCGCTGAGACCGGGCGCTCTGCTGAGCGTGATCGTGATCAGTATGTGCCTGTCGGTCAGTGCGATCTATGAACTGCTCGAATGGGGGGCAGCCCTTGCGCTGGGTCAAGGCGCCGATGCTTTTCTAGGGACTCAAGGGGATACGTGGGATACCCAGTCGGATATCTTCTGCGCTCTGGTCGGCGCCCTGCTCGCCATCAGCCTGAGCCGCTGGCACAACAGAGCCCTCGCTTAACTTTCTTCCAGATGCTGCAAGAGACTCTTGTAATGCTGCGTGAGCTGCTTGAATCGATCCTCGCTGCCGCCGCGATCGGGATGCAGCCGATGCGCCATCACTCGATAACGCTGCCGCAGATCGTCAAAATTGGGCAGCTGCTGAAACTCCATAAAGCGCATGGCCTCACCAATAATCGGCGGCACATGGGACCGAGGCGGTGGTGGTGGCTGCTGACGCGCACCCTGACGACTTTGACTCTTCGGCTCCTGATGCTGCTTTTGCTGCTGCCGGGCTTTGTTCGATAGATACTGGATATGCAGAGCATAGAGAAACGATTCGGATCGGCTCCAGAGCTGCTCATAGCAATGATCCAGTTCGCGCTGGCAGGTTTTGATACGCTGCGCGATCTGACTGCCGAACTTATGCAGAGCGGGTGACTGCAATTCATCGGGCACGGCTTCCGGCAGTTCATCCAAACGCACATCAGCGAACGGGGACGGCAGCTGATTGATTTGCTCCAGCCGCCGATTCAGTTGCAAGAGACGCCCCCAAAGGGACAGCGCCGGATCATAGTCCGAGCAGGTCACCTGTCGATTGCGCCAGAGTTCAGGCAAAAGATGGCGAACGGCCACCGCTCGACATTCATCGAAGCGCGCAAACACCGGCTCTTCAAAAACTGAGACCGCAAAAGGCCCCCGCTCCGCCGTGGAACTATGCCGAAACCAGGCCTGAGGTCGATCAATGGCCAGAATCCCCAGTCGATGCTGAAAGGTTTGCTGCAGAAGTTTGATGTCATGGGCCAAAGCTGCAATACGATCCTGTCCATGCGGAACGGGATTGCATAAAGCGGCACGCAGACAGCGGGTGAAATGCAGCTTGCTTTCTTCGATGCAGAGGACACGATCGAGCGCCAGAGGAATGGAGACGGCGCCCTGCATTGCGGGTTCAAACCAGTCGAGACTCAGGGCTCCCATGAGCTCCCCCATATTAGCTGCGACGACGAACCTGCTCAAGCGTCACAGCCAGGTCATTCAGATCCTCAGCGACTTCCTGAAAGGCATCGCCTTTACGCAGAACCACGCGAGATCCGTAGTTGCCGTTTTTCAGCTCACGAATGTGCCGACGGAATGCATACGTTGGACCTACCAGGCGGTGGGTGAAAAATATGGAAACCGAGACCGTAATAAAGAAATAGATCGTCGTTCCGATCGCCACCCAGCCGACCAACCCGCGCACATAGGACCTGAGGAT
Source organism: Oligoflexus sp. (assembly GCF_035638955.1). Classification (GTDB taxonomy): domain Bacteria; phylum Bdellovibrionota_B; class Oligoflexia; order Oligoflexales; family Oligoflexaceae; genus Oligoflexus. The sequence goes on along the minus strand of NZ_DASQYZ010000368.1, from coordinate 2,145 downwards.
ATCCGTCACTTCCTCGCGCAGATCGGTGAGTTCCAGGACGAGATCATAGAATTTGTTGAAATTGACATAAAAAATGGCAACCAGGGCCAGACAGAAGGCCAACGACAGAAGAATGTTATAAAGTCCCAGCCGAATTTGCAAAAGAGGCTGCAGCATAAAATTGCTGAGTTTGCGCTTATGAGAAGACATAGACCTACCCTCTCCTGTTCAAGGCCATGGATTAACTTCTTCCATTGTGCCTTCTTGGGCGCGGACTGACAATACGCCACGGTCTCCGGAACTTGGAAAAAACTCGATGCCCCCCATTCTCTAATGATAGAATCGCCGGACACAAAGGGGCGACCCGTGGAAATCCATTCGATTCCGACCGCCAAGACCATGCTGGACTGCCTTGCTGAAGCTGCCGAGGAATTTGCTGAGCGTCCTGCCTATTCGCAATTCGGACGTAGCTTGACTTTTCGTGAGATTGATCGCCTCAGCAGCCGGGTCGCGGCCTTCCTGCAGTCGCTTCCCCAGCTTCAGCCGGGAGATCGTGTCGCCGTTCAGCTCCCCAATATTCTTGCCTATCCTGTCATCGCTTTTGGGATTATCAAAGCTGGCTTTGTTCTGGTTAACACCAATCCACTCTATACCCCAAGGGAAACGCAGCGTCAGCTGGTGAACGCGGATATCAAAGTCTGGTTTGTGGCAGAAACTGCGGCTCATATGGTCCCGATGCTGAGCCACGAACTGAATAACCCCACCGTCATTGTCTGCGAGCTGTTTACGTTGCAACCGCGATGGCGACGCTGGGGTCTGCACTTTCACCTGCATTATCGCAAACGGGCCGTGGCAGATTATCGTCGCCGCTCCTACCTGACTCTGGATAAGGTCTTGCGCCTGGGCAAGCGTCAGACCTGGACAAGGCCTAACGTCAGCCCCCAGGATCTTATGATGCTCCAATACACCGGCGGATCCACCGGGGTTTTAAAGGGAGCCATGCTCACGCATGCCAACGTCGTGAGTAATATGTATCAGGTGCTCAGCTTTTTGGGCCAAAGCATCCAGCGTGGTCAGGAAACAATTATCGCACCGCTGCCCCTCTATCATATCTTTGCCTTTACGGTGCACTGTGGAATGCCCCTGCTGGCTGGAACCCATAATGTTCTGATTCTGGATCCCACTGCGCTTCGTGTCCTTTTTCAGGAATTGGTGCGTTATCCGTTTTCCGCGATGACGGGTGTGAATACCCTTTTTTATAGTCTCTTGCGCATGGACAGCTTTCGGGCGATGGACTTCAGCCGTTTGCGCTTCGCCATTGCCGGCGGTATGAAACTGGATCCCAAGGTGGCTCGCCACTGGGAGGACGTGACGGGTCGACCGCTGCTCGAAGGCTTCGGCATGACGGAAACGTCGCCTGTCGCCAGTTTTAATCCACCAGATGCCAACCGTATTGGCAGCATTGGCCAACCTGTTCCCGGCACCGGGATGAAGCTGGTGAACCTGCAGGGTCACGATATCGACCTTCCCCATACACCGGGCGAACTTTGGATTCGCGGGCCTCAGGTCATGCTTGGGTACTGGCGCAATCCCGAGGAAACAGCCCGGCACCTGACGGCCGACGGCTGGGTGAAAACCGGTGACATCGCCACGTTTGATGAGGATGGTTATTGGTTTATCGTGGGCCGGGTGAAACGCATGATTCTGGTCTCCGGCTTCAATGTTTATCCCAGTGAAGTGGAAGACGTCATCCGCCTGCATCCCGATGTAATCGACTGTGAAGCGTCCGGTGTGCCGCATGCCATTACCGGCGAAATCGTCAAAGTCCGGGTGGTATCGCGGAACAAGTCACTCAAAGCGCAGGACATTCGCGAGCACTGCCGTCGTTTTTTGACTAGCTATAAATTACCCAAACACGTGGAATTTGTGGACAGCCTTCTGAAAACAGCTGTAGACACATGAACTGCTCCACCCAATCCTCACAAGCCCTGCGGGCTTGGCAGCCGCTCATCGCGGCTTTTGGTATGGAATGGAGTTTCGTGTTTCACAGGAAAAGAGTTCTTCTCCTCCACACCTGAGGCCGGTTCCCGACCCGTGACAAAGCCTGTCAAAGCATAATTTAAGATTACCAAAGCCGCATTCACATCCCGATCAAGTATAAGCTGG
>NZ_DASQYZ010000367.1:0-2384 GCF_035638955.1 Oligoflexus sp. | reverse complement strand
CTCTGCGCAAAACCTCGCGGAGTTTACGGCGCTCATACGGCGATAATTCAATTGTGGCCACTGGCAATCCCTCCGATCGCCGTTGACCCTACTATCAAGTTGCAAAGTGATCAAAGACTTTTGCTTAGGTACCTAGCTTTCACAATGCGGAAAGGCACATCCCTTTCTACCGACCTTTCGATCTTGAAACGAATGCATATACTCCATAGCCGTGAACTGAATGCCTAAGTTGGAAGCTACTTATTTCACCAACTTCAATTTGGTCCTCTCGAAGCCAGATGGTACCTTTGAACGCAATCATGAATTGACTTAGATCTTTGACCAGACCGTTTCCGATCTCCTGGATCTTGGCAATCATTTCTTTTTGTCTAAGGCTTATATAGCGATCCGCAGACCCCCGACTTATTACAACGGGCGTGCCATTCACTATAGTTAGAACGCCTTCGATGAAGACCTCATTGCGATCCAGATCTTTTCGTGCATACGCTTCAGAAGGTTGCAAGGTTCGAAGGGATCGAATATACCCATCGTGCAAGGAATCGGCACTTTTCCATACGACGCAATTCTGATGGGCACGGTCTTTCTCGAAAAGAACAGTGCGGGCATTTAAGTCATTCTGAACAAGAGTTTCTCGAATTGATTCAAGATCCCTCTTTTTTCCTATGAAGAAGTAAGGAGACCACTTCTTCGCCAGAGCCAAAGCTTCTTTACCATCCAGCTCAAATATTCGCCGCAGCTTCAAAGCAGTGAGCTTGGCATCATGGCTGTCCAGTTCGATGCCCCATTCAGAATTCGATTTCCTAGCCTTGAGTTCAAATTCGTAATCTTCAATGAGCTCAAGTTCATTTCCGCCAGAACCAAATACCCTAATTTCGCCTGTTTCCTTATTGAAGAGAACGGGGCCCGGTCCCGCCCAAGCATCCCTAACTTCTCTGGTCCGGTGGAAGGTGGCATTATTATAGTAAAACGACCACCCAAAGGTTGTTTCCGAAGTCAAATCGTCAAAAACAACTGCCTCGGTGTTATCACCGTTTTTTCTCAAGCATTTGTCGTACACAAGCATTTTTGCTTCTTCATAGGTATAGGCCACTTAATCCTCCAATTCCCAGATGGAGTATATGCTGGGTTACTATTTACTGCACTTTGAGCTCGACGACCGGTTTTAGTACACAAATGACCTGTACAATGTCGCGGCATAGACACTGTGCATACAGCAATAATAACGCACTGAAAAGCTAAAAATGATCGCGGTAGGAGTCGCACAATCCTGATTCATCGTTGTTTCGTTTTTTTATTTTTCCATTCCATCACTGCGGGTGCTCGGGAGATGCGCAACAACTACGGTCGGGCCGTGACCGCAGTGCTGACATGCGCTTGCCATGCGACAAGACTGCGGAACTTTTGCTACCGCAGTGGCGACAAGAGCTCGGTAATGGGAAATGGACTATGCCCTGCGCATATAGGCTACGCGCCAGCCGCCTTGTTAGGCAGACAGATCTCAGCGCGAAACACAAGATCGCCGGCTTTTCCTATCTGGAAGGAGCAATCACGAAAGAGATATCTATACTCATCAAACTCCTCCCTCTTGCGGGCAATGAAGAATTCCAGGAGTGCTCGTATTTCATCAGCTTCCGCAGGGATTCGCGAACGCATACCTGCGAGCAAATTGTGACGATCGTCATCCGGATAGCAGTCGTGATAAACGACGGCATTCCAGATCGTCCAGGGAGTCTCGAGCAGTTTATTGAGTTCCTCGACGCTTTTCCCGCCGGCATGGTGCCACTCATTGATAAGCGGCTCCATAAATTCCTGCAGGACCGCAGATACGGGCCTTCAAAGGGTTAGCGCCGCCACATCAGAAGTCATCATCTCTCGTGCTCCTCCCTTCAATTTGGTGGGTAGAGTATCACGGGCCAGAACTATGCTCCTCTATCTTTTGTTGCTTCGGTAAGGAGGGGATGCGTTCAACCAGTGGTTGAGAGCATGTGACGTATCGCACACTCAGCAGGATATGAGCAGACGCCATGCGCGCATTACCGATATTAGCGTCATTCACCAGATGTGAGGCTTGTGGTATCTGGGTTTGATGGTCGAGGTTCCTGAGAGCCGATAACAGCGTCCGTAAATTGCCGGCTCCGAGAAGCTTTGACAATTTAAGGCTGCAGGTGCTCGCCAGCTGCATAGGGGTGGCGCTTGATCGCATATTTGGTGCGCAGAGATCCTGCATATACCGATCAGCGGGTTTCCCTGAGCATCATGTGTGAAGGAAACTGGACAGAAATCCTTTTTACGCTCCCGATCGGGTGTGTCATATCGTGCAACAAAACCGATAGTCTGACCCTGCAAATTCTTGTAGCAATAAACCTGACTCGGCTTTCCGTGTT
>NZ_DASQYZ010000366.1:0-38234 GCF_035638955.1 Oligoflexus sp. | reverse complement strand
GATGGTTTGCCAGGCTGGCCGCAAAAGGATGGTCTCCGCGCCCGCCCGGACTATTCATCAAGCCCTGGAATTGCATCGCATACGATATTGCCCATTCCATTCCGTGTCTTTTAAGATTCTTATCCGTGACGCTTAAAATATTCTCTTTATTCGGAGATGAAGACGGATGACATGGTCACCGCTAGAACCAGATCGCCGCTTGCAGACTCATCCTTGAAGACCTCGGTGATCGCATCGCGAGCTTGCATCAGGGCGTGTTGGACCCTTTCCCTGCCGGTCTCGTTCAAGCCTCCCATTCCGAAATAACCAAATGAACCAGGAGTTCCAATGGTGTCTTCCGTATGAAGATCGAGTGAAAGCTTTGCCCTCGTGACGATATCCCGATAGTCGGTTAGGAACCTCTGCTCGGACTGCGGATGGATTCTTCCGTTCCATTCGGTCACGATTCCCCTCTCCACGAGCCTATTTAATTTTTCTACACCGTCATTGCCGAGGCGATTGAAGATCGCAGCCCTGGTCGTTCCGCTCTGGGCCAGCGCCATACCACTGATGATGAGCTCGTCAGTTTTCGCTATGCACTTCCCATCCTCCGCCGACACCGGGACAGCTTGATTCTTTAGCAAAGCCCTGGCCATGCTTGAGGGTTGTCCATAATCTTTCTCGAGTATATTAATGGCCTCATCGCTCGGCATGGTTTCAAAAGCTATTTTAACAGCCGTCGCATACGAGGGCTTCCTCTCCCCCTGGAAAACCCTCCTTAGGGTTGGATAGGGAATATCTGCTCGCTTGGCTAAAAGTCCCAGGGACGCGTTTTTTCTACTATCCAACCAGGTCTGAATATTTGTGGTCCAGACGTTAGCTTCCACATCATGTCTCCTCTTACAAGCAATCATTCTCACGAAATCTATTCTTACTTCTAAATTTTCAAATACGAAATCAGTCACTTGCGCGAAAAATATCCATGTCAAACTAAAGAGGGCGCGATGATTCATGACCTGGTGGCGCGTGGAACACGGAATTATAAGCAGCCAGCATAATCAGCTTTCTGTTGGCAACCGCCAGTTATAGATTGATGCGAAAGCGTGCATTATGGGAGGGTGCTTCTGTGGACTGTGAATACCTGTTTCCTGGAAAAGGTCTTGTTCTGACGACCGGTCTGGCTGTGTTGCTGACCATTTCCGCTTGTGACGAAAACAATGAAGCCGATGTGGACGATGCGGCGATCGTCGTGACCAAGCCTTTGGAAGGCTATGATTTTAAAAGTCTTAAGACTTATGGCCTGCCAGATAAAATCGCTATTATCAGACGGCCCGGCGACGATACTGCGATTCAATTAAGTGCGGACACGGAAGCGAGCGTCATCCAGCAGGTAGAAACCAATTTGAATGCCCGTGGCTATCAAAGGATAGCGGGCCTCGACAGCGGCGCCCCAGACTTTTTTGTTGAGCTCGGTGTTATGGGTACGGTTGTTACCGATGTCTACTATGATTATTGGTATCCAACTTGGAGTTATTACTATGACCCTTGGTATGGAGGATACTATACAAGCGGCTGGGGGCCCTCGGCTGTGCCTTATGTTGTGAGCGCCGAGATCGGTTCTTTGATCATCAATATAGCCGATCCCAATAACCCTAATCTTGCGATTGCTGAAATTCCGACCATTTGGGCGGGTGTTTCGGTCGGCTTGATGAACAATACCACTGAACACGAAAAATCGGTCCGAGTTGCTCAGGACATTGATCAGATGTTTCATCAGTCGCCGTATTTTGCGAGTGGAGAAAATTGAGGCAGAAGCGCGTGAAATTTATATTTCATGGGCTTCTTTCAAGCGGGTCCTTGCGGAAGGCCGGTCCCCTTTTAAGCTGACCGGCTGCTTGACTATTGTCGGGCCATGGCAACTCTGGCGAATGCAGCCATCTCCTCTTCGGTGTCTTTCAACAGACGCCCGGATACATCGGCGGTCACCTGGTGGATCCGGCCTGTGAAGGCGAAGGGTGCCTGATATTGTTTCGAGATGGAAGATCCCGGATTCCAGCCGATGGCCATGCCACGGCTTACCCCAATGATCAGTGGAACGGTGAAGGGCAGATTGGTCTGACCTACCAATTCGTCATTGATATAGAGCTGGGCCAGGCCGGGCGCACCACGTCCCTTGGCTATGTCCGGCTTGCCAGTCGACTCAAACTCGAAGCGGAGCGTTGAGTGGCCCTCGGGGACAGTACGGTTCGATTCCACATGAAATTCCTGGGCACCAACGTAATTGTGGATGTAATGAAGCTTTTGATCTCTGACGAATAGGCTATAGCCTCCGCTGCTGCTGCCGTGACAGACCAGAATGCCTTCAGCTCCTCCGGCTGGGATTTCCACATCGGCAGTCAGACTGTGGCTGCGATTGAGTAACTTGACCGCAACGTTTTCAGGAATACATTGCGTATCTGGATAATAGTTGAATGTGAGTCGGTTCGGCGAAAGCTCGGGGCGTTTCTCAGCCAGGCGGGTGGTGATCCTGCTGTCGACTGGAAAGACATTATATTTGCCTGCTTCCACGTACCAGAGGGTGATCATTTCAATGAGCTGGCTCCGGTTCGTTTCCGCCAGATTCACCGTTTCGGTTGGATCCTCCTCAATATTGTAGAGTTCCCAGCCCTTGGCATCCAGTTCCTGAAGACGTTCCATGGTGATGGGCGTGCCAAAGCTTGCTGGAGATTCCGCGAAGGATGGCCCTGGCCAAGGACATACCGCGCGCCATCCCTGATGGTAAATGGAACGATGCCCAAACATTTCGAAGTATTGGGTTTCGTGATTCGTTCTGGCGTTCCCATTGTCAAAGGTATGAAAAAAGCTCACGCCTTCAATAGCTGATTGCGTCACACCGCGGATGGAAGTCGGAGGCTCGACACCCAGAGCCTCGAGAACCGTCGGGACCATGTCGATGGCATGCGCGAACTGCGGGCGAATCTCCCCCTTGGTTTTAATACCCTTGGGCCAGTGAACGATAAACGGATCGCAGGTTCCGCCACGGTAGGTTTCGCGTTTCCAACGCCGAAAGGGGGTGTTGCCGGCAAAGGTCCAGCCCCATGGATAATGGTTGAAGTATTTGGGACCTCCTAGCTCATCGAGCGCTTTGAGATTCTCCTCCAGATTGTCCTCGACGTTGTTGAAAAACTTGTTTTCGTTGACGGACCCATTCGGTCCACCTTCTGCGCTGGCTCCGTTGTCGGAGATCAGCATGATAAGGGTGTTGTCAAGTTCACCAATCCTGGCAAGGAAATCGATGAGCTGACCGATATAGTGGTCGGTATGCTCCAGAAAACCTGCATAGACTTCCATCATTCGGGCAAAGAGCTGGCGTTCGGGCGCGGATAGCTGGTTCCAATCCTGAACATCAGGGTCATGGCGGGAGAGCACAGCGTGCGCGGGAATAATACCGAGCTCTTTTTGCTTCGCGAAGACTTTCGCGCGATAGGTATCCCAGCCCCCATCGAATACGCCCCGGTATCGATCGGCCCATTCCTTCGGTACATGATGCGGAGCATGCATGGCACCCGTACAGAAATAAAGAAAGAAAGGTTTATCCGGAGCCAGCTGCTTGGAATCGACGATGAAAGAACTTGCCTTGTCGACAAGATCGGCAGTCAGGTGATAGCCCTGTTCCGGTGTCCGTGGTGGATCAATCTGATGATTATCATAGGTCAGGTCAGGATAATACTGGCTCGTGTCGCCGCTCAGGAAACCGTAGTATCGCTCGAAACCACGCCCGAGCGGCCAGCGATCGTATGGACCCGCGGCACTGATTTGCTCAGCAGGCGTCAGGTGATACTTCCCGATCGCATAAGTATTGTAACCTTGCGCGAGAAGGATCTCGGAGAGGAAGCCATTCTCGAAAGGGATATTGCCATTATAGCCAGGATAACCCGTTGAGACTTCGGTGATGCAGGCCATCGCATTGGAATGATGGTTGCGGCCGGTCAGTATGCTGGAACGGGAAGGCGAACACAATCCGGTGGTGTGCATGTTCGAGTAGAGGAGACCATTCCTGGCAAGTTTGTCGATGTTGGGTGTGTTGATAGGCGATCCATAGCAGCCCAACTGCCCAAAGCCGGTGTCATCCAGCACGATGAACAGAACGTTCGGCATGCCCTTCCTGCTTCGCACGGGGGCGGGCCACGCTGCTTTCGACTCTTCGATCGTCCGGCCTATGGTGCCATTGAATTGTGTGCCGGACTTGTACTCTTTGAAGCTGGGTATGTCTCGGATAGTCATGAAAATCTCCTTGGTCCCGTTGAGAACGGGGGATCTGTCCCCAATCGATGAATCGATTGGGGGCGAATTCAGAGGCTTTCTGTTACGTGAGTCGATCCAATGCATGCATTCGCATTGCAATTGGATCACTGGAGAAGATTCAAAATCCCTTTTACGAAATAGCACTGGCTTTCGCTGAAAAAAAGGATCTTTACAGCGGTTGGAGAATTACGTGTTCCCTAGGCCTTGCTTGAACATGCGCAGCGCCTTTATGCAGCTTTTTCGGTTGGGTGGATTTGAGTCATGCACCTGGGAAGACCCTGCAGGCTGAGCTGCTTACCGCATTTTTCTCAGAAAACCGCGCCGGACCCAATCAGGATGGATGATTGCCGACGTTCGTTAGCGGTTTGCGCCACGAGGCCATCGTTGCTGAATTCAAGATATTTATCGCGCTGCAGAATATAGACAAGGTGATAGCGGAAAGCCGACGCTTGCGGGTAGTATTCGATGCCGGCTGATGCACGCGTGAAGCGCTGCGACTTTGCGCCTCCGGTCTTTGCCTCATCCAGAGTCACTTTCACAAAAGGTTCCAGTTTTGGGTCCTCGAGCTTATAGCGCAAGAGCCCATAAGCAAGCTGCCATTCATCACTTGGAACCTTGACTGCCGTGACGTCTTCGGTCATGGCGTCAGCCTGGAAAAAACTGTGGTCAGGGGTTCTCAGGAACGCTCCCACGACTTCGTACTCAAAATTGCCTTGGTTAAACCGGGCACCGTAACTCAGTTCTGTGGTTGCGCTCGCCTCGTCACGAACGTCACCAATTTTTTCCCGAGGGCGAGGGAAAATCGCGTAAGACACGATAGGCAGGATCGTCCCGTTGCTAAAATTCCCATACCATGCCGCAACTTTGATCAGATCCTGGCTTTGCTTCCTTGCCGATTCGGGCACGCTATTGAATAGCTGGACAGCAAAGAACTGCTTGCCGATATGAGCGCCCAGTTGCGCTCCGGTTTCGGCAAAGGTTGGTGCGCGGGCAAAGGTCGCCGAATAATGGTAGAGCTCGGCAATGTTATAGTTGTACTCCCAGGATCCAGTCAGGACGAACTGCTTGCCCACCTGCAAAGTCCACACATCATTGATTGTGTGCGTCACGTAAAAATATTGAACGCCAGTGGGCAATCCGTCGTTGCCAGCACTCTCCCGAGTGAAATCGTTGAGGAACGAATAGCGAATGCGATACGTGGTCTGGTCATCAATACGCCCATGAATATTGACGAGGGGACTGGCTGCTGCAAATTTCTCGCTTTGCTCATTGACGTGTGTAGCATCTTCCTGATCCCATTTGACCTGGGTCATATCATAATCAAAGCGCAGTTCCAGACCAACTCGTGCTGACTCTTTGGGAGCTGGGATTTCATCAGCCCGAGCAACCTTCACCCCGTGCAGCGATGCAGTCGCTAAAAGGCGTAGAGCGTATCGTCGACTCATTCATGTTTCCTTGTCATCTTTATCTGCTCCCTGCAAGATGAGGTCTGAAGTGCCACGGAATCATCCTGTGCGACTATGAGAAAGCCCAGCTTTGACCCATCGCTGCAAAGGTATAAGCATGAAGGTCCGCGCAACGATGCACGCGGCAAGAAGGGCTTGTATTCGTGCCTCCGGAAAATTTTGAGCTACAATGGCGAGTACGAGCGTCGGGTCTCCCGGCACAGTGGCCTGCATGACCGCATTCTGCTCGTCTGGCCTTGGTCCGCCGGCCCCGAGCCCCATGAGTATTCCTCCCGCTGTTATTGTAAAGATTGCGGCCAGTCCTCCGGGAACGAGCTGGCCCAGGTTCGGCACCCCAAGAATTAGAATAAGTGCGATGGCAAGCAAGAGAGCGACCGAAGCCACTCGATCCACAAAATGACTCATGCTCCTGGCCCACTGGGGCGCCAGATGTCTAAGCAGAACTCCTGCAGCGAAGGGAACGAGAACTTTTCTGAGTGTCAGATCGAGAACGGAAAATGAACTCAAGGACATATCAACAGTATGGATACGACCAGTCACCGATACCCAAATCGGAACCAAAAAAGGAGAGGCCAGTACGACGAGACTCGTAACATTGACGGCGAGCGGAATATTGGCCTCAGCTTTGCGTAAATTTTTCAAAATGAAGAGTTTTCCCGGACAAATAGCGATGAGCAGGATGAGTCCTTTTAAGGGAAGCGGCATTGGGATGATGGATACGATGGACAGAGCGAGAATCGGAAGGCCGACGAAAACAATGAGGAGCGCGCGGGCACAAAGTGCCACCGTTCCGGGGCGGCGCCAAAATTGTCGCACATCCCTGAGGTCGATCTCAAGGCCCGCAACAAGCATGAAAAAGAAGACGAGATTTCCCAGCAGAAATTGAACGATTTCACGCACCATACGCTCTCCCGACTAAAGAATCCTAAACTTTCAGAACAAGCCTGGTCCTGGCGCGCGATACGCAGGGAAGAATTTTTCCTTCAGATCTTTCGGCGGCGCTCAAAACACTATCGCGGTGGATGAGGTCCCCTTCGACAACGTTCAATTCACATGCACCACAACTGCCCGCGCGACAGGCATAAGGTATCGTAAGACCTTGCTGTTCCAATGCTTCCAGCAGGGTCATATCGCTTCCGCACATAAACTCCATGCCCGAAATTTCTGTGCTTACAGGAAACGGCAGTTCGCCCTTGGGTTTGGGGGCTCCAAAGCGTTCGAAATGGACTTGCTCGTTTGGCCATCCGAACGTGGCACAAGTTTCGATGACCGCATCCATTAAACCTTCTGGACCACAAACATACGCATGGGTCCCTTCAGGCTGAGAACGTATCAGCGCCTCCAGGTCCAGTTTTTGCCCCAGGGAATTGTCGTACAGCTTGATCGAAGGACTGCCTTCAAGTTCGAATTCCTCGAGCAACGCCGCATGTGCACTATCACGGAAGGTATAATGGAGCTCACTGCTCTCGCCTCGTGATCGAAGCTCATTGCGAATGGCATAGAGTGGTGTAATGCCGATGCCGCCACCAATAAGCAGATGCTTGGCGGCGTGGTCAGCCGCAGGAAAGTTATTCGCGGGAACGGAAACGGAGATTTCCATTCCGGGCTTCAGTTTTTTGTGAATGTAATTCGAACCGCCTTGCCCTTTTTCATTGAGAGCGACGGCAATAAAATAGGCCAGCCCGTTGCCAATTTCCGAATTGATGAGGGAATAGGCATTGCGATAAACCTTGTCGCCATCACGCATGTGCAAAATAATATGGCTGCCTGCGGTAAATCTCGTCAGGAGACCACCCGTTGGGTGCGTTAAGCGAATGAGTTTAACGCCTTTGGCAATGTCACGTATTTTCGCAACGCGGACGATTTCCCTGGTACGTTTATCCAGGCCCAGTTCGTTGTCCGACTTTTTTGCCAGCTTATCGGCCACAGCCACGTCCTGCTCCATCGCAGAGACCGCTATTTTCGGCGTCTGAGTTGCGCGTGGCTTGTAGCGCAGCGGCATCGAGGAAAACCCCCGGAATGCCGAGATAACTCCACGAACCGCGGGACCATTGGGCTCGAAATCCTGCATGTGTTTCAGCATTTCTTCATAGGCAATGCGCATTTCAAGGCGAGCCAAAGGTGCACCCAAACACTGATGGATCCCTCCGCCGAAGCCGACGTGCCGGTTGATTTTTCGGCGAATGTCGTAGGTGGTGGGATTTTCGAAGACTGATGCATCAAGGTTAGCTGCGCCGATCATCGCATCTATGATAGTGCCGGCTGGAATATCGATGCCACCAATTCTCGTGTCCTTCAGAGTCTTGCGGAGACGATCCGGCACCGGTCCTTCAAGCCGCACGGCTTCTTCCATAGCGCTCTGGATCAGGCCAGGTGAATCGCTGAGCTCCTTTAGGCCCGGAGGATTTTTGAGGAGCAGGTTCATCGCCAGGCCGATCGACTTCGTGGTCGTTTCATTGCCAGCCACCAGAAGAAGTTTAGCCAGGCTCAATATCTCGACATCGGTGAGCTTATCACCCCCTTGCGAGGCATTGATCATAAACGTAATAAGATTCTCTCCGGTCTTTTTTCCACGGTATTCTTTTATTGTTTGCACCAGATAGTCATCGAGTGAGCGCAGGCTTTGATCAATCTCGGCTTGCCGCTTGACCTTCGAAGGGCTATCAGGCTGCATCGCGAGCAAGGTTCCCCCGGTGACATCATCTGACCAACGCTTAAAATCTTCCATGTGGCTTTGATCAACGCCCAGGAGCTCCGAGATGACGATAACGGGAAGGGGGACAGCGAAATCCTCGACAAGATCGAATTCGCGACCTTTATCAAGAACCTTTCTGACCAGGTCTTTCGTAATAGCAAGGACGCGAGGTTCCATCAGAGATGACACGCGGGCCGGTGCAAAGGCTTGACCAAAAAGAGCGCGAAGTCGTGTATGAGCAGGGGGATCGTCTTTTAAAAGTGTACCAATCTCGGCAGTCCCTTCTGGTTGTTTCGCCAGGACGACGTTAGAAGAAAAGGTGCGTGGGTCACGGAAAATGGCGTCCACATCGTTGAATCGGGTCACACCGATCACGTCGAAAGGCATAATGCGGCACACCGGTCCCCTCGCGCATGCTTCCGCAAAAATGCGCACGGAATTTTCGCGGAAATTGTCTGTACCGTACTCGACGATGGGAAGAGTATCCAGGCCAGCGGGTCGCGAAGTTGGTCGTGTTGGTTTCGCAAGAGGCGGTGTAACGGACAGCTCGACTTCCATGGTTCTATCTCCAAATGTGAATGACGTTTGACAATCCTGCTCAGCCGTGAGGTGTAATTACCGCGCGCCCTGTTAGCCTGCCTTCTTTCATGCGTTCGTAAGCATCTTTCGCGCGGTCGAGAGAAAAGTATTCATTATGCAAAGTGATTTTCTTTTTTTCAGCTAATTGAACGACATCAATGAGGTCAGTAATTGTTCCCCAAAAAGGTGTGGAAACCTGGCAACCTTTGGGAATTGAAAAGAGCTGGAAGTCTCCATGACCAAGTCCTAAAATGGTCAGATGACCGAGTTCACGTGCGACTTTTGCAGCAAGCGATAGCGTTGGTGTGGCGCCGACTACGTCCAGGACCAGTTCGGCGCCGCGTTTGCCCGTAGCATCCAGTATTTTGGTTGCCGTTTTATCGTCAGAAATAAAGGTGGCGTCCGCACCGAGGTTACGAGCCTGTTCGAGCTTTTCCGCAGACCTGTCGACAGCGATGACCTGGGCAACAGTGAGCGCCTTCAGTAGCTGCACAGCCATCTGACCAAGTCCGCCTACACCGATCACGACGGCCGAAGAACCTGGCCCAAGGATTCCGAGCGAGCCTTTGATGGCATGATATGGTGTGAGAGCAGCGTCACCGAGTGGTGCAGCCTCTCTTGGATCGACCCTGCCGAGACGAACGAGATGACGGGAAGAAGGCACGAGCATGTATTCGCTCATTCCACCGTCGCGGCCAAGACCCCCGCCTTTGGCTTTAACCGTGTGACGGTTTTCACAGTAGTTTTCAGCACCGATCCGACAACGGCCACAGTTGCCACAGCCCCAGGCGCCATGAACAATAACAGCTTCGCCATGCCCAAAGCCTTTGACCCCGGGGCCGAGTTGTTCGATCCAGCCCGCATTTTCATGACCAAGGGTGAAAGGAAGAACCCAATCGACTTTTCCCGACGGAGCCTCCATAATGTGCAAATCCGAATGACACGCGCCTGATCCTGCTACCTTGATAAGAACCTCTCCAGGTCCTGGTACGGGGATAGGTAACTCCATCAGTTCAATTGGTTGTTGCCAGCCCGTAAAACGCAAAGCCTTCATGATTTTTCTCCTTTGGGAAAGCCAGCGACCACCTTGGGTATTGTCGTTATCGATTCCAAAATACAGACATGCTTTACCGAGCAGTAGCACCTGATTTAGCCCGAGGAAAGAAACTTTGCCTGGCAAAGAAAAATCGCCGCTCAGTGCGCCCATTCTTATGCGGCGGCGAGAATCGGGACCGCGAAGAATTGAAATGGGTAAAGGGCGCGGGGAACCGAACTCAACTGGTCCTTGGAACTGTGAAAAATTCATCAGCAACGAACAATCTTCCGTTGGTAAAGATTCAGTGATACTTCCAGAGAAGTTAGGACCCAGGTTGCTGCATGTCGACTCAGTACAGACTTCCATGCCACAGGCGAAGGAGTTCTTTATGGCGCCCGCAGGTTATGATCGTAATTTGGAAAATACTTTGAACAAGCTTCGTTCATCTTTTCGCGAGGGCACGACTCGTCCCCTGTCATGGCGTATGAAGCAGTTGGAAGCTTTGAAAACTTTTCTAGTAGAACGCAACGAAGAACTGAATGCAGCCCTTTGGCAAGACCTGCGTAAATCATCCCATGAAGCGGCCGTGACCGAGCAGGGATTGGTCATCGCTGAGATCGACGATGCTCTTGAGCATCTGGCGGAATGGATGAAAACGGAAAAGGTCGCCATCCCCTTGATCAATCAACCGGGATATTGTGAAATTCGCCGGGAACCCTTTGGTTTGACCCTCATCATCGGCGCTTGGAATTATCCCGTCAATCTCATTCCTGCGCCCCTTGTCGGAGCGATCGCCGGGGGGAACGTTGCGGTGATCAAGCCATCGGAGATTGCAGCGGCGACATCGTCTGTACTGGCCAGGTACCTTCCCGAATATTTGGACCCGAACTGCATCGCCGTGATGGAAGGAGGGGTGGAGGAAACTCAGGCGATACTCGCGCAGCCGTTTGACTTCATTTTCTACACGGGAAGCAGCAGGGTTGGCAAAATTGTCATGACCAAGGCTGCGGTCCATCTCACCCCGGTTTTCCTGGAGCTGGGCGGTAAATCCCCGACGATCGTACTTGATGATAAGGAGCTGGGGGTGACCGCCAGACGAATCACTTGGGGCAAATTCATCAATGCGGGGCAAACATGTATTGCGCCCGACTATGTTCTGGCGCTTCCACATTTAGTGCAGCCCCTTATTGCGGCGATCAAGGGGGCAATCAAGGAGTTCTATGGCGAAGACGCTGAACAAAGCCCTGACTACTGCCGCGTTGTGAATGACAAAAACTTCGAGCGACTGTCCAGGTTTCTCGGTGATGGCAAGCTTGAAATTGGCGGTAAGACCAACCCCAAGGAAAGGTACATCGCCCCCACTGTTTTGAGTCATGTGTCACCTGAATCTCCCATCATGCAGGAGGAAATTTTCGGACCTCTCCTGCCGATCCTCCCGATCGCCAATGTTGAGGAGGCGATTCAGTTTGTGAATCTCCGGCCGAAGCCGCTCGCTCTCTATATTTTTTCGGGAGATAAACCAGCCGTCGAGAAGGTCCTTGCCGAAACGTCCTCTGGCGGGGTCTGCATTAACGATGTTGTGATGCATATGCCGGTTCCTGAATTGCCGTTTGGTGGTGTCGGCGCGAGCGGAATGGGGAGCTATCATGGACGGCGAAGCTTCGAAAGTTTCACACACGCCAAGGGGATTCTCATCAAAGGGAGGTGGCCCGATTTTGCGATTCGCTATCCCCCTTATGTGGACAGTCAGGCGAAGTTGGCGAAGATCCTTTAGCTGTGCCCATCCCATACCGCGTGCTCGCTCTTGACGGGTTATTCAACGGTCACACCACTCTTGAAAACACCCGTCCACTCATAGCCATTCGGGTTCCAGAAAATCCTGCCATCCAAAGGTTGGCTACGGCCAAGAGCGTCCGTGGCCCGCGCCCAAATCTCATGGGTGCCACGCTTCAGGGTCTGCTCCGTCTTCCACTCGTACCAGCTAAAGGGACTATCGGGTATCTGGAGTTCTGCCGGTGTCCAGCCTTTTCCTTTATCAATAGACACCAGCACCGACTCGATAGGTGCCTTGCCGTCATTGTAGGCGACGCCACGGATCGATACCGGACCCGCTTTCAGGTGAGCACCCGGCAAGGGTTCGAAGATGTAACTCATCAGGCGAATGTCCCAGGTGGGTCGGCTGTTTTCAAGTGAGAATTTGAATTTTTCACCGGGTTTAAGAAGAGTGTTTGGCACCCTGTACTCGGTCGCATGGTAAAAGTTTGCGGACTCGGCCGTCTCGAAGCGGAGACGCGTGAGCCATTTGATTTGCATGGTGCCGAACAATCCCGGCGTAACGAGGCGTACTGGCCCCCCGTGTATACCCGGCAAAGGTTCACCATTGAGCTTCAAAGCCAGAATCCCTCTATCCAGAACATCCGCCGCAGGAATACTGTGCTCGAAGTCTGGCTTTTCAAGCCCCATGGCCGCGTCCTGGCCCTCACCGGTTATATACTTCACCTGGGGATCGACCTGGACGTTATATCGAGCAAGTATGGCCTTGAGCGGGACACCGGTAAAACGGACATTGCCCACTCCGCCCTGATCCCAAGGCGTCCCTTTGATTCCGCCGAAGTTGTTACGGCCGTTACCCGAGCATTGAAGAATCATTTCGTATTCAACCTGTTCCATATCAAGTAGATCTTTGGCCTGAATCAGGACTCTATAAGGCATGATTAACCCGCTCAGTTCAATCACCCAGCCTTCCAATGGGAGGGGCTCCATCGTCATGCCCTCATCGAGATCCTGGATATTGCGGACGAACAAGTGCTTTTTATCCGTGATTCGATTTTCTGCGAGTAATTTGACTGGAGTTGACAGCACGAGAGGTATGGCGGACATAACCTCCAAACTCGGGTCTATCCCTTCGATCCAATTCTCGTGTGCCTTCTTTGTCTTCTCGTCACTCACTGGGGCATTATTCGAAGTCGCGACCTTGGGCTTCATAAATACTCCTAAGTATATCGCTCTGAACTCAATGATCAGGGCTGTTCGATGAACTCTTGAAATAGGACACATGTCATCTTTAGGATGATCAGAAGGCTCTGTCATCCACATTCCAGAAACCATCCACAATCAGCAGAAAGAGGCGCCGCGCAACTGGCCCATGATCCTCGCGCCTATGATGTTTCTGAGATGCCTTGTATCTAAAGAAAAAAATTTGCTAGACCTGTTGTTGGAGTCACGCCTATCGATCTGAACTCAGGAGAAACCGACCGGCGCTGACACGAAATGCGGATTGAGTCAGGCAAATGAACAAAGGAGAATGATAATGAGCGACAAAGAATTCGTGCCTCATAAAAATGTGCCCGGTCCTGAAAGGCTCCATATGGAAAAGGCCGATAATTCAGGGGCAGTCAACACAAACCCGGAGTTTATCGCTGACCGACTGGCGATCATCAATCACGTCTCGGCCTATTCTTACCTTATTGATGAAGGCCGTTGGGACGAATGGCTCGCGTTGTTCGCCGACGATGTCTTGTTTGAGAACACTTCGCCAGATCTCGGCACGATCCGCATCAAAGGCAAGGAGGGATTTAAGGCCCTGGTCGATGAGAGGTACATCAAGCCCGGCAAGAACTCGAAGGCCGTGCGCCGGCACACGATGGGCAACTTGCACGTGACCGAACAGACCGCGACCACGGCCAAGGTTCGTACCTATATGCTGATCTCGAATGTTCCCCAGGCCGATACATTGAAACCCCTGACCTCGGGAACGTACAACGCAGTACTGGAGAAACGCAATAACAAGTGGACCATCACACGCTGGTATATTGAAGTCGATGCGAAACTTTCGCCATCAAAAATCCCCGAAGGTTTCGGTGACGCCGTTCAATGGACCCCTGATCCCTTGACAGTCATCCCGGGAGCCGTAGCAGGCCCGATTCCTGGGCAGATCAGCCTCAAGAATCACGCCTTCTCGATGCCAGCTGGTGGGCCGCTCTACAAGAACGCACCGCAATGGTCATGGAAGGACCTCGATATCGTTATCGTTGATTACCTCACCGACGCCAAGAGCGCCGCCGCTTTTCTCCCCGAGAACGTCACGACGGTCCCAATCCCAGAACTGCCAGGCTTCTCTCCGGTCAAGCAGGTTTGGGCCCATTATCGCGACAGCAGCTTCGGCCCATACCACGAATTGATCGTCGGTATTCCATGTTTATACAAGGGAGAAATGTACATTTATGTTCCGTTCATCTACGTTGACAGGGATTCCGCGATGTCCTCGGGTCGCGAAATCGGTGGATGGCCCAAAAAGTTGGCCGACATTCGAATGGATCGGTTCGGGAACGACTTCAGGCTGTCGCTCACTCGAGGAAGTGCAGAGATCCATGCGACAGCCAGGATAGGCCATAAGATCTTTTCGACGCCTCTACCTGCGAACGACGCCGTGCCGCTCGCCTATCCCCAGAACATGACGTTGCCGCTTCCCCCTCCTACAGGCAAGCCACAAGACTCGGTTCCTCTGCCGACTTTAACCTTCAAGTATGTCCCGGGAGTCGGTGCAGAGAATGCAGCGCCGGCCGTCGCCCAATTGATCGGCGCACCCTGGAAGGTGACTGGAAATTTTCACGGGACCGAAGGGGTGGCGGTCGTCTTGCGTTCGTCGGAAGAGGATCCGTTCGGCAAGCTTCCGGTTCTGGCTACCGTGGGTGGGACCTATATAAGTGGTGAGATGACGCTGGCTCTGAAAGAGATGAAGGTACTGGAGGACTTTCTCGCAGGCCGCCTTGCAAAAGCAGCCTAGGATCTTGCCGATGCGAACGACAGCGGTTCTTCCTCGTAACAGGAAAAGTCGCTGTCCGTGGTCAGATACATCTCCGGGTCCAGGGAAAGGCTTTGGACTCGGTTGATGATAGGCTGCCGCGAAACGCAGCGTTTCAGAGGCCACTTGGATTTTTTGCAAAGTAAGGGGATTGGCTGAACATTTGATCTATGTCCTGGTTGACCCTTGCATGCCTTTCAGATTGATTGGTATCGTTGAGTAGTCCCATGGAAACTCCTATCCAGACCGTTGGAATCTCTTTGTTCGTAAAATTGGCATTTTTGGGAGCTGTGATATTGATGACAAGGGAGCCGACTTCTGCCGAAACAACATAGGGTACGACGGAGGGTCCCCAGCTCGATGAATAATAAGAACCGTAATAGGAATCGTAATATGTTCCCCAGGTCGGGTACCAATAGTCGTAATAAACGTCTTCTACGACCGAAGCTATGACAGAAACTTCCGTAAAAATGTCGGGCGGCTCTGTTTCGCCTTCAGTAATTTTACGAAAACCCCTCGCATTCAGATTTTCTGCCAATCTTTCCAGGATTGCACTTTCCGTTTCTTTGCTCAAATTTACTAATGAATTGTCATCAGTCCTTTTGATGAACTCCACTCTTTCGGGTAATGCATAGGTCTGCACGGCAGCAAAGTCATATCCGTCCAAAGGCTTTGTTACAACGAGGGCAGCATCTTCAGGGTCCACAACATCATCATAGACGTCACATCCTGCATTTAAAAGAATCACTTCAAAAACGGGAATCAGAAAAAGGAACCTGGCAAACTTCAAGCATTTCGCTTCCAATGGCAGTCCTCCATCTCAAGGTTTCCCAACCTATACAGTTTGGTATTCGTAAAGGAAAGATGAATCAACTTCGATGCTTGATATTCCATGTTCCGCGCGCCCACATGCATGGAACCATCGCGCCTATTTTTATTTGACGTGGATATTTCCCGGGCCAATCCGTTGTTCTGATTTAAATTTTTTCGAAGTAATAATAAGTCTGACGGAAGGGCTACAATCAAAAGGAGGAAAGATGTGGAAGCTAGCATCTGGACATCGAAGATTCAAACGTGGCTGGATAGCAGAAAAAACGCTTCTCTAGGACTATTGGCCAAGCGCGCCGACATTCCTTATCCTACTCTTCGGAGGGTATTTCATGGAGAGCGCAGGCCATCCTATGTTACAGCGGTAAAAATCGCTATTGAGACCATGGCCATGGATGAAGCCATCACGATCCTCGAAAAAGAATACGGGCAGCCATCCAGCTTGGCGAAGGCGCTATTAAAAGGCAAAGCCACACCAGTCTCAGCAGAGCAAGGAAAATATATCGAGCGTCTTGATGAGTTCATCATCAATGGAATGTGCATGTCCAAAGATGGGACGAGCCGTGCATTGATTTACAATCGGCTTGGGAACGATGGAATCACTAAACTGAACAAGCTTTTAGATAGAGGCCTGCT
The DNA here is from genome assembly GCF_035638955.1 of Oligoflexus sp. Lineage (GTDB taxonomy): Bacteria > Bdellovibrionota_B > Oligoflexia > Oligoflexales > Oligoflexaceae > Oligoflexus. Next base: position 21,906 of record NZ_DASQYZ010000366.1, on the reverse strand, counting down.
TACAGAAATTAACGGCAGACTTTTCCCCAAGTCCGATCAAAGTTTTCTGACTGACTATCGTGATATTGTCACGAGGGCGAAGCTTTCACTGGAACTTCACAGCGAAGACTCTGTCGGCCAACCAGGTTCCATTGGTTATTTTGGGATGGGAGGCCTGAATGAAAAAGGACGAGCCAGGATTGAGCAGGTGTTAAGCCAGGCTCGTACTGCAATTATCGATGCTTTTAACGACGAGAGTCTGAGCGGCGACGTGGTTCTGGCCGTAACAATGTCATCAGTTCTCGTCTCTCAACGCTAACCCTGGAGAAAATACATGAAAAGACTTTGTTTGATGGGAACCCTGACGTTTTCCGCCATCTGTTTTGGGGGGAACGAGCAGGGTGGATTTGGGAAAGATAGTCAATCACTGGATGCAGAAGAAAAATCCGCTGGCGGAGCATCCAGAGCTTCGGGCGATTCCATGCGTCGCGAAATCATGACCTATGGTTGTCGATACCTGGTCCTGGAGAAGATGTGCAGTACCCCTGACATGGGCTTCACAGATTCGCCCAGGGAAGAAGAGGATGGATTGCGTCGGCCGTTGTAAGGAAGAGGCGCCGCGAAAGTTCTCAGCGGGCGTAAGGAACATCTAATTCCCGATGCATGAGCAAACAATCTTCTCTATGAAATTTGCCGATGGTACTTTCCAGACGAGTGTTTGAAAGAACGGCAAACATCAGGCCTAAGTAAAAAAGGAAGATACATGTCTCTTTGGTTGCGGATGTCAAGGGATGGCGTAAACGTCATGCTGCGCTCCTGATCTGCACCTACTCCTCATTTCGAGCTCTCGCAGGATCTGCCGTCAAGGCAGAGCCGGATTTGCGAGAGCTTTGTGTCCCATTCAGGTCTCATGATGGCTTGTCCCAAGCATGGAGTTGAACGATGAGCAGAGAAGTTGGAAAGCTTCCCTGGAATACACCCCTAGCGTTACGCCTTGCCTCGTCCGCGGCCACTGGCGCAGGTGCGGCTGCCGCCTATTTTTTGACGAGCAACCTGCCTTACCTCGTTGCCGCCTTGATCTGCTCGATAGCTATTGCATCTTCGGCTACCGCCAGCACCCGGGTCATGCGCCCTCTTCTCTGGTGGGGCATGCTGGGCGCCGCGGCTGGCTGCATTATCGGCACAAGCCTCAATCTGAGTGAAGCATTCGCACGGATGGGGATGGCCTCCAAAGAACTGTGGCGGTACACAGCGATCGGGTCCATTAGTTTCAGCGGGCTGATCGCTGGAATATTCCTGGGTCGAAACTTGAACCGGGACATTCATGTGCCGCGCCCCAAAATCGTTCTGCAGGCAGCGAGCGGACTAACAGCAGGCATCTTTGCTGGGATTGTTTTTATAAAGTTTATAAGGGAAGGACTGGAAGCGGCCCAAGTGCTCTCGAGTCGACTGAGCACGATGACCACAATTTTAGTCATGAGTTTGGCCTTCCCCGGATTCATAGGATTCCAATTGGGACGCCGGATGGAATCGAGATTCAAGCGCAGGGGATCCCGATAACCACGGAGAATTGAAATGGGTGAAGGGCTTGGTGACAAACGCCTGAGGGCGCCTGGAACAGTGAATGCTTCGCGTGTGACGAACAGCCTTTCCATTGTAAGGACCAGGTGGTATTTCCAGAGATGTCATGGTCCGAGCGTTACTATTTCGCCATTTTCAAAAAGTGCAGAACGCGGGATGCCTCGATATCTTTCATGATGAATTCGAGCCAGGAATATGCGTGGTCAGGGCATTCTTCGTTTTGCGCGATTTGAAATAGGCAAGTCTGGTGGAAGAAGATCATATCTTTTCGAGGAATCTAACGATGTCTAGTAAAATACACGCAACCTCAGGAATATTTGTGCTTGCCCTCTGCATCGATACCTCGGCGTCGGCTGAACAGAGTCAAGTGACTCTGGAATACCCCATGACAATCCCTTATGGAGAAATTGCCGATTTCATCTCGGAAAACAGCTATCAAGGCTTTGGTTTTAGCTCCTTTTTCGGATCAGCTTCCAACATGTCCTGGGGCTTTTCGTTTCAGTGGATCGGTTGGGACGAGGACGAGAATCTGGCCACGTACCAGCAGAATGGTGCCACCTTTTCCGGGAGCGAGTCCAGGGAGATCAATGCCTATCCTCTCCTCTTTCAAGGTCGTTACGAATTGGCCCGAGGCCCGGTTGTGCCCTATGTCGGACTTGGTCTGGGGCCAGCTTACGTCGAACAGGATCAGCGCTTGGGCTTTCTCCACGAAACGGAATATTCCACCCAAGGCGTGTATGCTCCCGAGGCGGGCCTATACTTAAATCTTGATAGCCTTGTGCTGGGCGCGGGAGCCCAATACCTGGACAGTTTCACCGCCACCACTGGCGCGGAGTTGCAAGGGCTTACGGTCCGCCTCGCTGTGGGTTTTTCATCATTCTAGTCGGACCTTTCGGGGTTCAAGAGCAGAAAGGAACCAGTCCATGCTGAGACCCATAGGAATAGTGCTACTGCTGATCCCATCTCACAGCCTTTTGGCTGACGAATATCAAGTCGACATGTATCAACTTGAGATCAAGGTGGCCAATCCTTTGTCTGACCTCACAACGCTTCCTATGCAATTCAACTATCATTTTGACAAGGAAAATGACGCTGTCCAATCAGTGGTCAATTTTCAACCGGTTATTTCCACGTTCTCCGATCGATGGACCTTCACCAATCGATTCATAGTACCTTATACGACGACCGAAACCACCACCGAGATAGGAAGCACACAAACGTCTGGCTTTGGGGACTTCAATTATCAGCTTTATATGACTCCAAGGTACGTATCGGACACGATTTTCGGAGGTGGCTTCATGCTTTCGATGCCGACAGGAGTGGGCGATCAACTTTCGACTGGCAAGTGGGGGGTAGGGCCAACCTTTGCCGTGGTCAGCTCGTCTCCTTCGTGGACAATGGGAGCTCTGCTCTATCAAAATTGGTCTATTGCAGGAGACGACGAGAAAAAGGACGTCAACCTTCTCACAATCCAGCCTATCACATCCTATCGACTTGGAAATTTTTGGTCGATATCGCCTTTCAATAATATTACGTTTGACGGAACCCAGGATGATGAACAATGGACCGTGCCTCTTGGTCTGCAAGTTTCCAAGCTCTTTCCAAGGCCATTTGTTCCCCTTTCCACCAGCGCTGGAATTTTTTCCAACGTGATCCGCCCTGATGAGGCACCGGAGTGGTCCATGAAGTTTCAATTGACCCTGATTCTCTAGATTGCTAGGCAGACCGAGCTTGATTGAGAAGCGCATACTGGTTTTGGACGAGGTCGAGACTATGCTGCGCCTCAAGATGCATGAGCCCAAAGTGATATTGAGCTGCCTGAGAATAATACCCGCAGTACGTGGCATTGATCACGGCAGAACTGAGGGCTCCAAGAACGGGTAAGCTTTTGGAGAGGATATTTTTCATGATAGCTCGTTCGAGGCTTGGAATCAGCAGACTTACCAATTTCGCAAGAGCGGGTAGCGTCCCTCGCTCCAAAGCTACGAAGACATCCTTGAGAGAATGCGAACCGATAAAGCCAGCCAGTTCACGAATCATTCCATGCCACGCCAAGCGTGTGTCGATATAGCCTGGACCCAGTCCAACGTGATCCTTGTCGGCCGTAAATCCCAGGCTGAAAACATAGAGACAGTGAAGCTGAACTTCAGGGTCCTTGAGGTCATAACCCCATTTCTGAGCTGTTGACGCGATGCTGCGCAACATCACACTGGTCGTCAGTGGAATCTCCAGCATGAGGCCAGCCGTTCCCAGTGTTCCACCGACCGCCCCGGCCGTTGCGACCGCTGCCGTATGTTTCCATCGCGATCGCTTGGTTCCGCTGATGATTTCAGGCCATGAGCTTGAGCCGTGCTGCTGATAAGGTAGCGTTCCAATCGCAAGACGCAGTGCTGTTTTCAGACTCAGATGCACCGCCCGCTTGATGAGCCGCTGCGTTGCGTGTGGTGCACTATGCTGTAAATGCCCGACCTGCTTTCCCATGCATTGTGTGAGGCGTAGAAGAGCTGATGGTGCCTCCAGGAAGGAGGCCGCCTCTTTGATAAAATCCAACTCGTGCTGTTTCAACCCCAGTTGCATGCGTCCCTCCTCCACTCCGATCATAATGGGCTCAGGAGTTTTTGCAAACCATGCCTGCGGTTATAGCACCACTCAGGAACATGCTAAAAATAAAAGGAAAACGGATATTTTTCGAGCTGCATTACGCACTCTTCATAATAAATTGTTCGAGAATTTTTGAACCAAGCCTGGCCAGGCCGCAGCGTGGCCACGGGATCGAACCGATACCATTTCGATGTCATTTCGACGGCTCTTAGGACAGCCTAAGCTCAAGGCAAAATGCAAACAAAAGCATGGTCGATCTGGGCCATTAAGTTTGCAATATTGTGTGCTGTCATGTCCTGATGGATCCGGCTTACGACTGTCATGGGAATATAATTATAAATGATTGATTTTATTATAAAATCGGCTCTCAAACAGCGCTTTTTGACAGTTGCATTGGCTGCCTTCGTTGTCGTGTACAGTGCTCTCATTACGAGGCAGCTCAATGTCGATGTTTTTCCGGATCTGAATCGACCCACGGTCCATATCGTCACGGAGATTGAAGGTATGGCACCTGAGGAGATTGAGGCTGCTATCAGTCGGCCCATTGAAAACGCAGTCAATGGTGTCCCTGGAGTCACCCGCGTTTACTCGTCATCGACGACGGGCATCTCGGTTGTACGAGTCGCATTCCAGTGGAATACCGACCTGAAAACAGCAAGGCTCCATGTCTCTGAACGCCTTGGTACAGTGAAGGCAAGGCTACCCAAGGATGCGCAGCCATTCCTCACGCCAACGTCCTCCATTATGGGTGAGATCCAAATGCTGGGGCTCACTGCCGACGATCCTTCCTTTGATCTGATGCGGCTTCGTTCCATTGCGGACTGGCAGCTGAGGCCAAGGCTTCTCTCGATTCCCGGTGTTGCCCAAGCGACTGTTCTTGGCGGGGAGCAGGAGCAGATTCAAATTCTGATAAACCCCACTGAACTTCAAAGACGTCTCATCGGTCCCCGTGATTTGGCTGAGCGTCTTGAGTCCCTCTCGATCGCGACAGGTGGAGGGTTTATTACGGATGGCAATAGAGAATGGCTCATCCGGAACATTGGACGGATCACAGCCTTTGAAGACATTGGTGATACCCCAATCGGCACTCACTTGGGCCGCCCGGTTTTGCTCAAGGATGTGGCCATAATTCAAAGAGGCCCTGCTTCCAGGCGAGGCGACGCTTCCATTAATGGCAAAACCGGTGTCATTCTCATGGTCCAAAAGCAGAGCACCGCTGATACTCTGACTCTGACGAGGCTCATGGATGAATCCCTGGAAGATTTTGGAAAGACGCTTCCCGCGGGTATCAGGCTTGAGCCCAACCTTTTTAAACAGTCTGATTTCATAGAGGCCGCCATAGACAATGTTGTCGAAGCACTGCGTGATGGGACCATCATTGTTTCCATCGTGCTGCTCCTCTTCCTTTTGAATGTCAGAACAACTCTTATTACCCTGACAGCGATTCCACTTTCACTTCTCATCACCGCCATTGCCTTTCATTTTCTGGGGCTTGGTATCAATACCATGACTCTTGGGGGGCTGGCAGTCGCCATTGGCGAGCTTGTCGATGACGCCATTGTTGATGTGGAAAACGTATTCCGGCGGCTCCGGGAAAATAGGGAAAAACAGGTTCCCGAATCGGCTCTCAGGGTCATCTACAAAGCGTCGAGCGAAATTCGTAGTTCAATCGTTCTGGCCACGGTCATTGTTGTGCTGGTTTTTATTCCCCTGTTTGCCCTGCCGGGACTTGAGGGAAGGCTTTTCACACCCATTGGAATAGCCTATGTCATATCAATCATGGCTTCGTTGGTCGTTTCCATCACAATCACCCCGGTCCTTTGTTATTTCCTGCTTGGAAAAACCAAATCTCACTCTGATCATGACAGCTGGCTGGTGAGATGGCTGAAGAAGGTGGACCGAGCGATTCTGAATAAAACCCTGGATCGACCTTTTATCATCCTCGGGGTTTCAGCCGTTCTTTTCATCGGATCTCTTGCACTTGTGCCTTTTATGGGTCGGGATTTCCTGCCACCTTTTAACGAAGGGAGTGCCATGGTTGCAGCCTCTGTCAAGGCTGGAATCTCGCTTGAGGCGTCCAGTGAGTTGGCCATGGTTGTAGAAAAGGCCATTCTTTCCGTGCCTGAAGTCAAGTCCACAGGGAGGCGCACGGGACGAGCCGAGGAGGACGATCATGCTGCAGGGGTCAACCAGACGGAATGGGAGATATCCCTTAAAAAATCGGAGCGGTCGCGCGAGGAAATATTTTCTGACATCCGAAGCAAGGTCAAGGCTGCATTGCCGCCTGATGGGTATTATAGCATCAGCCAACCGATCTCCCATAGGCTTGATCATATCCTTTCAGGAGTCAAAGCTCAGGTTGCCATTAAGCTCTTTGGTCCTGACCTTCGCATTCTCAGGCAGCAGGGTGCCGAGATCCGAAACGCGATTGCCGGTGTTGAAGGTGTGGTGGATCTGCAGATGGAAGGTCAATCTCTGTTTCCCCAATATAAGATCTTTCCCATGCGATCCGATCTCGCCAAATATGGCATTGTCCCCGGCGATGCCATCGAGAGTCTGGAATTGATGCTGCAGGGCGTGCCTGTCACGCGCATCTTTGAAGGGGATAAAATTCTCGATGTTCACGTCCGCCTCGAAGAGAAATACCGAAGGACCGTTGATGACATTAAAAAGCTATCGCTTCATGTGCTCCCTACAGGCCGTGCTATCACCGTTTCTGAAGTCGCTGACGTTTTTGAAACCAGCGGACCCAACGTTATTGAGCGGGAAAATCAAAAAAGGCGGATCGCCATCGCCTTTAATACAAGCGGACGGGATATCGACAGCACGGTTAACGAAGTCAAAGCGCGCATCGAGAAGGCGGTTCAGCTTCCGCCGGGTTACTTCATCGAATTCGATGGTCAGTATGAAAGTCAAAGGCAGGCCATCCGCATGGTCCTCGTCCTTGGTGGACTTTCCATTCTTGGCATTTTTCTGGTCCTGGCCGTCCACTTTCGATCACCCCTCATTGCGTTTCAAATCATGGTCAACATTCCGCTGGCCCTGATCGGAGCCGTGCTTGCCGTTTACGTCACGGATCGTACCTTCTCCGTGGCCACCCTGATTGCTTTCATCACGCTGTGTGGGATCGCAAGCCGAAATGGCATTATGATGATTAGCCATTACCTTCACCTGATGGCGGAAGAGGGCGAGGTTTTTTCCAAAGAGATGATCATACGTGGATCCCTGGAGCGCCTCGTGCCTGTTCTCATGACAGCTTCGACAGCCATGCTGGCTTTGACGCCGCTTCTTTTTGCGAAGGGCGAGCCGGGGAAGGAGATCCTGCATCCTGTGGCCGTTGTCATAGTCAGCGGCCTCTTATCGTCTACGATCCTTGACATCTTTGTGACTCCAGCGATTTTTTATAGATTTGGTCGAAAAGCAGCCGAGAGGGCTGTAAAACATAGGTTGGACGCGATAAGCGGCTCGTCTGAACTTTAATTTGGAGATATCCATGAAAACTTTTTTGGCCTTGACGTCCCTTTTGCTGGGAGCAGCTGCTCCCCTCATGGCTCATGATGGCCATAATCACGAAGCCGCTACGGAAACTGCACCCCATGGTGGAACCCTTCGCAATGCAGGGGATTATAAAGCTGAGATCGTCATCAACGGTGATAATCTCAAACTCTATATCTTTGATAAACAGCTCAAACCCATGAAGCTGGAGAAGGCTGAACTCACCGGGGATGTTCAATTTCCTAAGGAAAAAAGCAAGCCCGTCACCTTCAAGAAAGCTGGCGAATTCTATAGCGCTACCGTCAAAGGAATTAGCAAGGTCCATCGCTACGATATGCATGTAAACCTTGAAGTGGCTGGCAAGAAGGTTGTCGCGGATTTTGGTATCGATAATATTTGAATCTGAGATGGCGCTGCTTTCGGGCAGCCTCTTTACAGGGAGGTTTCTGACGCGATGGAAAACGTGGACGATTGTGATAGCCCGATACACCGATAGGTGCTTGAGGTTGGTCGCAAAGACCCATGGTACAGCTGCTCAGATCAGGTGAAATCTCGAAACTTCATTTTGCTGGCGGCACGTTTAACCTTGAAGAATACTTCTGTGTGAAGTATCTATCGTAGGTCCATCCATCCATTTGTATTTCGGCTGAGGAAGTTTTATGGCACAGCGCATCGGAGGAACCCGGCCGGGCGATGTGCTATCGGCGAAGGTTAACGAGCCTGACACACTTTCGGTAGGAAGAGTGTTAAGGCAAAAACGTGAACAGGAAGGCGCCACCTTAAGCGAGTTCGCAGGACGGCTTAAGATATCTTCAGCCAACCTCTGCGATCTGGAATCCGGTCGCAGGACCCCAAGACCCCAGCGAATTGTTCAGATCGCGGCTGCACTTGGCCTTGATGCAGAGGCGTTGCTTGAGCTGGCGCTCGAACAGCTTCTCCGACGGGAGCGACTGACCTACAAAGTCACAATAGTAAGAAACCATTTGAACATGTAAAAAATAGCTGCATTGTTTTCAAGGCAGGTTGTCGCGAAACGAAGTATTTTAAAAACGAGCGAAAGGGAGCAAATATGCACGTGAGAAGTCGTTTGATGCTGGTTATCGAAAACGTTGAAGACGACCTTCTCAAGGACTGGGTCAAGGAGCAGTTGGCTGCTCCTATGCTCAGACGTGAACTTATGTCTGAGACAGAGCTCCGGGATCAAAGCCGGACCTTCCTGAAACTCTTTCGCGGTGTGCCATCCAAGGACGGTCTACTCAGTACAGACGGAAGCGAGTGGGCCAAAGTCAAAGAGTTTGTTTCAGACATTTCACGTTCGCGAGCCAAGCAAGGATTTAGCCCATCAGAGACGGCAACCTTTATATTTTCCTTGCGTCTGCCTCTTTTTAGAATGCTTCGGTCCGAGCTTACACGTGAACCGGACCAGCTCTTCGGCGAGCTCGAAAATGCTGCTGCCATACTCGATAAACTCGGCCTTTATTCGACTGAAGTCTATCAGAAGAGCCGTGAGGAGATAATCAACCGTCAGCAGCAGGAAATGCTTGAAGTGTCGACGCCGGTTATCAGGCTCTGGGAAGGCATTTTAGCCCTCCCACTCATTGGCACCCTCGACAGTCGCCGCACACAGATCGCGATGGAGGTGCTGCTTCAAGAGATCGTTGTCACTGGGGCTGATGTCGCGATCATCGACATTACGGGAGTTCCCATGGTGGATACCCTTGTCGCGCAGCACCTCCTTAAGACAGTCGCCGCGACCCGCTTGATGGGCGCTGAATGCATAATCAGCGGCATTCGCCCTCAGATTGCACAGACAATGGTTCATTTAAGTATAGACCTCGGCAAGGTTGCAACCAAAGCCACGCTCGCGGACGCCTTTCTGTTGGCACTTCGGAGGCGGAGTTCTTCCACGAGTGCCGATGACAAATCATCGTCACTATTTAATCAGAACAGCGCACGGGGAGAATAGGCATGGAGCGCATACCCATTCTGAAATTGAGTGATTTCCTGTTGGTGACAATTCAGGTCGATATGCATGACCGACTCGCCTTGACCCTACAGGAAGAGCTTACTGCCAAAATTGTGACCACCAAAGCGCGCGGTGTGTTGATAGATATTTCAGCCATGGAGATGGTTGATTCCTTCATTGGTCGAATCATTGGAAATATTGCTGCTATGTCGAGAATTCTTGATGCTGAGACCGTTCTTGTCGGGATGCAGCCCTCAGTAGCGATTACTATTGTTGAGCTCGGCATGACGTTACCCGGGGTGCGCACAGCCCTCAATGTCGATAAGGGCCTCAAGCTCCTGCGTGACTCACTGGGCAAAGACAGGGGTGAGGACGCTTATGGAGGTCTTGAAGCATGAGAGCGTTCTGATTAGGGAAGAGGCAGGGGTCGTCGAAGCTCGCCAGAAAGCCAAAGCTCTAGCTCAAGAGCTTAACCTTGGCCTGACCAATCAGACCAAAGTTGTCACCGCAGTCAGTGAAATAGCGCGCAACACCTTAATCTACGGTGGAGGCGGCACCGCAACCCTCGAAATTTTGCAGGAAATAGGCCGTAAAGGTCTCAGGATAACGTTCACGGATAAGGGTCCGGGCATAGCTAATCTGACTCTGGCACTGACGGACGGTTTCACCACCGGCAGTGGCATGGGCCTTGGCCTGAGCGGAGCTAAACGCCTTGTCGATGAATTTGAACTTGATTCAAGACCCGGTGAAGGCACACGCGTGGTCTTAACAAAATGGAAGTAGGTGAGCCTATGATAACACCAATAATGGTTGAGATTGCAGAGGCGAGCCAGGTGGGTGAGGCCAGGAGAATTGGGCAAAGGATGGCCGCGTCTTGCGGTTTTGATGAAATTGACGACGGCCGAGTCAGTCTTATTATAACCGAAGCAGCCACAAATATTTTGCGCTACGGGAACGGCGGGAGCATCATTCTTCAGGCTTGCTACAGGCAGGATGAAACCCTTGGTATGGAAATTCTGGCACTGGATCGGGGACCCGGAATGTCCGATCCTGGAGCGTGTCTCCGTGATGGATATTCAACAGGAGGCACCCAAGGCTCGGGATTGGGAGCGATGCAACGACTTTCCGACTGCTTTGACATATACTCGGCTTTAAATAAAGGCACAGCAATTTTATGTCGCGTATTTCCCCGTAAATCCAGTCCTGAGGGGCTTGGAAGTCCAAAATTGCCGTTCAGCTGGGGCAGCATTGCCATGCCCTATCCAGGTGAAGACGTATGTGGCGACAGCTGGGCCGCTTGCGTAAACAATGAGCGTGGAATTTTTCTGGTTGTTGATGGGCTCGGTCACGGTTTGGGTGCTGCCGACGCATCGCGCGAAGCGGTGTCGACTTTTAAACAAATGTCTCATCTGGAACCCTTGACGGTCATGCAGCATTGTAACGATTCTCTACGAAAAACCCGTGGCGCCGCAGCAGCGATCACAGAGATCGACCTGAGTAAAAACATGGCACGCTATACTGGAATCGGCAATATTGCTGGCAGCATTACCTCGGTCGACAAGAGTCAGCATATGGTGTCACAGCCAGGAATTTTGGGTCATTCGACAAGAAAGTTTCAGGAGTTCACCTACTCCCGGGACAAGGAGACCATTCTCATTATGCATTCGGATGGCCTTTCCACACGGTGTGATCTCAGGGGGTACCCAGGTCTGATCGCTCGTGATCCAACTCTTATTGCCGGCGTGCTTTTTCGTGATTTTCAGCGTGACAAGGACGATGCCACCATTATCGTGGTACGAACCACGGCTCCCTATACAGGATTGAAGGAATGGAAAGAATCCTCCTCACTGTAAGCATTTCCTACGAACAGGATGTGGTGCTATGTCGACAACGCGCCCGACAGATCGCAGCCTTACTCGGCTTTGAGTTACAAGAACAGACTCGCGTTGCCACAGCGGTGTCTGAAATTGCTCGAAATGCATTTCGCTATGCAGTTTCCGGAAAGGCGACTTTTTCCGTGACTGACAGCCCAACGCTTTCGTTTCAGATTCGGATTCAGGATCGAGGCAAGGGCATACAGAATCTTGACGAAATCCTCACAGGCCGACATGAGTCAAAGAACGGGATGGGCTTGGGCATTTCCGGTTCACGTCGACTGATGGATAGCTTTTCGATAGAAAGTTCTCCCGATACCGGGACCCTTGTCGTATTACGCAAGAACATCCCATTCCGAAAGGAGCAATTTCGGCCTGACGAGATCGCGCTTTTGGCAGGCGAGCTGGCTAAAACCATTCCCAACGACGCGTTCTCGGAATTAAGACAACAGAATGCTGAACTAGCACAAGCGATGCGCATACTGCAAGAGCGCGAGGAGGAATTAACCACCCAGCGCAATAGCTTGCACATCCTGAATGAAGAATTGGCCAACACAAACAGGGGTGTCGTTGCGCTGAATAAAGAACTGGAAGAAAGAGCCGAGGCTATTAAATACGCAGGCGAGATCAAATCGCGCTTTCTTTCGCACATGACTCACGAGTTCCGCACCCCCCTTAATTCCATCCTTTCGCTCACGCGAATTCTGCTCAGCACGTGTGATTCGGATGAGCTATCGCTCGAGCGTCAAAAGCAGATCATGTTTGTAAGAAAATCAGCAGAACAGCTTTCCGAGATGATTAACGATATGCTGGATACGGCCAAGCTTGAAGCCGGGCGCGTTGAAGTTCAGCCGGGCGACGTCGAGGTTGCCGAGCTGTTCGGTTCACTACGGGCGATGTTTCGCCCGCTCCTGAGGCCAGAGCACCCGGTTGAACTGATCTTTGAGATAGACGAGTCAATCCCTCTTTTATACTCCGATGAAGGAAAGATCGCCCAGATCCTTCGCAATTTCATTTCAAACGCTTTGAAATTCACTGTCGAAGGTGAAGTCAGGGTCAAGGCCCGGCTTGCAAGCGATGACTTCGTGGAATTCTCCGTTATCGATACCGGAATCGGCATATCCCTCAAGGACCAGGATCGAATTTTTCAAGAATTCACGCAGCTGGACGGCCCTATGCAACGCCTTTCGAAAGGGACAGGGCTAGGTCTCCCACTTGCGCGTCGCCTTTCAGAATTGCTAGGCGGTCAGGTTTCGGTCCAGAGTGAGCCGGGAGTTGGTTCAACTTTTGCGGTGCTACTCCCCGTCCGGTGTTCACAATTGTTGTCTGTCGCCGAGCGGCAAGTATCCGGAGGAGTGTCCAGACCGACTCCGAATAGCCAACCGGTCAATTCTTTTGTTACTACGCCGCATAATATGCCAGACTCGACTCCTGCTTCCTACATGGACAAAGAAACGTTTCAATCGATCGCGTCCCGCTCCCTTGCCAGGGCCAGACTGGCCTTTCAAAATCTCTCTAAATCCGCATCGGCATTGGACACAGCTTTTTCGCTGAATGTGGAACCCGGTCTATCAACTGAAAGCACGCCGATCATTGTTATTTCACTTATGTCTGGCGAACGGACGGAAAGGTCAAGTGACACCCGTCTGAGCATTAAACCGAATGACCAGATTTGGTTTCTTAAGAAACTCCATGATATCGTCGGAGAAATACGTCCCAATCGGGTTCTCATAATTGACGATGACGAGATATCTCGATACATTTTGGTTGATTTGTTGAAGGACTCAAGCTGTACAATCCTTGAGGCGAAGGGAGGAAAGGAAGGATTGCAACGAGCGAGCGAAGATCAGCCGCAGGTCATTTTCCTGGATCTTCGGATGCCGGATATGAGTGGCTTTGAAGTACTAGCGGCGTTAAAAAACAATCCAGACACCAAAGACATTCCAGTCATTGTCAATTCGTCTGTTCGGGTTGCACCCGCTGACTTCGTTGCTCTTGAGGGGCAGCCCATTGCAATTTTGTCCAAGGAATTGCCGCAGGACATGGCTGCGGAAAGGATCCAGGAGGCTCTGCGCCACGCGGGATTGATAGGCTTGGATTTGACAGGAGAGCAAGGAATATGAAGGCAGCTGAAAGCGTTACAGTCCTCGTGGTCGATGACGAGGCCGCAAGCCGATACTCAACGACATGGGCGCTTAACATGGCAGGTTATGAGGTGCTGGAGGCCGTCAGCGGCAAGGAAGCACTGATGAAACTTTCCGAAGGGCCATCGCTTGTCATCCTTGATATTAATCTGCCTGACATTACAGGTTTTGAAGTCTGTCAAAAGATAAAGGAAAATCCGGCGACAAAAGATGTCCCGATACTTCATATTTCCGCCTGTTACACATCCCCTGCCGATAAGATTCAGGGTCTTGACCTTGGAGCTGATGGCTATCTTATTCACCCTGTCGAGCCACCGGAACTCATAGCTACCGTAAAATCCCTCCTCCGCGCCCGGCGCTCTGAGGAAGAGGCTCGATCCCACTCAAGGCGGTGGAGGGCCACATTTGACGCCATTAACGATGGTGTTGCCGTGTTGTCCGCAGAAGGCGAGATCAAGCAGATGAATATTGCAATGAGCGAGGCCATACTGCAATACAACGATCAAATGAAATGCGAAGGCCAATCAATCCTGGATTTATTTGCTCAAGATGAACCCTGGGCCCTTGCCGCCCGGGATGCACTGGGCCGATTAATTTCCAGGCCTTCCAGTGAGATCGTGGATATTGCCATCCGTGACCGCTGGTACCTGGGCAGGGTTAATACCGTGGAGTCCGACGCCAAAAACGGACAAACCGATGTGGTCCTGACGCTTGTTGATGTGACAGAAAGACGACTTTCCGCAAACAAGGCAAGGGAAACCGAAGAGCGTTTCAGATTGTTCATGGAAAACGTGAAGGACCACTTAATTTTCCTCATTGATCTTGATGGGCGGATTGTTGACTGGAATTTAGGCGCTGAGAGAATTACAGGTTTTGCGTGTAGCGATGTGCTTGGAAAAAGCTTTGCAAAGCTCTTCAGTGAGGAAGACCGTCAGGCGGGAGTTCCTGAGCTTGAGCTCTTGAACGTCCAGCGTAAAGGTCAAATGGCTGATAAGCGCTGGTATATGAAGAAAGATGGAAGTCGCTATCTTGCCGATGGATTCACCACTCTTCTAAAAGACGAAAGTGGAAGCCCACGAGGTTATGCAAAGATTTCAAAAGACGCGACGGACCTTATGCTCGCGGAAGCGAGCCGACGAGATAGCGAGGAGAGGTTTCGGCAACTGGCCGAAAATATCCGAGAAATTTTTTGGCTCAAGAATCTGGAAACCAGAGAACTTCTTTACGTCAGCCCCACTATAGAAGAGGTGTGGGGACATGGAAGCCAATGGTTCCTGGCAGCTGGACCGGAAAAGCTCCTCGCTGCCGTCTTTCCCGAAGATAGAGAGAAGGTTCAGCTATTTTGGGAGCGACAGCTGACGGCCCAGCCCGCATCTGAGGAATACCGCGTCGTTCGATCTGATGGCGAGATCAGATGGGTCTTTGACCGAGCCTTTCCCGTCCTGGACTTAGGTGGTCATTTTTACAGAATCGCCGGGATTGCTGAAGACATTACATCCCGTAAAAGGGAGGCCCTCGAGCTCGAAGCAGCTAAAGAGCTTGCCGAAGAGGCCAACAGAATGAAGAGTTCTTTCCTTGCCAATATGAGTCACGAAATCAGGACTCCGCTAGGAGCCATGCTGGGTTTTGGAGAGCTGCTGCGGGATCCCAATATCTCGGTCGCTGAGCGTGAGGAATTCGTCACTACCATCAATCGGAATGGTCATGACCTGGCTCAACTGATCGACGATATACTTGACCTTTCGAAGGTCGAATCTGGACGGCTTGATCTGGAGAATTTGCCGATCAATCTTTCAAACCTAATCAGTGACGTCACAAGTTCGTTGAGTATTAAGGCGCGTGAGAAAGGCGTCATCCTTGCGTCCAGGTTCGAGCCTGAGGTTCCAGAAATAATCGCCTCAGATCCTTCCAGACTTAGGCAGATTCTTATGAACATCGTTGGCAATGCGATCAAGTTTACCGCTAAAGGGGAAGTTTGTGTCACGCTTGCCCTGGAAGAGTCTGAAGGTGCCCCTCCCATGGTTTCTTTTATTGTAAAAGATACCGGTCAAGGAATCTCTGCCAGTGAGCGGGAACGACTGTTCAAGCCATTTGCGCAGGCGGATGTCTCAACCACTCGCAACTATGGAGGGACGGGGCTGGGCCTTGTGCTATCAAGGAAGCTTGCTCAGGCTCTCGGTGGGGACGTCATCCTTGACCGAAGCGCGCCTGGCGAGGGCAGCACCTTTATCGTTAGGATCAGGTCGAGCCTCTCTCTTTCAGCTGGGCCTGGCACGGAGCTTGTTAAAGACAAAGCAGAGGTACGGGCGCCCAAAACCCGAAGCTCACTTGAAGGCATGAAGGTTTTGCTGGCCGAAGATTCAGCGGACAACAGAACTTTAGTGAAACGTATCCTTGTTCAGAACGGTGCTGAGATTGACTTCGCAGAAGATGGTGCCGAAGCTTTGAGCAAAGCCCTTGAAGGAAATTATGATATCGTCCTGATGGATATGCAGATGCCTAATTTGGATGGATATTCAGCGACAAGAGAACTCAGAAAACGAGGATATGCCAAGCCAATCATAGCAATCACCGCTCATGCCATGAAGGAAGAAAGGGAAAAAACCCTAACAGCCGGCTGCAACTTGCACTTAAGTAAACCCTTGAACTTTAAGCTACTCATCAGCTCCATTGAGAGCTGTAGACGCACCATCCTTTCCTAAGGTTCTGGAAAGCGAACTATGCCTTGAGCTTGAACCTGGCTGAACAGACTCCATCCGGATGCAGGATCAGTGAGTCGGCTGTGCGCTTGATACAGGCATGAACTCAAGAACAACCGAACTCAATGCCGTCACCGCTGTGGCAAGGGCGGGCAGCTCCACTTGGAAAGCAGGATTATGATTGAAGCCGATTGAACCACCTTTGCTCAGCACTTCCCTGACATCCGGTTTTCCCGATCCCACTTCAATCCAGACGATTTTTGCCCTGGGGTTGGGAGCTGCCAGAAGATGAAAATCCTCGGACGCCATTTGTGTCTCCGCCCCTTCAAGTACGTTCTTCTCCCCTAGAGATTTCACCATGGCTTTTTTAGCTTTCGCTGTGGCTTCAGTATCATTAACAACCGGAACAGTCCCGCCCACCATGGTGTAGGTAGGCATCTTATCCTTGCCGAGGCCTTGCCCCAATGCAAGATGATCGGTGGTGGATTTGATGCCGTTGACGAGCGTATCGCGGACTTTTTCATCAAACCAACGAAGGTTGACTTTGAGAACGGCCTGGTCGGCAATAATGTTGTTGCTGGTTCCCGACTGAAACGCTCCCACCGACAGCACAGCTACTTCCGTCGGATCAACGCCTCGACTGATGAGAGTTTGGTATTCGAGAACGGCAAGTGATCCAAGGACAATCGGATCTTTAGCCAGGTGGGGAGATGAACCGTGACCACCGATTCCCCGAATCGTAACATCAAGAGAAGTGGATCCCGTCAACCGCCGGCCATTGCGTATTCCAACTTTCCCAGCAGGGAGAGTGGGAGAGGTATGGGCAGAAATCAATACATCCGGTTTCGGCACAAATTCATAAAGACCATCTTTGACCATGGAAGTTGCGCCGCTTAAAAGCTCTTCCGCCGGTTGAGCGACCATGATTAACGTACCGGCCCAATTTTCTTTGGTTCTCGCCATTTGATGGGCGATCTCCATGAGCCAGGCTGTATGAGCGTCATGCCCGCAGGTATGAGCGACAGGTGTTTCGGAACCATCGGCTCCTTTGACATTTTTTTTGCTGGCATAGGGGAGCCTGGTTTGCTCGCTCATGGGAAGAGCGTCCATATCACTGCGCACCATGACCACAGGGCCAGCGCCATTCTTCAGAAGTCCTACAACACCTGTTTTACCAATGCCTGTGCGAACTTCGTAACCTGATCCTTTTAGGGCATCGGCCACCATCTTCGCGGTTTTTTCCTCCTGATAGCCGAGTTCTGGATCAGAATGTATCCGCTTAAAATTGTCAATCATCCGCACTTCATTTTTAGCGACGTCTTTTTTTAGGTCTTCGTAGAACGTCGACGTCTGCCCATGCAAATCTGAACACAAAATCATCGCAACAGCCATGACAGCGATGTGATTCATGTCCTCCTCCTTTTATCTTGAACGACCTGACGATACAGTTTCGTCCCAAACACGGCCGATGCTCACAACGTTCCGCAGATCACGTTTTTGCGTGATAGTTAACGAGTGGAATACTTCTGTTCCGGTTATTGTACAAGATCGCATCTTTCCCAGGGGATAAACTCCCAGGGCGGTGGGTTTCTGATGACTTCGACTTTTCTTGTAGGGTTCGGGTTCTACTTACAGGAGGATAATACTTGGGGCCGGAAACTCGAGGTGAAAACTCGATTTGCGTAGAATGACTATTAATTCGATTCTTTTCGTATTCTGTTCCAGCTACATCATCCATGAGGCTGGTGCCAAGCAGCCTCTTTCAACGATACTGTGGGTGCTCTAACTTTCCCGAACAAAATTGACGCAAATCCTGCTTCGTTAGCTCTGGATATTAGTTAATAAAATCAATTAGCTATGAATTTTATGTCGATAAAATGGAGAAAAATCGATATGTTGGATTTTCACCACGTAAAACCATTCAATTCTCTTCCGGCACTTCCACCAGCGCGGGACGTCGAGACTATACCTTCACTATGAAACAGGGGTTGACCCTTTGATTCGTATGGCAGTGGCTCACTATCAGTTTGAGGCTATTCACCCTTTTACTGATGGGATTGGACGTACAGGTCGCGCCCTAAACCTTTTATATCTGACCCATGAGGGGCTTCTATCACAGGCCGCGACAAAATTTTTATTCACCCCAAGTTCATGCAGCTTCTCACAAGTGCAGAACACACTTTTGGGCGATATAAGCACTAGACTTACATCCTTCTTGGAGATTCAATTCTTTAGGCCCGAGGACTTGATGAAAATAAAAGGCTGAAGTGGAAAAGGGGAGCCTCAGCTCCCAGAGCAGATCATTCAGGAATGGAGTAAACTCTCACACGGCCTTCGGTATCCAGCACGCTGAGAACGCTTGGGCTCAATGCTTCCATACCATCGATAGAGCCGTTGTTGGCCACCGGTACGATCATGCGGCCTAGGAATGTCGGATTGGTCAGATCTTTCATGGACCAGGCTTCCACTGTGCCCAAACTCCGCGTAGCGATGAAGACTTTATCGCCAGCAAAGGACACCAACTTTTTGCGCGGGGTCGTATCGTAGGCATAGGTGCTGATCGGATCCTTGTCCAGCCCCTGCAAATCACAGATCTGGAACTGACTATCGGTTACGACCAGCAGCTTGTCGCCGATGACTTTGACGTCTTTGGTCAGGGAGCCGCAAGTTCTGTCTTGCTTGCTGATCAATTGCGGTTGCTTCGGGTTGGAGACATCGAAGGAATAAAATCTGAACGTAAGATCAGTGGCGTAGAGTTTTTTCAAGTCCTCTGATGGCACGAAGAATGTCGAGCCTGGGATCGCCTCACCAAGGGCCAAAGTCGATTGGTCCATTTCCTTCGGCTTATAGATATGAAGAGCCAGCAAATACCCTTGAACAGTTTCGGCCTGCTGCGCAAACATATAAACAACGTCCCCGATTCTGGACGTTTCCATAGTCAGAAAATTTTCTATCAACCTCAAATCCGATTTCAATCGGGTTTCCGTCGAACCTTGAGTGCTTGGATATAAAGTCTGTGTGACCGGGGCCGACGGGGCTTTTAAATCCAGGGTATGAAAGGCATTTGGTATGTAACTGAGAACCAGCAGGTTTTGCTTATCGTTGCTGAGCACAGCGCTATGAGAGGTAGCATGGTCAGGTGGGAGGCTATACGTGATGTCAGAGGTCACGCTTATTTTATCGGGATCATTCGCGTCGACAACCACGACTTTGTTCAAATTTGTCAGGAGTATCGTGTTATTGTGGCTGCTAAGCTGGTTGATGGAACTTTCAACGGAGACTTCCGAGCGGAAGATGAAAGGGTTGGCTTCGGGACTGGATTTGGTGTCCGATTTCCCACAACCTACGAGAATTGCCATGATATTGAAAGTGATCAGTGGGCGCAATGAAAGCATGGATGTTGGTCCTCACAAGGATGCAAGCGAAGCCGAGCCGAAATAGCAGTACGGCTTGCAAGCGTCAAGGTCTCCCCGGAAGGACGGAAAAAATGAACACATGCTGCAGCTAAAGCCGAAACAGCAGGCCAACCAGCTCATTTCTTTACCATGAGGTTTGAGGGTAGGCGCCATGCCGATGGCCTAACCATTCAAGGTTTCCGACACGTCACGCTGGCAATATCTTCGAGCGCTGCCTTGAGTTGATTTAACTGGGTGGCATCATAATAATCAAGCGGCGAGGATGCTATCCGTCTCAGGGTTTTGCGATCTGCCTTCGCCGAAAAACCTACCGTGAAAATACGGATGCCCTGCGCTTTAACCTTGGCCGCCGCCTCGACAGGATCGTCTCCTCGGGTGTTCCGACCGTCGCTGACAAATATCATGAGTTTCTTTTCAGCTGGCTGAGCACTCGCCAGAGCCTGTGCGCCTGTCTGCAGGCCCGCCGCCATGTTGGTGCCGGCTCTGGCCTGTTCACCGCTGATGGCCGTCTTGATCTTTTGATAGTCACCTGTCAGGCTCTCGCGGAGTGTGCTGCTGACATTGACACTCGCGAAGGCTCCACGATCCCGATTCGCATTCAGGAAGTTGATGAAGTTATTCAAGGCCTGCTTGGCGATCGTCACCTTGTCATTGCTTTTCATGGATGCTGAAGTATCCAGAACCAGGGTGAAGGCAATAGGCACCTGGCAGTAATCGACAATCTCAGCACACTTGAGAAAACCCTCGCTATCCATTCCTACGGCAGCGGTCCCTGGCTTGCAGCTCGCATCAAAGGCAGAGAGTTCCGCTGGGGCACAGAGGATCTGACCTTCAGCGGTCATACCGCTCACATATTCGCCATCCGGGCACACAAAGGTGGCAAGGCTGGCTGTTCCCTGCACGGGGGGAAAGTCACGACCTTTGAAAAAATCCGTGGAAGCCCTGCGGATTTGAAATTTTGTCTTGACCTCGCTGGGCGTCGAACAGCTGCTAGCTCCTCCGCCACAGAAAAGCTGCACATCAGTTTGCACGTCGATAGGACAGTTTTCCGCGCAGGGTCGGCCGTTGAGATCAAGCAGCCCACTGACCCTCTGACCACGGGCGTCATAAAGAACAAGCTTCTCACCCACGGCTGTGGGCTGGCAATTGCCAGAGCCGAAGCATAGGTTCAAGCGACTTCCCGGATTGCGCTGAGCACTCAGGTTCATGGCGCCCAAGGACCGGGCTGTATTCGTCAGCTTGGCTTCGAAAAGATCCATCCTCTGGTGCATGCGGGTGATCTTCAGTGAATCCATGCGATAATTCATGATCTGATAGATACCACTCGACACGACCGCCATAGCCCCGGCCACGAGCAGAGTGGATATCAAGGAGAAACCTGACTGCGAACGAGGATGTAATTCGTGTTCGTGCATGTGTTCCTCCTTTCACCAGAAGCGTGGGCTGCAACTCAGCTGCCCTGCGGCGCTGAGTCCGCTGATAAAAAATTGATCGCTGGTCTTTGCATTCAGGCTCTGGCAATCCAATGGCGTGACCTGCAGCCCTCCAGGAAGAGCCGCTTTGTTGCTGTCGATGAATACAATGTCTGAGCGGGGAACGCACAGGGGCTCGCCTCGGATTCCTATGCCACGCAAAACGCTGTTGCCTCCGGGACACTGCAGCTGTAAACCAGGGAACAGCCCTCCGCTGTAACGCTCCATCTCCTGGGCGATCTTCCGAATTGGCTTTGTGCCGCCGCTCTCGTAGATATCAGCCTC
Source organism: Oligoflexus sp. (assembly GCF_035638955.1). GTDB lineage: Bacteria > Bdellovibrionota_B > Oligoflexia > Oligoflexales > Oligoflexaceae > Oligoflexus. The sequence goes on along the minus strand of NZ_DASQYZ010000366.1, from coordinate 394 downwards.
GATCAAACGTCCGGCGTACTCCAGCCATAGGGTTTCCCGAGTCAACGAGGAAGCAGAAAGCTTTGGCTGGAGGTCAGAGGACCTGGCTACCTCCCATCATCGGAGATTGTTTGTTTTCCTCTTGCCAAATGCTTATGGCATTCATACATTTGTTCGGCTGGAGGGTATGTTGGCAAGATCCACAACGAAAACCTTTGTGTTCGAGACGGAGATTGTTTCATCTCCGGATGACTTTCGTTCGCTTCGGCAGTCCGAGGAGCATGGAAGGAAGCTCTACAACGCGGTGCTGGGAAAACTGCTCAGCAGCCTGTCGCGGATGAAACAGAGTCGGGAATACAAGGTCACTGTCCTTCTGCCTAAAACTGATCCGAGGCGGAAGGCGGACTTCGCTCAG
>NZ_DASQYZ010000365.1:0-7325 GCF_035638955.1 Oligoflexus sp. | reverse complement strand
ATGAATTCCCAGGCTCCGAACAGCAGATTGAATTTCGCGGCCTCGCTCAGAGCAACTCCCGACCTCAGCATCGGCGAATGGAACATGTATAGATTCCAGGAGAAATGCAATGCCCACGCGTAGGCGATATGACCAAAGCGGACGATAAGCAAATTGCGAAGGACCCCGGCCAGCGTGAGCCCCGCCAGGGACATCGGGTGCAGGATCTCTTTAGGCAGAATGAGTCCGGACTGATAAAAGACCACATGCATCAATCCAAACACGACAGCCACGATCACCGTCGCCCACGTCTCTGATAAGCTCTGGCAGCGATCTTGCACAAAACGAAGCAACAAGGAACCGAGGATGATTTCCTCGGCACAGGTTTGGACCAGGGTGAAGATCATGCCCGGCAGAGCATGGGGAGCGACTGCGATGAGCTCGATGGTTACCTCGCTCCGCACCGCGACTTGCGCATAATAGAAGCGAAAGATCCCCAGAAAGATGCTGGTGGCCCCCAAGCCCAGCAAAAGGCTTTTTCTGTTGAATTCCAGCCCTGCCCTTTTCTGCCAATCCGTAGGCCAGGCTAGTCGGAGGAAGTAAAGTATCAGCGCCAGACCGATGACAGAGATAATTGTGGTGACAAAGGCCGAATAGATAAGGCTGACCCAGCTGAACAGGGCACATGCCACGAAAAACCTCTGTTTCCATAGAACCATATCGGCTCCTTTACAGCGAGAAAGCCAATAAGCAGGCACTTCATCCGTCCGACAAGCAACAATTTTGACCTGCCTTGCCGTGATTAGGAAGCCGAGGCAAGGCAAATATTGCAGGTCACTTGAAAGACTGCTCCGGGAAGGTCCCATCAGTACGCTTCCCTCCCCTTGCCCACGCTTTAAACGACGATAAGACCGTCGCCGGAATCGAAATGATAGTCATGATCAAAAAAGGCTAAATCGATATCCAGGGCCTCGCTCCATTCGAGCACTTTTACGCCCTCGCAGGATAACTTCGTCCCGGGATGACTCCCTTTGTGAAGTCCTCCCTTAGGTCTTTTGCATGAGCATACGCGCACGGATTACCGACCGAATGATGGCGAGTGCGACGTCGGGGAGGAACACGCCAACGTTTCAGAAAGGCCGGATCGCATTGATTGCATCGGCAGGTCTACCTACAGAAACTCGCGTTCGTGTCTGATTTGCACTACAATTTAAACTCAAGTCCATTTCAGGAGCATGTCATGGAACATCGGTTTTCACTTCAACACGAAGTACCCCAACCCTTGGAAGTCGTTCAAGGCATGCTTACGGATATGGTTGCTTTCGGTGACTTGCATCCGCTGATGGACCATGTGGAAAATCTTGGGCAGGGCCGCTATCGGTTGCATGAATTCAAGTGCCTGCCCTTTGGATTGAAACTGCATTTTAATTACGAAGCTGTGACCTATGTTGATACTGATAACGGATCGATCCTTTACGAAGCCTGGCCAAAGGGCATGCAGATCGCAATTAGCTTTACCTTCACGGGAGAACCCGAAAAAACTCTTGTTCATGAGGACATTCGCATTCGTGGTCTTCCTGGCTTCATTGGAATTCTGAAAAAAGCCATAGTCGAAAGTCACAGCACCCTTTTTGCATCATTTACATTATGAAGAGCCGTTAGTGGATTGGGAAGGAAGCAGAATGTCCCTAAGCAGCAGCTCTGAAAAACTCACGCCATGATTTAGCTTTCAACTCGGACTTGACTCCTGATAGGGCCACCGACGTTTCTGCATGGATTTTTTCCAATTCTTTTTTCATCTGCTCTGACACCTTACGGTAAACGTCACGCTTTTTGCCTTTGGAAATTACTGTGTCGCGCTTAATCTCCTGCCTGCGTTTGGAGTGCCCCACGCCGACACCAACTCCACCGCCATCGAGGGATGACAATGCGGACGGTCTTCCCAATGCCTCCGACCGATTCCATCGTCTTTTGCGCCCAGAAGGTGATTTCTTCCGAGCCTGTGATCGTGCTTCGTATGCCAATAACGGATTGCTGGATCGGCGTTTAATGTTCATCGGTGGGTTCTTTGCCTTGCCAGCGATATAAGCCTGTGATCCCCATACCAATCCGTCAAAGCCTTTGTGCCAGTAAGGATTTTCGAGCAATTGAATGACGGTCGCTTCGTCGCTTGGATTGCGGGCATATTTCAACTGTTGGCTACATTTATGTATACAAGCATCTCTCCATTTCCTTTACAGAAGTTTTTCGGGGATAGTCTTTCCCGTCACTCATACTCTGAATCTGCTACTAGGCAGTGCCAGGAATCTGGTATTTCCTGCTTCTGGAAAAGAATGCTAGGTTGTAAATTGGTGAATCTTACACGAATTGATCTCGGCCCTTGAGGAAACTATGCTTTCATCACTCAGTAAACTGTTTTTGGTTTGCGTCTGTTTGAATTTTATTTTCATGCCTTCCATTTATTCAAAAGAAAGCCAAGCACCTAAAAAAAAGAACAAAGAACCAATTGAACTCACCGCTTATGATCGAAAAGTCCTGGAAGATGGTGAAATATCGGGAGTGCGTCGCGTTACAGGAAGTGTTTTAGCAGCTGTTCCGGGATTTGGATTAGGTCATGCTGTTCAGGGTCGTTACCTGTATAAAGGGATGGTTTTTACCTTGACAGAACTGGGGTGTGTCGTCCTTTTTGCTGTCGGACGTGAAGGCGGTACTGCGGCCATTTTTCCATTCCTGGGATTTAAAATCTGGGAATTTGTCGATTCCATCGTTGGGTCTGGAAGACATAACACGCGCTACCATCAACTTCAGTCTCTGTCTCCGGACTCTGATGGCAGTAATTTTAAAATCATACCTGTGCCCATTGTAAGAAAAGATGACTCAGGACAGCAGACAACCCACCTTGGACTTGCACTCACCTGGAACATCCCTTAAACAAGTCATTTTCATGCTGACCGGATTAAAGTGTGCAGTCTTCGATTGGATATGTAGTCAATTGGTGAAGGACACGGGATTCGCCAGTTTCATTCTCACGGTTTGGAGCCAGCTGTTGCGTGAAAAATCCTTTCAGATTCCTACTAGTCCCTCGGCTGCTTATCTGCGGCTGGTTGAAAGCGATCAAAGCTGGCTGGAGGGGATGGTTAATCTGGATCCCATGCAGGCTGTCGGCTTTAAAACCTTCATGTCGGCTGCGAAGACCGTCGCCGGAATCGAAATGATAGTCATGATCAAAAAAGGCCAAATCGATATTCAGGGCCTCGCTCCATTCGAGCACTTTTGCGCCCTCGCAGGATAACTCCGTCCGGGGATGAATCCCTTCGTGAAGTCCTTCGCCTTATCCCTTCGTTTTCGAGATGGCGTCGCTCAAAGGAAACAAGTTAGAAAAATTTCAGTTTAAATTCATTGAGTTGCAAAACTTCCTCCGACCGAACTATAAAGCCTCAACGATGATCGTGGCCGGACGCGCGCCAGGAAAGTATGTTCACGCTCACTTCGAGTGTGACGGATCGCTTTTGTCTTAATGACTCAAAAATGAATGTATCCAGCGAAGAACGGGCCATTTTTTGGACTCAGAAGTGTTTTTATTGCCCGTGTATTCCCAAATTCACCAGAAAGGATAACGATGAGGAAGTATGTGATTGGATTTGCTCTTCTGCTTGTGAACGGTTGTGGCACGGGCCCGGAGGATTCCACGCCTCATGCTGTGATCGATGCGGACGCCTCCCGCTGGTCCGAACCGAGGCACATCCCGATCTGCTTTGTGAATAGGAGAATGGTGAGCGAAGAGATTTACAAGGACCTTTTGGAGACTGCGGTGCAACAGTACGCTCGCGTGGGTGTTTATTTTGAACGCTGGCGGGACTGCGAGAATGCTGATTTCTCGCGATCGATCATTCGCGTGAAATTTAAACTGAGTCACAACTGGGACGGCAGCGGCCGATATACCTATGGTGGTGGTAAATCGAAAGTTGGCATGACCAGTCGAGCTTTAAGCAATGAAAACGGTGCGACGCTCTGGATCGGCATGGATGATCACTACCCGGCTCAGAGCGGGCAAAAGCGTGACACTGTGATAGCTGGAACGCGTAGCGCATTTATCCATGAAATCGGTCACGCGTTAGGTCTTTTGCATGAGCACACGCGTACGGATTACCGACCGGACGATGGCGAGTGCGACGCCGGGGAGGAACATGCCAACGTTTCAGAAAGGCCGGATCGTATTGATTACATCGGCAGACCGGACTATGACTCCGTAATGTCCTACTGCAATCTGAAAGTCCAGCGGCTTTCTTTTGGTGACCTGGCTGGCATTCGCGCTCTCTATCCAGAGCTGAAAAACTGATTTCAAACTGAGATTGAAGAAGCTCTCTCCAGGGCCCTGGAGTATTTCGGCGTTTTCACCAGATGTCTGAGTTCCTTTCCATGCGGCTACCTGGCCTGAAAACATGCAGAATGAAAGCCGACCTCAGGACTGGCCTCAGGATTTCGTGCAGCCTTTGGGTGAGCAAACCCGCCTTTGTCTTCTGCAGGCGAAAAGCGAGGCGGACCTTCAGCATCGACTGGACATCCGCCAATCCCTGGCGGAAGTCCCGACTGATCTTCCATGCATCGAGGGCCCATGATGGCGTAAAGCGATCAGGAAAAAGTCTATGGTACTAATTTTGCATTTCCGGCTGGGAGAGTTTGTGAATTCAACCTCCAAAATCTGGGACGCAACCATGGAAGACCACACTGCAATTCTTGGTAAAGAGCAACAAAACATCTTTTGGTCCGACCGCCGGCAACTGAACGCTCTCATGCTGGCTCTGGCCACCGGGTTGATCTTCTACGGATGCGCGCAGGTGATTACGCCCTTCCTCTACTCCCTGGTCTGGGCTCTGACCCTGGCCGTAACGGTCTATCCCCTTCATCGCTGGATTCAAAAGCGTTTCAAAAATAAATCGGTGGCGGCGGGGCTGGCTACTTTTCTCGCCGGCCTTTTGATTCTTGCGCCTCTGGTTTTCGTTGCGGCTGAACTGGTCAAGGAAGTGCGACATGCAGTGCAAATCGTGCAGCAGGACGACTTCAAGGCCAAGGTTCAAGAGTTCACGCAAAAGAATGAGAAGGTGGGCCAACTCACCAACGCGGGTCAATTGGAAGGACAGCTTAAGAAATCAGCCTCCGCGATCGCTTCGCGGCTGCCCGCCCTCGCTTCGCTGACAGTTTGGAAACTGACGGAATGGGCGATCGTCCTTCTGATCGTGTTTTTTCTCCTCCGCGATCGCGAGCGATTCGAGAAGAAGACCCGTGATCTTCTTCCGCTGCATCACGAGGAGAATGATCTGATTTTCTCACGTGCGCACGATACCATTCGCGCCACGGTCAACGGTCACCTTCTTATGGCGCTCATCCAAGGGATCCTGGGAGGTTTGGTTTTTCTTGTCTTGGGTCTGCCCGGAGCTTTGCTCTGGGGTGGGGTGATGGCGATCCTCGCAGTCCTGCCGGTCCTCGGTGCAGCTTTGGTCTGGATTCCGGCCGCGGGTTTCCTGATAATGACAGGTGAAGTGACCAAAGGGCTCATACTTGTTTTCTTTGGTTCGGTGGTCATCGGACTGATTGATAATCTTCTTTATCCCCTGCTGGTCGGAAAGAAGATTCGTCAGCATACTCTGCTGGTCTTTCTGTCCTTGATCGGCGGTATCACAGCGTTCGGGTCCGTAGGCTTGATCGCCGGTCCTCTTCTCCTGGCTCTCCTGGACAGCCTCATTCGTATCTGGCGCCATCGGACCAATCCGCGGCATCCTCTTCAAGAGGAAGAGGAGTTGGAAGAATCTGCGAAACAAAAAGAAAGAGCGCGGGGAAAGTCGCCGATTTCACATGCGACCCTGGCTCATTGAGTCCTATCGCGAGCGTTGGTTCCACTGCTCTCTGGTTTGACCCAGACCTGGTAGCAGGCACCCACGCTGCAGCAGCGTGAGGCAATCTGAACAAGGTCTCGAACAGATATCGATTCGCAGGCGATAAGCGACCTCTTGCAAGGTCACCCATCGCCCCGCGTGACGATCAGGAGCGGTAATAAACCCAAAGCGTCACGCCATTGCCGTTCCAGAGACAGTCCGCCTGCATGCTCATCGCTGTATAAGTATCGCGATGATAGCGGCACAGGTGTTCATAGCCGACGCCATAGTTTCCCATATTGATCCATTCGCCATCAGCATAGACGAAACCAGGTGTCAGGAGAGTGGCAGCAAAGACGAAACATTTCAGAAATTTTTTCATACAGAACTCCTTTCTCATGGCTAAGGACCAACCCACCTTGGGTGGGTCCTATCGAAAACTGGATGTCAGGTGCCTTAAGATTCACGGGTTGCGGATCAGCGTGCCTTGGTACCCATCCCATTCGGCTGTCGCCACTCCATTGGACGTACAGTCACCCGTGACGACGACGCGACGGTTGCCGCAGGATGCACTTGTGAGATCGAGCGTGAGCGTGTAATCAGGGGTGAAGGGAACATAGCTATAGCTCACGGAACCTGTGACATCGGAACGGCCGCAGGATGCTTCGAGCCCATCATCGACCTCGATGCTGGCCACACCCAGACCGGTGCCCTGAGGATAGACGGTGAGCGAGCCCAGGTAGGGGCCAACAGAAAGACGGACGCGATTGGAAAAAATGGAATGACAGTCCGCAACGTCCTTGGTGCTGCTCGTTGTCTCGGAGACCTTGCCGCAGCCTGATAAACAGACTGTGGCGATCACCGCTGACGCCATGAGTGATGAAAATAGCTTCATGAGATTTGCTCCCTGTCTCTAAAAAGTGAAAGTGTTTTCTGCATTGGTTCTCGTTACCACTTTGGGAGACGGTGAATGCGGTCTTATGCTGCAAATAAAAATCAGAGCCGGACGAATAAAATCGGAGCCTGATCGACATGATGGACCACTCGGTCCTGCGTCTATCATTACTGGGTAAATTGCGGTAGAAAGCGGCCCATCAGCGGAGCAGAAATGATGCCAAATAAAAGTTCATGACGGATGGACGTCAACTCAAGTGTCTTCCTGGGTAGACACGCCGCCAGGATTTTCCTATACAAGTGAAGGCCAAATGGAATCCACTCATCCAACTGAGGACATGCATGAAACAGCCACACGAATGCACCAGCCTCGCGGAGGTTCGGACCGAGATCGATGCTATCGATCGCCAGATAATTTCCGCGCTGGGTCAGCGATTTGAATTCGTGAAATCAGCCGCTCGATTCAAGTCAGGTGAAGCCAGCGTTCGAGCTGCAGACCGGGTCCATGCCATGCTGCGTGAACGCCGGGGCTGGGCCCAGGAACATGGCCTTGATCCGGATGTGATTGAAAAGATCTAC
>NZ_DASQYZ010000364.1:0-7338 GCF_035638955.1 Oligoflexus sp. | reverse complement strand
TGGGGACTGCACCGCATCGATTCTAAGCTTTATACAAGGCATTTAGAGAAGGAAGAGAAAAACACGATAGAGAATGCGATTGAAGAAATCGGGCTGCTGAACTAATTTTCAACCCCGGACACCAATTTCCCGACGCTCCCGAAACTCGTGCAGGTGGGGTATATATACGCGTCCATAGCACAGATCAATAGTGCTTTAAAGGTTAGGCGGAATAACCTTGAAAGTCAGTCGAAGCTGGTTGAAGTGAAACGTCCGGAGTCATGACATGAGTTTTTCCAGGTCCCTGCTTACGTTACTGTTTATTATTCTTATGCTTTCAGTAGGATGCTCGAGTGAGAAGAAATCCCTCTCACGACTCAATGGTATTGTGACGTCGCAGAATACAGGGGGTACTTTGCCTGTTGTTGCCGGCGCCTTACCGGTATCGGCTGAGGTTTCACAGCTTGGTTATGCCCAGAGCTCGATTCCGCTCGAAGTGCTGCCTGTCGGAAGCGGATTTTCACCCAAACTTTCATTGATATACAGCTCATCGATGAGCGCTGGAGATGTCGCCGGATATGGCTGGAATCTGGGTGGAATTAGCTCCATTGGGCGCTGCGCGGGCCACCGAAAATTTGAGGGCGCTCACCGCGCCATTGGGCTGAATAATTTGGACAGTATCTGCATTGATGGCCAGAAACTTCTGCTTGTTGAGGGACAAAACCTTCAAAGCGGCGCTGTTTATCGGCCTTTTCTGGACGATTTCAGAAAAATTAACTTCAACGGTGAGTACTTCCAGCTTACCACACGGTCAGGGGAAAAATGGACATTTGGTGAGTCCAAAGGAAGCCGGGAATACGGCAATGCCACGACAGCATTGACTTGGTATTTGAATCGTATTGAGGATCGCAGCGGAAACGCGATCGATTTCACCTATTTCGAAAACGGCCAGCGCCTTTATCTTGATAAGGTCCTCTACGGCGGCAACCGGGTCTTCAATAAGCCCGGCTATCGCTCGATTGAGTTCAAGTACGTCCAGACCGGACGTCCTCACCGCCGCTATATTGCAGGCAGGGAGTTTGACTCAGAACTTTTGTTGACCGGGGTCGATGTAGCGTCGTCATCCATCCAATGGTCCTACGAACTGGCCTATAGGAATATAGAGAATTTTGCATGGCCGGTACTGGATTCCATTCAACAGTGCTTCAAGGGAGCGGCCTGTTTCCCCGCCACCAGATTTCACTATCAGGGTGGGCAGACTCCCAGGGTCAGCGAGCAGGAATCGCGTATCCTTAAAGAATACTCCACCACAGTTGACGGGATCTGGTCTTCAGGCAGAGCCGGACGGGCTTTCCAGGATATCAATGGAGACGGTTTTACAGACTTCATTGCGATTAGAAAGAGTGAGGTGGCCTATAGCCTTGGAAGTCGTGACGGCATGGGAGAACGGATTAAGGTTCCCTTTTCGGGGTCCGAAAACTGGGATCCAAACTACGATATGTTTTCGCTCAATGACATGGATGGTGATGGATATCCGGACATTGTCACCTTTCTGAGCAATGCAACAATGAATGGTGTCTTTGTCGCCCGATGGAATGGCTCCGGTTACGAAAGCTTCAGGAAAATTAGTGGCAACTTCGGGATTGGATGGAGCGTAAGATCAGATTTCCGCTACATTGCCGACGCAAATAACGATGGCCTGCCTGACATCATGGGCATTCGAGCGGATGGCGTATATCTTGCGTTGAATCAGAATGGAACTTTTGTCGGCGGAGACACGCCGGTACTTGCGGCCATGGGTTTCAATCATGCCTGGTCCCGGGTTGAGCACCCTCGCTTTTTCGTCGATGTGAACGCCGATGGTCTCATCGATATCCTTGGTCTTTGGCGCAAGGATGTTCAGGTGGCTTTGGGCAATGGCACCGGGTTTGATCCACCGACCCAGTGGATGAATGGCTTTGGTTATGACCGTTTTTACAGTAACACTCATGCATTCCGCCGCATTGCGGATATGAACGGCGATGGCCTGATCGATCTGGTCGGCTATGCACTCGACGGTATTTACGTCGCCCTTAACACCGGTCGCGGTTTCGCACAGGATGAAAAGTGGCTTTCCGACCAGATTGCAAACAAAAGATGGGACAGCAGTTCTGATAGACGTTTTCTTTTTGATGCCAACAGGGATGGGCTTGCCGACTTTGTTGGATTTAAAAAAGAGGGCGTGCAGATCATCTATGGAGAAGGGCGCCCCATCGATGGCAAGGAGCCGGTGGTCTCGGAACAACTCACCAGGCTACTACGCTGGAGTTCCTCGGCGGGCGAAATAGAAATTGAAGATCTTGATGCCAATGGAAGCCTGGAATTTTTATTTTCAGACAGGGATGGATACTGGAGAGCGGAGATGGAAAGCTCCGCCTTGCAGCTGACCGGAATTGAAGATGGGCTGGGCAACGTGACAAGCTTTGCCTATGCGGATATTACTGATTCTTCCGTTTATACAAGAACCGGCCAGCCAACCTACCCAAAAATTCCGCTCGCAGGACATTTTTCCGTCGTCAGAGAAATCAGCAGGACCGGAAGCAATGGCGTTGATTTCAAGGTGACCTACCAATACGAGGACGCGGTCTTCGATGTTGAAGGATTTGGTTTCCTTGGTTTTGCAAAACGCATGGTCATCGATCATAATTCGAGTACCGAAACCCATGAGTATTTTAGCCACGATACTGAACGCCTCATTCATGGGAGCCTTGTAAAAGCTGAGACCTTTTCACAGAAGGGAGGCCGCAAAATTATTAATCGTACCGGCAGTGAGTTTGAAGTCAAGGTTTTTGCCGATCATCCCCTTCATCGCTTTGCTTATGAAAAATCGTCTTTATCGAACTTTTTCGATGAAGCCGGTGCGGAGATATACACGGTCAAGGTTGACAGCATTTATGATGACTTCCGAAACGCGAAGCACGTGGAGACAAAGGTTCAGGACGGATACGGTACCTACACGACAGTCGTGGAGAGCGTTTTTGAAAACGATCAGACGTCATGGCAAATCGGTCGCGTGAAACAGATCAAAACCACGAAGTCAGACTCACTGAATACCGGGAAAATCGTCAATGTGAGTGAGTTTGGCTATGATAGCGAAGGTCGCATGTCTTTCGAGCTGCAGGAACCCGGTTCACCTCTCTGGATCAAAAAGGAGTTCCAGCGAAACCTGAATCCTTATGGTCTTGTGGATGCAGTCGTGACCAGTTGGGGGCCGGAACATGGCGAGGGACTCGGTTTCTCCCGGGTGACCTCATCAACAACGAAGTACGATGGTCAGGGTTTCGTGAGAGAGCAGGTCAATGCGCTTGGTCATTTGGCCTCTCAGGCTGTGGACCCGGACACAGGACTTGTCACAGATGCCTGGGATATGAACGGTCTCAAGACCACCTACACTTATGATAAAGCCAATAGAATTGAAACGATTACAACACCCTCACTTGTGACCACGAGGATCGAGCGCGGATTCTGTGATGCGTCCTGTCCAGCCAACGCAAAAAGCTGGGAAAAGGCTTCAACGCAGGGTTTTGGTGAAGAAAAAACCTGGCGGGATTCATTCGGCAGGGTTGTGCGATCGGTCAAAAGTCTTTCCACTGAAAAGCAGACGGCTCAGGATCAGATCTGGCACTCCAATGGTCAGATCTGGAAGGTTTCCAAACCCTATTTCACTGGTGAACAGCCAAAATACTGGACCGAGTTTGCCTATGACAATCGCAACAGGCAGAAGAGCATTATTTTCCCGGACCAGACACGCATCGAAACTGTCTTTTCCGGCCTGACCACCACCCAGTACGATGCCCTTGGACACACGAAAACGCTTGAAAAGGATGCTCGTGGCCTTTTGCTGAAGGTCACCAATGCAAAAAATGAAAGCATCAGCTATCGATACGATGCAGCCGGACGGATGACCACACTTACTGACGATGCAGGGAATATTACCAGCATGGACCATGATGTCCACGGGCGTCGCACCAGGCTAGTGGATCCGACCACAGGAACAACCTCTACAACGTACAATGCCTTCGGATTGCCGGCTGTGGAATCCAACGGGAATACCGGTACCAATACATCGTATGATGCTCTGGGTCGTCCGTTGAGCAGGACAAGGCTCCTCACGGGGCAGGCTCCCTTTGCCGAAAGGTTTTCCTATGACACCCGGTCCAACGGCATTGGCATGCCCGCCACTGCGAATGGACCTGACTCCACCGTGACCTATGACTATGATTCCCTGTCAAGACCCTCCGAAACGGTTCAGATCCTGCTGGGAAAAACCTATCGAAGCTGGACCAGGTATGATGCCCTCGGCCGTGTCGAGCAGCTTGGATATCCGAGCGGTTTTGCAGTCGACCATGTTTATGGCGGCGTCAGCGAGCTTACGGAAATTCGCGCTCAGGGATCGCAAAAGGCACTCTGGAAACTTCAGGAGCTTTATCCAAACGGGGCAGTCCGGAGCTATAAACTTGGCAATGGCAGCACCGTTTACGTTAACCTTGATGAGAAAAACGACAGGGTTTCATCGAATATTGCCACCACTCCAGGCCTTGGAAGCCTGGTGTCCAAATCCTATGACTACTATGACAATGGCAGTCTCCGCACCCGTGAGGATGCCCTGACGGGAGTAACGGAGTCGTTCACATATGATGAAATCGATCGACTGAAAACCTTTACCGGTCCTGATCTCAAAACCGTCACAATGAAATACGATGGCATGGGCCGGATTGAATCCCGCAGTGATGTGGGAACCTATGAATATGGTCAAGGGTGCGCTGGCGGTGTGACCAGTCCATTTGCCCTGAAGAAAATCGGGACCAGGACGTTCTGCGCGGACAGCAGAGGCAATTTCCTGAAGTCTGATAAAAGAAGTCTTGTCTATAATGCCCTCGATCTTCCAACCGAGGTCAGGGATGGCACCAACGTTTCCCGATTCGTCTATGGCCTCGGTGGACAGCTGCTCAGCCGCGAGGATCTGGTGAATGGTGAAAAGACCACGACACTCTATGCCGGTGAGGGCTTCGAAACCTTTGAATCCACGGAAGGCACGGTTCAAAGGCATTATGTCGGCGGTTTCCTTGTGGTTGAGATGGAGGGTTCCGAATACCGCGAAAATTATCTCTACAAGGACTACCTGGGCTCCAATATCGCGGTCGCTGATCACAGCGGTCAGGTCACCGAACGATTCGATTACGATCCCTATGGTCAGCGAAGAAATGGGAACAGCCTGAACTGGATTGATGGGTTCAAGCCGAAGGCCACAAGCCGTGGCTTTACGGGCCATGAGCAGATTGACAGCATGAACCTCGTTCACATGAAAGGCCGCATGTACGATCCGACGATCGGGCTCTTCCTTTCAGCTGACCCCTACGTGCAGGATCCAACCGAGATTCAGAATCTGAATCGATATACGTATGTCATGAACAATCCCCTCGCCTATAATGATCCCACGGGGCACTTTTTCAGCAGTCGAACGCTCAAGCATTGGGGACGGCAGATTTCCAATGTTGGAAAAGGAGCGGGCGATCTTCTGACCAACCCTGGCAGGTTCCTCTCCAATAACTGGGAAAAGGGTCGCTCGTGGATCAGCAACTCGCAGAATCAGCGGCTGGTCATGTCCATCGCAATCTCAGCGGCGGCCACGTGGATAGGGCCGGGAGCCGGTGCCCTTTGGTATCAGCAAATGGCCTATTCGGCTGCAGTAGGTTATACAAGCTCCTACGTGGCGTCCGGAGGGGATTCGAAAGCAGCGTTAAATGGGGCGATCACCGGAGCGGCGTTCTCCCTGGTTGGATCGGCTTTTTATAAAGTCAATATGACGCCGGCTGTGCGTATTGGAAAAGTGGCGGCTCATGGCATGGTCGGCGGCGTCTCGTCCGTGTCGGCAGGTGGAAAATTCGAGTCCGGATTCCTCTCGGCCGGGCTGTCTCAGGCTATCGGGCAGGGTCTTGATGAATCCGGCTACGGCTTCAGTGCGGAACCCAAGGGCTGGGAGTATGCATCCAATGCGGCCATAGCCGCGGTTGTAGGTGGTACGGTCTCAGAAGCGACCGGTGGAAGCTTCGAACAGGGTGCGCTGACGGCTGCCATGGGAAGGCTGATGAATGATGGAGCCCATGCGCGCATGATGGAAAGGACCCAGCTCGAAAGGGTGGGCATTGACCAAAGAGAGGTTGATGAAATTGCCTTTGGAGTTCTTCAATCGGGTATTGATGCGCTGGGTGCGATGCCAGGGCTGATCGGTTGCACTGCGGACGGGGTTAATGCTGGGCTTTATGCAGTGTCTGGTGATTTTGAGAGTGCGCTTGGCAGTTTGCAGGGTGCAATTGGAAATGATAGCGCAAAGTTTGCAAAGTACATGACGACAGCTGGTAGTGTTGGTTCGAGTCAAAAGAGCATCCGAAGTTTGGAAAAGAGATTGCAAGAACACAGAGATAAACTTGAAAAGTTTAGTGCGAATCCAGATCTATATGATAACAAAGGTCATCTGAAAAATGCTCCTACGCCTGAGATAAGATCCAGGATCATCAATACCAGGATCAATCACCTTCAAGGAGAGATCCGGAATTTCGAAAACTGGATTGAAAAGCTTAAGAACGGAGGCTGAAGTGGAAATTAAAGTTTCTGAATTAAGGTCCATAGCAAATAAGCTCTTTGATCATTTAGAACATAGAGGTCATTCAAGTCTGACAATTGAGTCAGATTTTTACTGGAGCATACCTCAGGAGCAGCTTTACGACACATATGCTGATCCAAAAAACTTTACCCAAGGCCAATTATCCGATGACTGGAGTGAGCTTCAATCTATCCTGAAAGGCGAAAAAGAGCCTCTTGGATTTGCATTGGTATGGCTCGCCTCGGTATTGAGAAAGATCGGTGAAGATACTGTAGTTTAAACTGGGTGATGTTGCATCACAAGAGCAGCCGCTTAGAATGATCAAACAGGTTGCGTTCAGTGCAGCGCCAGGTCACGAAGTCCTTGTTCGGATGGCTGCAGACGCCCAGCTGCGAAAAGTTGGTTAAGAGGTGGCCGTTGCCGACCACCCCTCACGGTTCTCCAAACTATCTCGCAATGAAAGACCAGTCGGACGTGGGCTCACTTTCGTGCTGCATCGGATGGCCTTAGAAAGGCTTGAGCCGTGTGAGGGGAAACTTTCAAGCACGGTTCTTAGGGGAGTCGGGGTCGGCAACGGCAATGTCATTCGGTTAATTTTTATAAATTTCCATAACTCTCAAATATCTCTACTAAGTTTCCATCTCGCCAACGAAAAAGGTGACTTAATGGAAGCTGCTACGTCTTCTCAGCTGTGGGAAAATATCATAATTGGTATA
>NZ_DASQYZ010000363.1:0-9220 GCF_035638955.1 Oligoflexus sp. | reverse complement strand
TTCTCGCCGAGAGTTACATCGAACACACGCTCGTCTGATTTGATTTTGAAGAATAATTTTTTATCGCCGATTGGGACTGCGTTAGGAATCTCATCGAATTTCACTGAAAGCTCAGTAGATCGCCCGGCAATAGGAAGCATCTTCGTCAGATCGATGTCGAGCACTTCCACCTTCTTCTCATATTGCGGCTTTGGCACCGGTGCTGGTTCGGTCAGCTGCTTATGGAATGTGGCAAGCTGCTTGTGCATCCAGGCCTCGTCGCCGAGGCGGTCGGTGGCAACTGCCTGCTTGGCAATCGAGGCCACCTGCTTTTCGTTCATGAAATTGGAACCAAACTTTTGCAGCTCGAAAGCGCGAATGGATTGTTCAATGATTTCGGTGGCCATTGGGATTCTCCTCAGAACAAAATATCATCAAGACCCATAACGGACTGGTTTCCACGCTTATTGTCTTCGGGCGGAGGCTGAAACGGTGGCGGAACGAATTGCGATGAGACGGTCTCGACCTTTGGTCTTGACGGGCGTTCCTGGTCGGCCGCAGCAACACTGCCGAGAAACTTCACCGTTTCCGCTATGATTTCTGTTGTATACCGCTTCTGCCCCGTGGTGTCGTCCCACGATCGCGTTTGGACACGGCCTTCAATATATGCCGCTCGGCCTTTACGTAGATACTTCGCGCAGTTCTCTGCCTGCTTGTTCCAGACAACGATATTGTGCCATTCGGTCTTTGACTGCTTTTGTCCGCTCTGGTCCGTCCAGTTTTCTGTGGTGGCGATACTGAAAGTGCAGACGGCTGTTCCGGCCTGAGTGTGCCGCAGCTGTGGATCTTTGCCAAGGTTGCCAATGAGTATCGCGAGATTGATGGAGGCCATATGTCTCAGTCCTTAGGCTTTTGATGCAAAAATAGTCTCAATATCAGAAAAATTTCCCGAAGCGGGAACTGCATGATACTGGTTGGTTTCGTTGAGTTTGAAAATGATGGCTTTTTTTTCCACGCAATCGAGTACGATATAGTCTGGAATCTGAGCCCTTGCGTAGAAGTCTTTCTTTAAACCAAGATCCTGATTCCTGGTTGTTTTTGATACCTCAATGACCACTTGACATCGATCATCGGACGAAAATCCGGCAATGTCTGGTCTGACGAGTATCATGCCTTCTTCGGTCAATTGCTGAAAATCAAGATCAATGAGCCATTCCAGTTCAGGCATTACACGTGCGCAGAAGACTATTGCTCGTCCGTGGATTTTGGCATGAAGAACGCTTGCAGCATTCATTCGTATTCTCCCCTCGCAAAAAAAAAACCGCTCGAAGGCAGGTTCCGTCTCGTTACCGCAAAAAAAAGCCCACGCGGGAGCCACAGGCTGTGACATCTTTTTACTCCGCCGCACCAGTGGCAGAAATCTTTTCCAATGTTCCAGCGTCAATATCAGTAACCTTCACAGTATCAATGATCGGCTTCGGCTTCAGCGTGATGTCTGTAGGCAGAATCGGAAGCACGCCGGGCATCGTTGCTCTCATCGTCCGAGCCATGCCAAGCATCAGATTTCTCTGAGCCGAATCCACTGGATCTTCGACGAACAATTTCACCTTATCTCCCTTTGGCAGTACGAAGGCCTGCAGGGTCGTCCTTGTCATGTTTTCCGTGTCAGCCTGCAGGTACACAGGATCTGAACCGAGATCCCTGATGCGGATCAGGTCGCCGTCGAGGGCGCGGGCTTGGAGTGTGGACATGGTTTCGAGGGAGACGGATGGAGGAGCGCCGCCTCCGACGCCAATGCCGCCAATGAGGAGGCATGGCGGAAACAAAATCATTGCACAAAAATAGAAGGTTCGAAAATTTTTCATCGCTATTCCCCTTCAGCGATCATATCGCTGTTTTCGATATTTTTTCCTTCGGAAACCATTGTGAAGATCCAGGTACCATCACCGTAGTTGTTAGGATCGCACACTATTTTTCGAACGTTGCTTTCTAGTTCTCTAACTTTCCGGGCAAGCTCACGAATGGTATTTTCGTTCAGATTTTCTATGACCCATAGTCGTGTAGAATATGGGTTTTCTGAACACGCTTCTGGGCACATCTCGTTAAGATATGAAATTGCTTTATGATTGAAACGCTCATTAAAGACAATTCCCCTGTCGGTGACATATATCCTACCGTCCATGACTTGAACTGTTTCTTCGGTTACCAGGATTTGGAGATACTCCAATCCTTGTTTTCCGTAGCATTCTTTTATTTCTCCATGTGATGCTCCGTATACACGACTGCACAGCGCATAAACCGAGAATAAATATTTGTCGTTACAGACATAGTTTCTCTTTCCGTGCTTCTCTCCGGGATTATCCAGTGACGACCAGATTCGCATAAGATTTGCAATGCTTGGGCCAACGAGGTCCATTACTTCGATTATTTCAGATCTGCTGCAAATAACTTCGCCGATAGCTGAAAGCACGTTAGCACTTGGAGCATTCGCTCCCTGAGATAGCCTATGTAGAGTGTTATACGGAATCTGGGATATTTCTTCCAGGATGCGTAGATTGTTGCCAGGAATATTTAACCATCTTTGTAGGTAGTGCTTAACTGCATCTTCCGGTCGCAATCCCGTCATTTTTTCTCTCCGTCGTGGGATTACTCGTTTTATCATGACATGGAAATCGACAGCAAACACAAGAATGATGTTTGTGTAGGAAAATGGAGTCGGTATCCTGCCCGATGACTAACGTCCTGCAATTTTTACGATGCAGCTACAGAAAATCGAGGAGTCACTATGAGAGTCAGAGGAAGAGATGATCAGAAACAATGTGATCTGTGAACCATGCCATGCTCAGGGAACACACACAAGAGACATCATCGAATTTTATTAGAATGGAGATCGATCAGGAATTTTCACTCTGAAGAACAGGGAAGGAAAAGCATGAAATGAAGACGAAGGAAAAACGGTATTCGGCGACTGTAACCAGCAGCCGCCGAACCGTTTTCGCTGTGCAGGGCACAAGAAAACTCCAAAACTAGAACGTTTTGGCCTTGTACCCTCTGCCCGGATCTCCTCGCAACAGAAAAAATCGCAAAAACCCAGGAAAGGCGAGTGCCATATAAGCATCTCGTTCTTCATGGC
Source organism: Oligoflexus sp. (assembly GCF_035638955.1). Taxonomy (GTDB): domain Bacteria; phylum Bdellovibrionota_B; class Oligoflexia; order Oligoflexales; family Oligoflexaceae; genus Oligoflexus. The sequence continues at coordinate 6,108 of NZ_DASQYZ010000363.1, read as the reverse complement.
GGGCCAAGAGTCCGCCTGACGCGCCACGCATAAGCTATAAATTTTTCTGGCTGTTTCCGATCAAGGTATTGATCGGACGTTGATTGAGGACAGGGATATGAGAGTCATTATCGACCACAGGATTGTAGTCGCGTCTTTTTATGCCGCTGGCGGAGAGCGGTGTTTTTTTCGGCTCATTCAGCAGACGGTGGTACCCGGATGAGTGAGCTGCGCGATCTTCTGGATTCACGTTATGCCGAACTTTTTGATATGGCCAAGGACTGCAATATCGACTGGCCCGCTTCACTACCTTTTTTGCACGGCGCTGGAACTTATAAAAGCGAGCTCGTGCCGCTGAACAAAAAGCACAAAGGTGCACAATTTCTGGCGCTAAAAACCTGGCATGACAGCCGCGGCTGCCACTGCTGCCACGTGTATATGCACACACTCAAGCAGGGTCGAATCGAACGCGAACTGACCATAAGGCCGCGCGGCATTGGTGGTACATTGTATTCGCCGGGCACTGTCGGGATGCAGGAGCCTTGGGTGAAACGCGGCCTTGGCGGCATTGGCGCAAAGGGCGATCCCCTGAGTTCCCCCCTGAGGGCCGAAGGCGAGGAGGCAATGGACGGGTCAGGACATCAGCGCGAACTGGAGGCCCAAAAGCGCCACGCTAAGGAGCGGAAAAAACGCCAGGAGAAGGAAGCCAGAAAGAAGGCTCAGGAGGAGATCAAAAGAGAGGCCGACTGGCGGCGTGATAAAGCCGCATATGAAGGTGCCCCGAGGCTCGACACCGGCTTTCCCTATTTGATCAAAAAGGGCATCGCAAATCTGCCTGAATTTTTCGACGTACGCGCTATGACTGCAAAACAGCAGTTTGGCAAGGGTTCGGATGAGGTCTTCCTCGTCCATGCCCTCGGCGATGCCGCTGGCAATTATGTTGGCATGAAGCGCATCTGGGCCAACGGTGAAAAGAAACTTTCGCCTGGACGTAAAGAGGGATCGTACAAAGGCGCCTTCACGGTCATAGGCAATCCACCCTGCTCCTGGCGCATATACGTGGCCGAGGGTCTGGCGACGGCCGTGAGCATCCACAACGCAACCGGTTGCGCCGTCTATATCGCCGACTCTGCCGGAAACCTTGCGAGTGTGGCCGGAACGGCGAAGCGGCAGAATCCGGGCAAACACGTCGTGATCGTGGCCGACAACGATGTCCGGACAGAGGACAAAAAGCACCAGGGCAACACCGGCGTTTTCACGGCGATGACGGCCGCAAAGGAGCATAATGTCCGCTTTGCCATCATCCCGGCGCTTGATGGTGAAAAGACCGACGCCAACGATTATGCGCTTAAGCGGGGCAGCGACGGCCTCAGGGAAGTGCTCACGGAAAAGGTCGAGAAGCCCGGCACGGGCGATGGCTGGGCGCTGCGGATGCTGCGCGTTGCAAGATATGATAAGGATGGCAGAAACGGGGCGCAGAAAAAATATATCGAGGATTTCGTTCGCGCCACCTTTGTCGGCTGGCGCACACCGGTTGCGGACGCTGCGCGCTTCGTCGAGGCGATGACTGGCGGAATGGTGCCCAAGGATATTTTCACCCGAACGGCCAGTGCCCTTTTAAAACGGGAGCGTGCGAAGGCTGAGCGGCTGCTCGAAATAAAAGGTGTGGACCATCGCTATGGCTACAAGGTGGCCTGGGACGGGAGCGGCTGGCCGATGTGCCCGCCCGAGGTTCTCGAAACGATAAAGGTCCACGCAAGGCTCGGGCATCACATCATTCTTCGCGCGCCACCTGGCACCGGCAAGACCGAGCGCGTGATCAATTGGCTGATGAAGAATGCCGGTGGTCCTTCGGTTGTGGCCCTGCCGCGCGTCTTTGTGATCGACGACATTTGCCGTCGCCTTCAAATTGCCCACTACAGGGAGGTCACTCGCGAGGAGCTTCGGCACCGGGGGGCGCTCGCCACCTGCATAAACTCCCTGGGCTCCAGGCGTTATAAATCCGAGGAGCCCGATGGAAAGCACTGGCTGGATGGTCTGCATTTTTTTGCGATGGACGAGGTCAAGCCGCTGATCATCCAGGGCCTCCGGCTTGGCGATCATCGCACATGCAAGGCCAACTCGCTGCAGCTTGTGAGGACGATCCAGACGGCGAAATTCACGCTCTCCTGCGACGCCTTCGCCGACCAGGCGGTGGTGGACGCCATCAAAAAAATGGACCATCGGGACATTGTTTTTATTGATGTCGCCTACCCGGAGCACAAAAGAAAGCGCCTGAAAATCCACGTGACAGACGACAGGGCTGCTATACGGACGGCTTTCAGCGCGGCCCTTGAGCGCGGTGAAACGGCGGCTTTGAGCGTTGACAGTGCAAAGGAGGCCATGCGGATTCACCGAAGGATTCTGCGTGATGGCGTCCTTCAGCCAGAGGAAATTCTTTTGATTTGCGGCACACCTCGCCAGGCCGACCTCGGTCGTGTCGGGGCATTCGCCAGAAATCCGAATGGTGAGGCGGTGAAATACAAGGCGATCATCTACACGCCCAAGATCGACGCCGGCTTATCCATAACCGTCCCGCATTTTAAAAACCACTTCGGCATCTTCACAGGCGTTGTGACCGTGCAGGGGCAGAGCCAGATGATCGGCCGCGACCGGACAATGGAGAGGACCCTGCTTTTCATCGGCGATCGATCGACCCGGGCCGCAAAGCTCAAGCTCATGGCCGACCGTGAGTGGATCGGCCAGCCCGATATGTTCGACGATCTCAACCTTTTGATGGATGAGAGCGAGCTGCGATCGCTCGAAAACTACCGCTGCCTCTCGATGAATTTTCTTTCGACGCTGGGGCATGATGTGCAGATGCTGCCCGAGGCTCCAAAGGACCTCGAGCAGAGCAGGGACATGGGCTCGATCAGCAAAAAGCTGAAGGAGGAGGAGATCGAGGCGATCGAAAAGGCCGAGGAGATCGACGAGGACCTCCATAAGCGGATGAAACGCCGCGACCTGATAACGGACATCGATCAGGCCATGATCCGCTCGTATGAAATTCGCGAGCTTATGTGTGGAAAAATCGAAAGGCCGACGATCGAATTTTATCTGCGCGGTGGCGATTGGCGTCTTAAAAACATGGAGACGGCCGCCTCGTCTGAGTCGGATGTGCAATGGTTCGATGAGAAAGAGGGAAAACAGCACACGAGCAAGGGGGCACTTTTTCGTGCAGAGGAGAGGCGTAGCGTCCTTCTTCAGGGCATGGCGAAACTCGGCCTTGATCCCCGCAACCGGTTTCAGGGCGAATTCCGCTCGGACGATGCCATGTGCTTTCTGGAATGGGCCTTATCCATGGCCTCAACTCTGAACCAGCTGTTTCGCGGCATCATTGATCCCAAAAAGCCGCCACGCTGCGCAGTCCAGTTCCTCAAGAAATTTCTTGCCATGTTTGGCCTTTACGCTGGCAAAAGAAAGTCCAATGGCCGCATGATACGCTTTATTGAGCAGGCCTCGCTCGACTTCGTCCTCGGTCTGATCCGAGAGCGAAGGCGGAGAGGCCGCGAACTGATAACACAGTTCGAACCCGACGAGGGTGTCGCGCTACTCATGCGACCTGCTCCGCCATGAGATGACCCAAAATCCATCCCTGACCGGGGTCCACTGCAAGGAGGGCCCTGGATTTTTGCGTTTAAAATCTGAATTTGGCAGAGGCCCGAGGCATGAGTCCGGCTTTTTGGGCCAGAATTTCGCAGAAGTGGTGGTGACGCACGCCAGGGCTGCGTCATATGGCGGATCCTGCATGCACAATGCCGCTCTTTTCGGGGAGACCTCAAGCCATGAGATATCCTTGGAGGCCGGGGTCTCCCTCAAGGTTTGTCTTTGGTGGGGAGACTTTGCCTGATGAATAATCCTTTAAAGACCGGGTCTCCCTGTTTGTCAGCAGCCGCTCTTACAGTATGAAATGGAGTGCAGATTTCTTGCGAAAAAGCCGGTGTTTTGATACTTTTCCTCTGTCAATGGAAGATCTGTATGGCATGTACACCGTGGTTTTGAGTGACAGCACGTAAACGCCTGATTGTGTTCTCATCGTTCGCAGTCCTCCCAGGACATGAAACGCGGTGAAGTGCACGATGAGTATTTCTCTCATCAATCGGAGAGAATGGGATTCGGTCAGAGAACGAGCCTCTGATGAGGAGGGGAGTGCCGGCAATCCCGCCAACCCAGGAGGACGATGAATAATGCTTGACCGCATAGTCCGCGAGCACAGCTACGCGATGAGTGAGAAGGTGGAACCAGGGTCATCAGCGCCTGAGCCGGAGCTGGTTCTTGATTATGACTTCGTGCGAGTGCAGATGCCCAATCGTGCCGAGAAGCTTCGCCGTCGGCGCGAGGAAGCGCAGAGCCGTGCTCGTGAGCAGATTGACCGAGAGCAGCAGCAGCTGGCGGCGGAGGCTTCCAAAATTGATGCCGCCTTTGAGCAAGCCCACAAGGCTCAAGCCGTCCTCAATCAAACGCACGCGAAGGCCAGAAATCGGCGCGATCTGGTTCATAAATTTGTGAAAACTCTGGGTTCGCCGGTTTCGGATCGGGTGGATGCTTCCAATACTGAGCTGCGAAAATCGTGGACGATTGACGACATCAGACGCGGGGAGCTGATGGCTGCGGAACTTCTGGAAATCCATCAGGCGATGCTTTCCGGCTACGATGTGTTTCCGATCTTCCTCGGGATACGTCTGTACCTTTCTGGCCAATGGGGACGTGTGGTTGGGATGAATCATAAGCGTTGCGCCCTGTATTTTGATGGAGCGAAGGGGCAGAGCAGTGTCAGCTGGGATGATGTGATTCGATTGTTTGATGTGACATTGGAGTCCAAGGCAGCATCAACACAGGGGCCGGCTGCTTATGAATTTCCTCCTGAATCGCCTGTGCAATAAAGGCCTACCGATGAATCACTTGTCGCCTTGATTCGTGCAAGTTTTCAGGCCCTGGCTTTACAGTTTTCTGCTCCACAGCCAAAGAACGGGCCACCTCTGCAATTTGCGCTGGCGGCTTTTTCGAGGAAAGCTCCCGTAGAACACGTGAGAACATTCTCAAAAAATATTTCATATAACAGTCATTTATGAATCCGGAAAACGAGGTTTCTTCTGGAAGTTCCGAGCAATTTCGGTGATATTGAGAGCTGGTGTAAGTCTGATATCAAGCCCAAAATATTTGACAGTATTGCCGCCCCTATGCTCATAGGGGCGGCGGTTTTCAGGAGCCCCCCTCATGATCACGGAAACCGTTTGTAGAATCTGCAGCCAGTGGAAAATATCTCCCCGGCATCAATGTCCGCCCCTTTTCAAATGCCGCAAGGCCGGAAGCAAAGCCGCTTGGAAGAAGGTTCATTCCTATGATGCGAGAGCAGCTGCCGAATGTTTTGCCGATCGGCTTGATCAGAACGCAAACCATCGGAGCATTTGATCAAGGTACGGGCCGAAGGTGAGGACGTGATATCCGTCTTCGATATCACGTTTGATTTGACTGTAAAGTATCACGTGTCACGCCCAGGGCCGGCTCATGCCGGCACCGGTTAAGAAGATCAAAACCCCTGGTCTGGAGTCAGAAGCATGTCGTTTTCCGTTTTGGTAAAAGAGTGGCTGGATGCACATCCGTCGAGAAATTCGGCGCGTCTTTCAAAACTTACAAGCGTATCTGAAGCTGAAATTAGCGCCATCCTCCGCGGTCGCCATCCTTCAATGGACGTTGCGGCCCGCCTTGGTTCCGTCCTTCCTGTTGAGCCGGTTCTTGTTCTGATCTCAACGGCAAATCCCATTCACAAGAAATTTCTCAGCAGGGCTTTGTCAAGAGAGAACGTCGCAGTTTAAAATTTTATCTTCAACGAATGAAGACAAAATCAACTCCCACAATCATTCGTTTTGAATCCACCGTGCCTCCCAATATATATTCGAAATGTAGCGGCGTTGACGACACTTGAGCAGCCGCTACCTAGCCTTCCCTTTTCGGGTCCATTCAGGGGGAGGCCCCACTACTGAAAGGAAATCAATATGACTTTAATCAAAAATATTCAAATCCCCTTCGCGGGATGCCTTTCAGTAGTTCGCGGCCCGGGGCCTGCCCCCGGGTCCGCATTTTAATCTG
>NZ_DASQYZ010000362.1:0-3786 GCF_035638955.1 Oligoflexus sp. | reverse complement strand
GGTCATCCTTGGTATATCGCGCTAAACAGCCGCACAAAGAAGGCGCTTCATGACTGGGTTAAGAATTCAAATCATATCAAGGGATTGAAAATATCCCAAAAGCATACTGCAGGAGGTGCATTATGAATCGACCGTCGGAATACCAAGCCCGCGTGTGTCTCCTTTCTTTCCAGGCTTGGGAATTTCCACCCTACGCACTGGTTTTGGCTCGTAAGTCCAGCTTTCCAAATCCTTCTTCAGCTGACTTAGCTCTTCTTTCAAACGGCTGCCGAACTCGGTGATTGTCACCCCGTCTATTCCAGGGGAACCCTTGTTCTTCTTTACCGCCTCAAATCCCATGCGAAGATTCCACATCCCGCATAGAGCCTCGAAGAGTCTTGTAGAATCGTTGACCGAACTCTGTCCTTCAGCTTCGCTTAGGTTTGCATCCCCATGGTTCTCGGGACTGGTCGTCCCCCCAGGGATGGCTTGGAGCTGAAATCTAGGTTCCATTGACTGTTCCACCCTTCACCTCGACTTCCTGTCGTTTGCCCCCAGTTTTACCCTCTGATCTGTCACCAGCATCTTCATCGGCTGGGGAGTTTACGGCTACTACGGCTTCATCTGCAGGCCCTCCATCCATCATCGGATCATTGCTGCTCCGCTTAGGGCTTAAGGTGTCGTAGTTACACCGACCCGGATTGGACGGCCCTTCCTCGGGTAAGATCGACAACTTTCCCTGCTCGCCCACCTCCAATACCTGAGAGGGCGGAAAGGATATTGGACTTTGCTGGTTCGAGGCAGCTCGTCCTCCCTCCCCGGCCTGTCGGAGGTTCACACACGTTTGAGCAGCAGGTTTGACTACGGCTTCCTTCAGATCCCGCATTGGCCTCATGGATGAACCGTTTTCTCCCTCCTCGGGCAGCTCCCATGGGTTTCTTTGGGCACCCTTGCCTTCGTCTACACATTCCCTCCTTTCCTTGGGCTGTGACTGGACTTTCACCAGGTGAGTTTGTCGACCATGCTGAGCGCACTCGAGATCCCTATGGGATCCCTTCTTAGGAATTTTTTGCGAAAGCCGGTTTGGCTTGGCAGGCTGCAAGGCTGCGAGCAACCACTCAGGTAAAATCTGATCCGGGGATTTGCCCTTCAGCGAGCTCCGGTGATGGTAGAGGCTCCGCACTATCGAACCCAGATTTCGCGTGAGCGATTGCGATTTCTGCCAGCCTGGAACACGTTTTATGATTTGATCAAGCGCCGCGCGGAGCTCACACTGGCCAATTCCCTTCCACTTGCAGGTCAGAATAATTGTAACAAGCCAGTGATTGCGCTCGCCCTTCTCCACGTTTTCCGGCATGTCCATATGAGCAAGCGGTTTACATCCTGTGTTTTGATGGTTTTGTAGCAAATCGTAAGCCCTGTCTGTCAATGCACGGACAGGGCGAATCGTCAGGCGATAACCCTCTCCCGGCAACGCCTCAACCTCCAGCCACTTCGGGGGATCGGATAGCAGTTTATAGACGGTATTCTTTGCGATGCCGTACCTTCTCATTATCCCACCTGCCGACATCTGCACCGATCCCCACGGCCCCGCCTCATCCAGAATATCCGTGTAAAGCCGGGCCAGAGGCTTTTCAACACGCGTGTCCGGCCACAGAATATCATCACGATCACGCTTGTTTTTCTCGCGGAGAGCAGGATGAAAACGCAGGGCATAAAAAAGGTTCTGCAGTACCCGAGGCCGCTTTTTCTGGATCAACGCCTGCACGAAATCAGCCTGATCAAGCACACGCTCCTGGCGAAACATGTTCGGCATCAGACGTTTCAGACCACGCGCTCCTTCATCGGCGCCCATGCCGTGATGATTGAGAATGTGGATGATCATGTTCTGCACCTTGAACGCGAGCTTTTGAACGTCCGTGGTCTCATCAATCAGCTCAAGCGGAGAAATCGCCAGCGCAAGACTAAGGCCATGACCTCCTGAGGAGCGCACCACATGGCTCAGGTAGCGAAGAATGATCGGAACATCCGCTGCCAGGGTCGCAGCAATTGTTGGCCAGTCCAGTTTTCCGTCGCGGATCCACTTTTTAAGAGCACGCTTGAAATCAAGGTCAAAATGAAGCCAGATGAGGGTCTCCGTGCCCGTACCTTCGTTCATAATGGTGGTCGAAATCAGAGGGTACTCGGGTCGCTTGTCCTTGCGGACACCGCCCACCGGCACCGCGTAGCGCTTGCCGTTGTCATAGGCCCAAAGGGCAAACTGATAGTGGGAAGGCAGATCCGTCCCAGGTTTTTTTTTCTTCCGCGGGCGTCCCTGCCCCTCATACACGCGATCCATCGCCACGATCATCCTGATCTCTCCGAGCGCAAAGGTTTCCTGATCCGTTCTCGGCATGCGCATTTTGAGCGCAAAAATGGCCGTGAATGGCTGATTTTTGACAAAATTTTCCGCTGGAGGTTGCGCTTGGGGGATGGGTGGGATAACTTTGGAAGTGCGACGTTCACAAAGTTATCTTTTGCGTGCCATCCTTGGCGCTTCCCCTTCGGGGGATTCAGTTGTACTGAATTGCTTTGTCTCTCCTATCTTGCAAACCCGACCTGAAATTTTTTCTTCATGCGCCGCTCGCGCAGCGTAATCGCACTATCTCGGACGACTTTCGTCAGGCCCGGCAGGCCTTCCAAAAATCCGTGCAGGCATAGTATATTCAGGGGCTCCAGCATCAGCCGGCGCAGCCACTCCACTAGGGTCCAGCTGCTTGCTGATCCTCTAATTGCCTTATTTTGTGCCGAAACGAGTGAATTCCGTGCCGCAGAAAGGTCGGTCTCCAAGGGTTTTGCAGCAGTCTGTATCCGCGAAATGAGAGTGCGATATTGTACAGGATCCAGACGGGCAATGGCGCTGCGCGTCGGCGCAAGTTGAGCCTCAATATCCAAAATCCGCTTTTCAAGCTGCTGAACCTCGGTGGAACCTGCCACCGCTGCAGACACTGCGTGCTGTTCTTTATTTCCTATTGAGGCGTGCATTGTTGTGTAGCCGATAGTGATTAAAAAAAGACCGAGGACTTTCTGAACCCATGCCTTGAATGAAAGCCAGTCCATCGGCAGGCTCAGCAGAATGGAGCTGGAAATCACTATCAAAGCGGACCAGAACCAAGCCTCGCCTGTATTGCCACCTGCGTGTGCACCGTATGTGATGAGGGCTGCGCTACAGAGCAGCGTTCCAATGCCGCATGCAACAAGGCAAAGCCAGTTGACATCAAGATCCAGGATATTTTGCCTGGCAGCTTTCCCGCTTTGAGTCTGCATCGGGAGAGGGACGAAAATCGGCTGAGATGGTTTGAATGTGACCCGGGGCTTGAATTCTTCATGTTCTCGGATCGGCAGAACCTGGGCAACCGACACGATTTCATGACGCTCGGGAATTTCTGCCATCAAGCCTATGGGCTTTGGCTTTTCAACATCAAGTTGAATTTCGATCGGGGTGGACCTTGGGACAGAATACGGTCGGGACTGGGTATTTAACGCCAAACCGTGAATCTCTAATAATGCCTGTTCTACCGTATAGCCCTTCTTTCTTATTAAATACGATTTCTTTGCCCGCTGTGGTCCTGTAAGTCTTACCTGCCTCAATGGTTCCATGAGATCACCGACAGTTAGATGTTCCCATAAACTTTAATAGAAACATCTAACTTGTAGCAACTGAAACTTCGAGTTAACTCGAACTTTGTTTGCGGCGCTGAAGGAGTCTGCGGCACTGAAGAGGTCTGCGGCACTGAAGAGGTCTGCGGCACTGAAGAGGTCTGCGGC
>NZ_DASQYZ010000361.1:0-25962 GCF_035638955.1 Oligoflexus sp. | reverse complement strand
AGGCGGCCACCGATATCAACGCACGCATGATAGCCCAAGGCATCGACAAACCCTGGACTATGCCCCACTTTATCAGTGACATCATTCAGCTGCAGAAGGCGCGACTGGAATCCAAAGTTCTTAAGGATTCCACAGTGCAGTTTCATGATCGCTCCATCATCGATGCCTACATCCTGGGGAAGTTTCTGGGTCACGGCATCACAGCAGACGTCGAGGTTTTGGTTCAAGCGATCATCAAAAACGGTGTTTATCAGCGAATGGTCTTTTTCATCGATAGCTTGGGATTCATCGAGAATACAGAAGTTCGGCGGATTTCATTGGCTGACGCCCTTGAATTCGGGAAGCTGCATGAGCAGATCTATTCGTCCTTTGGATTTCACTGCATTAAGATTCCAAATCAGCAAGTGAAAGTCCGGACGGATGAAATCCTCAGGCTTGTGAAGACCCAATCATGAAAGGCATTTCATCTTATATCGGGATCAAATTCCTTTAAAACAGGCTTTTTAGCACCGATACTTTGAAGGCGTTTGCCAAGATAATCATCAAATGCCTCATCCTGGATTTTCCTCTCCAGGCTCTCTTCGATTTTCTGTATGGTTGATGCTGGCAGATCTTTTGAAAACCCGATATGGATGGCGATGCGGCTCTTGCGAAGCTCATAACAGAACAGGGACTGGCCCAGGCCAGCCTCATGAGCTACGAACATAAGGATTTCCGGCTTTGGTGAGTAGATGGCCTCGACTCGTTTTTTGGAAAGCATCTGCACCATCCTGATCTGAGCCTTATCTCCACTGACCGGAACGCGCTTCAGAAATTGCAGAGCCGGGGGTACCACGGTTCCACGAACATGGGCCAGGCGGCTCTCGGCAGTTAAAGGCCTGAGCTCGATATCGGACTCGGTACAAAAGCCGTTCGCAACAGTGAGGAGCGGCTGCCTGCTGAACTGCACCCAACGCTCCCGTTCAGGAGTTTTGAAGAGTGTCAGGACCAGGTCCAGCTGATTATTTTTTAATTCTTCAAGGGAACGATCAATCGAGAGATTCTGGAAAATCAGCGGCATACCGGCCTGCTCAAGAATCGGTCGAGCATAGTCAATGAGGAGGCCACCGGCTTGATTGCTGTTATAGACGACCAAAGGACCAAACTCGATCAACCCGACTTTCAAGGGACGATCTTTGGCAGGCGCAGGCAAGGCCCCGAGCATGGTAACGAAGGTTATCATGACGCGCCTTAAAAGGGCTGAGACCGGCTTTTGCAAGATATTACTCATAGTGCCTGGGACTCCTTGTTCCCTTCAATAAGCGCCAATTCATAGAAAAAACCGCATTCACAATACCGGAATTTTCTGGCCCAGCTATTCTCACTGAGGCAAGCTCAACTTGATAGGGTAAACAACACCAGTATTCACAATGTGACGAAAACGTCACGAGGCTCCTTGCGCAAACTATCACCAGCAAAATCATCGCCTTCAAAGCCCACACCCACCACTTGGCATACCGCGTGAATTTCGCTATTAATTCTGCCTAAGCTTGCGACGAAGTTGCGGATGAGCTGCTTCTTTCGAGGCGGTTGATGCCTAGGGAAGGATGACTCCATGGCTTGTCTTGGATATTTGGCTTTGATCCTTGCTGTTCTTACTTCAAGTCTAAGAGTTGAAGCACGAACTGTAAAGGAAGTCCCCACGCTTCAGCGAGGTCAAATTGATTTAAGAGGCTGGCAAGGTGAGCAGGAAATACTGATTCATGGCGAATGGCTTGTCCTCCCAGATAAACTCATCCATAGCAGCAATTACCAATCATTTGATTTCCCCCAACTGCTCCGGGATCCCTCGGCCCAATTTCACCAGTCCAACGCGCTCTACATGCCGAGTTCGGTATCGAACGTCAAAGGCTTTCATGCTTCGTTCGTGCTGCTCATAAAGAACGACACCCCACGTTCGCTGGGCATCGAGGTCGAAGGCTATAAAAATGAGAGTGTGACTCATATCTTTGTTCCGGAATTGGACTACTTTTTTCGTCTGGATCAATACGGTGACCCCGAACGGGATCAGCCATTGGCAGCGTCGCTGGTCACACCGTCGAGCTACTACAACCTCGATACTGTTGGCCTGATGGGACGCGATTTCTACCTTACTATTGGCAGCCGCGGGGTGCTGCCGCATAACCAAAACGGTCTTGGCATTTCCCTTATGAAATTGGCCAGCAGCCACCAAATCGATGGCAACGAAATCGCCAAGCGCATTGAACAGTTTGTGATCCTTGGTATCTATGCCATGCTCATGATTTATTCCCTGACCATATTCTTTTTACGCCGTGAGGATGTGTCTTCGCTCACCGTAGGTCTTCTCTCATTGTTTCTGGCCCTGCGCTATCTGGCAACGGAACGGCTTTTTTTGATGCTCGACTGGGTACATCCGCTGGCACCGTATAACTTTATCGCTATAAAGCTCTTCTACACCTATGCGGCACTGGCGACTGTCGTTTTCATTTACCAGAAATTTAACGACTATATTTCAAGGAAATTTTTTAAATTCTGTCTGGCCGGCGTCAGCTTTGGCTTTTTGGACGTCCTGGCGGGTCTAGCTGGCACAACCGACCTGAGCTTTGTGGCCAATGTCCTTTTGCTTCTAAGTTTCACCTTGATTATCATACCTTACTTTATGTTCATTGGCTGGAAAGCCCGGTATAAGGGAGGACTGTATGCGTCCCTGAGCTTGCTATTTTTCACGATAGCGATGCTCCATGATTTCGTTGTGGCGTTCAGTGGCAAACTCGATCCGTTTTGGGTTGGGCATTACGGGATGCTGAGTTTGGCCATAGGATTTGCTTTGGTCAATGCCAAGATCTTTGCCAACACCTACCAAAAATCAGTCGAACTCAATGAGACCCTGGAAATAAAAAACAAGGAAATCACGTATTTTAATAAAAACCTGGAAAACCTGGTCCGAGCCAAGACGCAGGAGATCACATCCCTGCTCGATCACATCCCTCAGGGGGTTCTTTCGCTGGAACCGGGGGGACGGATCAGCCGGGACTATTCCCGCCACCTCACCGACATCATCGACGAGAGTGTGATCGCCGGTCGCAGCTTCAAGGAACTCGTTCTGGATCGCAGCGATCTCAATGCCGACCTTAAAGATCAGGCCTGGCAGACACTCATGGTCGTGATCGGCGAGGAAGAAATTAACTTCGAGGCCAATCTCGAGAAACTTCCCACCGAATTGGGTTATCAAAGCCGAAACGGCACGACATGGCTTAAATTAACCTGGAATGTCGACGTTACCGATTCCATAGTCAGTAAAGTCCTGGTCACCATGTTGGATGTTTCGAATGAAAAAATCCTGGCGAAAGAGACCGAATCACAGCGTCAGGAATTTGAAATCATCCGCGAGCTGGTTGAAGCCGGCGCCCGTAAAATCGGCCAGTATTTCGTCTCGGCCACGGCTCTGCTTCGTGAAAATGCCAAGATATTGGAACAGCCGGAGTCGGAAATTGATCATCCGCATATCCAATGTATGTTCATCAATATCCATACCATCAAGGGTGGTGCGCGTTCCCTGGGCCTCAAAGAATTGGCCCGAGCATTCCATGAGGTCGAGGAGTACTATCAGGAAATCCTGCGTCATGGACTGGATATTCGCAAGGATCGCCTGATGAAGGACCAGCAGATGGCTATGGCCGTCTATGAGCGCTATCAGCTCGTGAACACGAAAAAACTGAACCGTAGCGAGGACCTTTCCAAGGTCATCATAGACCGGGATTTTGTCGAATCCCATTACCAGATCCTGCGTGATATCGTTACCGACCTGGATCGCAAGGACAAGCCTCTGGAAAGCATCATCCAGCGCATTCACTCGCAGAAAGACACGATTATTCGTCTCATCTTTGATCAATTGCCAGCTGTCTTCGATGAGTATCGACCCCGGGCCGATAAAATTGCGAAGGAAGTCAGCCGTCCCAAGCCTAACCTGGACTTCAATCTGGAAAGTATTTCCATCACTCCGCAAATGAAGTCCATGCTGGACAATTGCATGGTTCATCTCCTACGCAATGCACTGTGCCATGGGATTGAACTTCCTGAGGAGCGCCTCAAGGCAGGAAAAAGCGAATCCGGTACCATCACAGTGAAATCTCACACCCAGAATAACACTTTGAACCTCGAGATTCACGACGACGGCCGTGGGTTGGCTATCGAGCACCTTCGAGAGAAGGGCGTGCAGTTAGGGCTTTTGCATGAAACGGCCATGGTTCAGGACATCGCAGAGCTGATTTTTGCGCCGGGCATATCGACTGCCAGAATGGTCACGGAAACATCAGGTCGTGGCGTTGGGATGGACGCAGTTCGGAAATTTCTGGAGCAGCAAGGGGGTGGAATCGAAATTCGTCTGGGCAATCCCAAGGACGAATCCCGGCGGTACTACAATTTTAAGTTCGTCATTACCATACCGCTTCCCAAAACCCAAACGCTGCTGCCGAAGATCCACAAAATTGCGTAGGGCCTGGCGCGCTACGACGCCGCCCACAGCGATTCTCCAGTTTGCTCGGCTCAATCCAGCGGGACTTCAAACTGCTGGGTGCGCTCGTCGTCCTTCAGTTCGTAGGCCGTTTCAGAAATCCAATTCAACTGCCAGCTGCGGGTGACAACCGTATCATAAGGCGTGCCTAACGGTTGAAGACGGGCGTTGAACAGCGTGACTTCCAAATCGGTCTTCGAATCTTCTGCGTTACAGGTCTGAGCCTTGGACCGCTCCAAGAGAATAAAGTCGCCTGAAGGAGAAGGCTTGCCCGCGATGATACCGTAACAGTCGTTCAACGGAGCTGGTTCACGCGCTATGGGTTGGCGCAGACCTGTTTTCAGGTCCAGCTTCACGAGGTCGAACTGACGATTGTCTTTGTCGCCAATGAATCCCTGCAAGAGAAGGTAGCCCTTGCTGGCTCGCTCGGCAGTGACAGCATGGGATCCAGGAATGCGGTCGCGCTCAAGATAAACTTTTTTCCCGCCCTGTTTCACAAACGCACGCGTACACTCGCGACGGATGTTGATGCCCATTGTGGCGGCTGCGTATAAGAACCGGCGCAATCTTGAAGCCATTCTGATATGGCATTGGCAGAGGAGTCAAACGGCGGACTAAGCGCGACGCTCCTGAGACGGGGATCGGCGACGCCACTGATGACCCAGATACCAGCAGCAAAACACCAGAATCATCAGGACACAAGGCGCTGCGATCATGACAATCCCAGACCAGCCCAAACTGAACAGAATCCAACCGGCGGAAAGAGATGCCAAGGCCTGCAGGAAAAATACCGAAAAATCATTCAAGGCCTGCACCTTGAATCGCTCCTGGGGAGCATAGCACTGGGATAGAAGTGTGGTGCCACCCATAAAAAGCACGTTCCATCCCAACCCAAGCAGGACCAAAGCCCACCAGTAATGAAGCATCTCGTGTCCGCTCCAGGCCATCGTGAGAGTCGCTACGTAGATGAGGGAACCTGCGACAAGGACGGGTGCGATACCAAACCTCTTGATCAAATATCCCGTCACGAGCGAGGGGGCAAACATGGCAATGATGTGGCTTTGTATCACCTGCTTGGTATGATTGAGATCAATGCCGTCGATATCATGCATACTCAAGGGCGTCGCGGTCATCAAAAAACTCATGACCCCATTGCCGACGACCGCTGCCAGCATCGCCAGAAGGAAAACGGGCTGTCGGGCAATCACCGCCAATCCCCTGCTATGGCTTCCGGCGACCTCCTGTTTAAAGACCGGGTTTTTAAAATTCAGCATTATAATAAAAGACGTCAAGCTGAAGAGCGCCAGAAGCAGAAAGGAACCTGCGAATCCTGCGTCTGAGGGAATCCAATCCTTGCCGCGGACCGCTATTTCCGGCCCGACAAAGGCCGCCACGATTCCACTCAGCATCAGAAAGGACAGGACCTGGGGCGTTAGTTTGGGATCATCGAGGCTTTCAATGGCGGCGAAGCGATACTGCTGGACAAAGGCCTGGCTCAGGCCAAAACACAGGGAGCTCACGAGGAGCAACGAGAAAATGCCAAGAAGTGAAGCTGTCATGGCCAGGAGGGAACCCACCAAGGCGGCACTGATTCCCACCAGATGCCCCGTGCGCCGTCCCCATTTTTTCATAAGATAAATGGACGGCACAACAGACCCGGCCATCCCCATGACTACAAAGGCTATAGGCAGAGTTGCCAGCTCCGGCCTTGGTGCGATCTGCCGCGCGAGAAAGCTTCCGGCCAGGACCATGACTGAGGTTACCGACATGGTCCAGGGTGCTGCGACAACCAAAACCCAAACATTCCTTGGAAACTTAACCAACGCTTCACTCCTGGACTGCAGATTCTGACCACGGAAATTGCCCCCAAGGCATCATGGATCAGCTCCAGCAGGAAAGCACTTGGTTTTCACCCAAAGACGTGATTATCCGTCGTCATTCGAGTGGCAGAGCCAGTGTGCCCTGCGTGATCGGAAATTTGCTTCCCACCACATATTGAAAAAAGACCAGACCCTGGGTGGTCGAGCTGGAAGGAGAACCCATGATGAGACCTGCCACACCTGAAACCGGCTGGTACTTCCAGACGGCTTGTCCTGTGCTCCGATGGATCGCGCGCAGCAAAGGTGGACCATTAAAGTTCGAATCATATTCCTGGATATAAATATTGTGAGCGTCTCCCTGCAAGATGTTGGCGCGCAGGGGCGTGGAGTATGTCCAGAGTGCCCTGCCACTTGTCGGTTCCATGGCCGTGAAGTGCGAGCCATCGATCACGATAAAGTCCCGGTTATTGGTCCACATAAAGGCTGCATCCGTTTGCGCGTTATAAGTCCAGCGTGGACGTCCCGTGTCTGGCTCAAGCAAGCTGAGACGGGCCTGAGCACCTTCTTTCTCAAGAGCAAACACAAATCCGTTCATGAAGCTGATCGACCCGTTTTTCGTGCTGTGCTGCCACAGGATTTGGCCGTTTGAGCCCAATGCCGTGAAGGTGTCGCCCTCACGACCATAGCTGCTCAGATAAGCCCGACCCTTGCCATCAAGATTCAAAACAAAAAAGCCTGGAGCAGCATGTTGCCATTGCAAAGTCCCATCCTGCGGATCGAGCGCGATCAGAGTATCGTACACACGGAGCAGGACCTTCCCTGCAGAATCAGGAGCGACGACATCGATTCTTTTTTCATTGTAATACGTCCAGAGAGGTCGACCGGTATGACCTTCCAGTGCGCTCACGCTGCTGAGGACTTCGCTGCCACCGGCAATCAAGAGTTCGCCATGTTTTCCAGGGTGGAGGCGAAAGCCCGAATCCGCTTCCCCGGAATACGTCCAGACGATACGGCCCGATGACTTCTCAATCCCCGTAAGGGCATAACCATCCTGTTTGCGAACCAGGGTCACGACTCCCTGAGACGCGTAGAATCTGCCTGAAACCTCGCCCTCTATGGAGGAAGAGTCGGCGCCCTGAACGTTCCATAGGGTGGCTCCATCGGACTTGCGCAAGGCAACGATGGTTTTAAGGTCATGACTATTCACGGAGAGGTAGATATCGTGTTCCGTATCCGTATGGATTTCCACATAAGACGAGCGGTCGATAGCCTTGGTCCAATTGATGCGGCCGGTGTCCCTATTTATGGAATAAATTTTATCCGCCCCAACTGCGTAGGCTGCTTCGTTGGACACCGTTTCTGGGAAATAAATTTTAACAGGCGTAGGGAAGGATTGAGTCCATTTTGAGGATCCGTGCTTGAGATCAATGGCAGCCAGTCGTTGGCTTTCCACCGAGAAATATCGACCGAAGCCATCGGCCGTTGACGTCTGTGGCCGTACCCATTGCGGGAAGGCCTGGCCCTTGGTTTGCGCCGTGAGCTTGAATTGCCCCAGATAGACCGCACCTTGTCCTGATGCATTGGCACCTGATACAAATTGAACACCTATTTCCTTGACCTGATCCCGCTGGGGAATTTGTCTCAGATCAAAGTCCAGCACTGTGTTATGAGCATAGTAAAACTGACTAAAGGAGGGGGCAACCTGTACCGCAAGACCTTCGTGCCATTGCCAGTTCGATCCCGTCTTGATGTAAATCCTGGCCTGAAGCATGTCGCCGAAATCGCCCCACCAGCTGCGCGTGACCAGAGCACTGATCCAATCAAAGCGGCTGAGGTCGCGATCCTGATGGATTTTCAGGCTATAAAAAACACCTGGTTTCAAATCCACATCAGCCTTCAAGGATGGGCTTCCAAACGACCCCCACTCTTTGACCTCCCATGGCCCAGCCAGGACGTGATCACCGGTCCAGGCCTGCTTTTCCGAAAGAAGATCCAGTGTTTGGGCCAACAATCCCGCCGGTAAAAGACCCACAAAAATCAGGATCCAGACTCGCGTCTGCATGAAAGCCTGGCTCAGCATAAAGATTCCTTTCCAGGATGATCTCAAAGAATACGCCGCAATTCGGGATATCTAACTGATTCCCGGTGCGAGCGCAAGCTTTGCTCAACGGCACAATGTTGAGATCCTGGAAAGGATTGCCGGCGATTGGCGCCGACGCTCTTAGACCGCTTTGAGAGGGGCCGCCGCCTTGCTGTAAAGACTTTGCGGCAGCTTGATTTCAAGCGAGAACTGGCTCCAGCTGGTCTCGTCCCCGACCTGCGGTTGCAGTATGATTCGAATTGATCCGCCCAGCTGGCTAATATAGCGCTTAACAGCGTCCATGCCGACGCCACGTCCCGAGATCTCGCTGAGGGAGGCGCTGGTTGAAAGCCCGGCCACGAATATTAAATTGGCGATCTCTTCCCGTGATGGTTTAAGGGCCTTGCCGAAGAGATCGCGCATGAATCCAAGCTCCTTCAGATAGGCGAGGTTGAGTCCTCTCCCATCATCCTGGTACTGAACCATGAGCATGCCGTCCTTCTCATCCAGCTTGAGTTCAATATGCCCGCTCGGACGCTTGCCCTTCCGGATTCTTTCGTCAGGCACTTCGATACCGTGGTCGAGCGAGTTGCGGACGATATGAGTAAAAATAAGACGAAACAGCTCCTGCCCTTCCTGAGTGAGAGAAATACCAGGATCGGCAATGCTGACGAGGGGTTTGTCCTTTTTTAGATCCCGAGCCAATCGTTCTGATTCACCGAGGATATCCTCCAGCACATCCAGAGCACTGCTATAGAATACGTTTTTGAAAGTCGACTTCGTTTCCTCGATAATGCCTCTGTCCTTAATGCTCAAGACAGAGGTATCCAGGAGGTTGAGGGAATCAATGCGCTCGGCCACGACCTGGCGCTCAATCAGAACTTGATTTTCGTGAATCTTTCGACCCAACTTCACATCATTGATATAGGCGTATTTCTCAATCACGTCCTGCACCCGCTGGAGGTCCTCCAGCAGCTTGCCCTGATCCCATTCCACGTGCTCGCTATTGAGGAGTTCAGCGTAGTACTGCTCCGCATCATGGAGGATGCCTGTCATTTTTCGAAATTGATAACCCCGGGCATTGCCTTTGATGGTGTGCATGTTAATAAACAGGATCTTCAGGATTTCAATGTTCCTTTTGATGTTGGAACTGATCAAACGGCGGTTTTCTTCGAGAAACCCTCGGCACATTCTAATAAATATGTCGAAGTTCGAAGCCGAGACGTTCACGATCTCACTGATGTACTCCAGCTCTTTCTGCCGCTGGACCGCCTCGTCCTGCAGCTGCCGCAGATTGGTCACGTCGCGCAGGGAAACCAGGATTTTATCAATTGTCTGATTGGCGTGAAGAACGGGAGTCCAATCGACTTCCCAAATCTCAAGTTCATGATTCTTCGAGGTAACCGTATATTCCTTGATCAGATTTTCGCTGTTCACGTCGAAGGCAAAGAAGGCTTCACCAAGCGAAGCCTCGATAACGCTGCGTGTGATGTCCTTTTGCTCCTGAGTGATGTTGGCATTTTGGAACATCAGTTCCAGCGCATCCTGATCGGCGATTCGTTTGGTTTTAAACATGCTCTCCAGAAACTGGGAATGATCGACATGGACCGCCACTCTCTGATCATCAGTTCTCTTGATCATAAAGATGCCCTGCTTGATCGAAACCAGAATGGACCGGATATCGCGCGTCTTTTCCTCGACCTTACGTTCCAGACTGCTGTTGAGCTCAGTGATTTCGGCTTCCTTGACCGCCAGATCCGTGAAGGCCTTGGAGAATCGTGCCGCGAGGGTGTACGACTGAAATAGGAAAAACGTGGCCAGACCAAAGCACGAACGAGGAGGAGAATCGATGATGCCTTCAGCAGCCAGGACATCGTACGTGACCATCACGAAGAAGATGAAGGAACCGGAAATAAAAACCAGCGCATGCGGTCGTCCGCGTCGATGGGCTTTGATCACAGCGTAAGCCATGTATGCAAAGTGGAACAGCCCAAAGATCTGGAAGACGATCGCCGATTCGCCGCCAATGCGGAAGGGGAAGATGATGACGAAGAGCGCGCCGCCAATGCCCAGAACATTGGAAATGGTGACAAACTTAGGGGAAAACTCCTTGGGAAAAAGACTCTGGGCGAATTTGGAGAAAGTGGTGTAACCCAGGTACCAGGTGGCAAAAAATAATTTCCACCAAACTTCACCATTGAAGTTGGGAAAGAAATCGAAGACAAGTCCACAGGAAATCAAAGTAAACGCGCTATTGACCAGGCAGTAAGATGCCAAATGCAGCGGGGAAGGTTCGTTCCGGCGGAGCAGGAACAGACCAAAATGATAGAGGCCCATAAAGGCAATGGCACCAAGAGCAATGTAGTACAGGGTTCTCAAGTTATCGCGTTCGGGTATAAGAACGGTGGCAGGCCCGAAACGCATACGGCCGAACCCGGCTTTGAAATGATCGAAGTTCGACATCACAATGACAATATCCTGGTATTCGCGTTCAGAATGAAAGGTTATGAGGCCTGTCCGCATGGAATGTTCGGACTGTTCTGCACTGGGCCCCACTTTGCCTGCTGTAAAGAGTGGTTCGCCGTTGACATGGACTTCGGCCGCCGTATAGAAGGGACCAACCTCCAAGGCCCACTGCTTCCACTTTCCAGGAGATTTGATGCGCAGATGGTAGGTCGCATAGCCGTGAGCTGGGAACGACAGGCCTGCTGCATCGGGATGATTCCAGAAGCCTGGAATCTTTCGAAATGTTTTGGATTCTGGGGGATTTGGCTGCTGAGTATTGGGTCGGAACAGCTCCTGCCAATGAAAGCTCCAGTCTCCTCGTAACGTTAACGCCCCATCCTGTTCAAAGTCCCAGTGGCTTAAGTCGAGGTAGCCCTGAACCGCTTCAGGCGAGCCTCCGTCATTTCCCAGCAAAGGAGAGACACCGAACAACCAGCAGACGAGGATCCAAAGGGGTTTCCTCATGTAGGGGACCTTTCCTGGGAAAGCCATTTTTGTGGGGCTTTAGGCAATAGGATGTGAAGGAGATCACCTCTCCATCTCACCTATTATAGGCGTTTTCGTGCCAGGTGAGGAGGGACCCGCTGAAAAGCGGGGCCTGAGCATTAATACTCAACAAGTTTTAATTCGCAGACAAAGCCGCGTCATGAACCAGGCGGTTGAACGTCAGCACATGGTCTGGTGGCGCCGGACTCTTCCAGGATTTCTGCGTCATAAGCAGGGCAATCAATCGCAACCTCGGATCGACAAACCAGGTTGTCCCGAGTCCCCCGTCCCAATTATATTGCCCAACACTTTCACCGGGAATACCATCTTTGATAACCACCTGAAGCCCAAATCCAAAGCCATGATGCGCAGCTTCACCCTCAAAGAAACCCATACGCTGACTGGGCGTGAGTTGATTGGAGGTCATAGCCTGCACGGATTCTTTCGACAGAATCCGGCGCCCGCCCTGGTTGCCTTCATGAAGGAGCATGTCCGCGAAACGATAGTAATCATCAACCGTCGAAACCAGACCGTCGGCACCGTTGCTCATGGGTGGGGTCGTCGTCCATTGACTCTTGCCCGGTTCGTCGAAGACCTCATACTCGTTCTTCTGAAAGTTCCACATATAGCCCCAGGGGAGGCGATGGATGTCCTTTTCAGGTACAACAAAACCGGTATCCTTCATTCCCAGAGGCTCAAACAGCCTTCCCTGCAGAAACTGTTCGAAATCCTGGCCACTGGCTCGGGCGACAAGGATGGAAAGAACGGTCGGCGCTCGATGGTAAAGCCAGGTTTCACCGGGTTGATACATCAGAGGCAGGCTGCCGAGGCGCTGGATAAACTCATCAGGTGGCAGATGCTGCTGAGGGGCTGGAGGGCCCATCGCAAGACCGTTCTCATCCATCGCCTTGAGGATCGGATAAGCCCCAGGTTCCACCATGAGCATCCCCGTCCCGAAAGTGAAGGTCATCAGGTCCCGCACCGTGATCTCCCGACTGGCGGGAACTGTCTCGCTAAGCGGACTATGGATACTCTGGAGCACCCTCGGCTGGGCCAGCTCGGGAATCCAGCGGGCAATCGGGTCATTGAGCGTCATGACTCCGTCGTCGATAAGCATCAACGCGGCTGCTGCGGTTATAGGCTTGGACATCGAAGAGATCCGAAAAATCGCGTCGCGCTTCAGCGGCTCCGACGTTTCATAGCCCATCGTTCCACCGCTCTTGACCCAGACATCGTCGCCTTGAGCAATAAGGGCGACGTAGCCCGGCAAGGATGCGTTCTTCACTTCGCTATCGAGCATGGTTTCAATAGGCCTGAGCTTCTCGGGGGAAAGTTTTTTCGACATCGGCGACTCCAGGCAAGACGTCATGGACATAGGACGAAGCAGCTGCCGTAAAGGGCCAGCGCTTCGCTGAATTAACCTATGTTTCTACTTTTGGGTCAAGGTTTTATCAATCACGCGCTTGAATTCCTCATAGGGCAAGGCACCGGCTATACGTTGGCCATTGACAAAATAGGTCGGAGTTCCGGAAACACCCAAAGTCTGACCACTTTTGATATTTTCGTTGATGGATTTCTCGTGCCCTTCCGGTTGATTCATGCAGCTGTCAAAGGTCTCCGTGTTGAGTCCGATGGACTGAGCCATTTTCCTCAGATCACCCTCGCCCAAGGCGTCCTGATTTTTAAAGATGGCATCATGCATGCCCCAGTATTGGCCTTGATCCTTGGCGCACTGGGCCGCGACAGCCGCTCGTTTGGCCCGAGGATGGCCCGGCAGTGGAAAATCCCTGACAATCCAACGAATGCGGCCCTGATAGTCCTTAAGAAGTCGTTGCGTCGTAGCATGTCCCTTTTCACAGTAACTGCACTGGTAGTCCGTATATTCGACAACCGTGATGGCACAGTCATCACCCTTGCATAGACCTGGCTCCTTGCTGTTACCGGGTCCATAGCGAACGGAATCTGTCGGCTTCACAGGGATCGACAAAACTGGCTCTGCATGGATGACCTGAGCCGAGGTTCCCGCGGTCAAGACCATCAAGGCTCTGACGAAAACTGGCAAGATTTGCTGGCGAACACAGATTTTTAAATACATAGGCCTTGCTCCTTGAGGATAGGTTTAAAAAACTTTCAAAGCGCAGGTGCAAAGAACTTCAGAAAAGTCTCAAAGCCTTCAAAAAAAAATTATTTACGGGCTGGTGAGACAATTTAAGTATCTTTCATCACCTGGAGAGCAGGATCCCTGTTCATGCAAGCAAGACACAAGGGCAAGCTATGGGGCTTTTTACACTACGAAGACAATGCAGAACGCCAGAACACTCGGCATTCCATGAATTTTATCGAGCAACTCTGCGGCCCCTCACCTCGCATCTGCACGCCCTGGGACTTCGTTCATCCGAAGAACTTGAAGATATCCTGCAGAACACTTACCTGGAGGCTCATAAGTCGTTTGAGTCCTTGCAGGATTCCCAGGCAGCCTTGGCCTGGCTCTTGACGATCGGTCGACGGCAGTTCTATCAGTACATCGGCAGGCAGGTTCGCCTCAGAAGGGTTTTTGAAGAACGTGCACCCGAGGAGCCGGACGTGACCGCTCCCATCATTGACCATCGTCTGGTGGCAGCGGACGAGCAGATGCATACGGATTCGGTTTGTCAGATCGTCGTCCAAAAGATCTTTGAAATTAAGAATCCCATGAGGCAACAGGCGATTCGAATGTTCTTCCTGGAAGAATTCCACCTTAAGGAAATTGCCGAATCGACCGGAACAAAGATCTCGACATTAACGACCTGGATCAGTCGGTTTCGCAAGGACATCTGTCAGCTCTTGCTTATCGAGCAGGAATCAACCGATCATCCAAAGGCTGCCACCATTTCGTTATCTCAGGAGGGGTGTATCTAATGAATTCAAGCCAAAAACCAGGCCACAACCTTGTTGATTTGTGTGAGCATAGCGCGAACTTAAAAGTCCGTCAGCTGTTAGTCAAACAGATGGCTGATGAAGCGAGAAACGATGCGTCCAAGCCCACGTCGCTGGATGCTGACCAGCTTTGGCAAAAAATTGCCAGGCAGCTGCCTGAGAAGGTATCCATGAACCCTGGACAACGGGCAAGGTTGCCTATCGCTCTTTTAGCCTGCTTTGCCGCAGCAGTATTGGCTTTCCTGGCCCTGAATGGCAAGCATCAAGGAGAGTCCCGGGTGATGGAACGCCCCCTGGCGCAAGACCTGCCTCTTTCCCGAGAAGCGATGGACTTGGAATCCGGGGCCGTGACAGCATCGAAGCTGCCGCATCCGGGTGATGAATTTCTGTGGGAAAACAGGCGCCCCAGGGAAGGCGCGGCCTGCAATCGAACACGACAATCCTGTTGATTCAGGACAAGCTTGATCACTGAGTCCTCAACTGGACTTTGTCCAGCCATGTTTCGATGGAAATTTTGGCCCAAGGATTAAAACGTGTCTCATATTTTAAAAGGTCTTCGGCCTTGGCATTGGTATACTGCATACGTTCCTGCTGCAGCCCGAATTCTGTCGAGACATACAGCGGCCCTGCCACGCGTACGCGAGCTCCCACATACCCGGTGACGGCGCGCCCGATTTTCCACACGGTTTGCCCCGACCACGAGCCGGCATAATCGCGACCTTCCCCTTCGAAACCTGCATAAAAACGCAGGGTGTTGTCCGATCGATGCCAGTCCAATCGCACCCCCGATGTGCTGAGAAGCACTTCCCAGTTGGGACCAATAAAAATTTCCTCACCAAGATAAAAGAGAAAATGCTTAAGCATGGGGTACTGACGAATCCGATAGGCAATGGTGGTCTTGCCACGCCATGAGTCAGCATAAGGCAAAAGGCTCTGTCCGTAGGCACCAAAGATGAGCTGATCCATGCGGCTGAACCGCTGCGGTTGCGCTGGATCCTGATAGCGGGCCAGCCAAAGGAATGGGACGAATTTTTCCTGATTCACCTTATACATGTAGAGTCCGCCAAGGCTCAGAATAAAATCGCGCTCAGTAACTCCGTGCCCTGGCAGACGATGGTGACGCCGTTCCTCCATCGCATCCAGTGACACGATTAAATTGTGGCCACTCTCAGCGTCGAGCAGCGGAAAGAGTCCATAGGCGCGCATGCGACGCCGATCCGCGGCATGATCGTCTTCATCCACCTGTCCTTCGGCTTGTTCCATTTGCACGACTGGACCTTTGATTTGATCCGCAAACATGAGGGCGCCATGGAATCCTGTCCGAAACAGCAGCACCAGGACAGCAAATCTTGCAAAATGGCCCAAAGTCCCTCCCACTTAGGTGAATAGTCCAGCGCTGCCCATCCCATGTCGACGGGACTTAGAAGTTTCAGGACGTTGCCTGACTTTGGGGTTTCATGAAACACGCCTGCGGATCCCCTGCATAAGCCAGTTTAGTCAAGGCACTCAGCCGAATCAGCCCGAATGGGATGAAGATCATCGGGCTTTGACCTTTGCCATCGCCAACCAGGGCGTTTGGCCAGTATACTGGATAAGTTCAAGCCGAACTTTAGTACGTTTGAAAAGGACAGAGTGCCCTCTCGTTGAAAAGGAACTTCTCATGACCAGCCTAGCTATAGACAGACGCCTCGCGGACTTTATGGACAAATGGCGCCAGACTTTTAAGAGCGACTCCGATCTGATGACGAAAAGTCCGAAGACGGACGAATTCTTCGTGGAAGCGACCGAACTTTATCAATTCCTTCTCGCGCGTGACGGGCGTCATGGGTTGCGCTATGCGCTGCGCTATTTGGCCTCGATCCCAGGCGTGACCGCCGGGCTCAAACAGGTTTTTTCCGAGGGCGAGAATGAGCAGGGGCATCGACCGATGTAAACCAAACCACGTCCCGTGGTTGATGCCCGTGTTGTCTTCTTCCCGCTCTTCGTGAGGAATAGGCAAAAATGCACCTAAAACCAAATGGAATCAGATCGAAACCAGCGGAGTCCTGCTGGCTTTGACATTCCGCAATAAAGCCAGACCTTGTACCAAAACCCCTTTGCCGTCATAATCGCAAAGGCGCACTACGTTTGAACCTTCTACATATTTTGCACTAGAATTCCAGCCCTGCCTAGGTTTTCCAACGTTTTGAGTCGCGTTGCGTTATTTTACGTCCGCCCGAAAAAAATGAGATACCCGTGGGTAATGGCTATTACGATGAAAAAGCGGCTCAGAGGCAGCGTGTTTGTTTCAAATGCTTCAGCTTTGTCACGCACGACAAAGTCGATGATCAACTCCTCGCGTGTCCGCTCTGCGGCAATCGCATCGAAATGCGTCCTACCGCTCGGGTTGCCAGGATCAGTGCGACTGAACTTGCCGGAATCATAGCGGTTCAAGTCAAGAACCGGCTTTTGAAGAAAAAATGATGCTCTCCCCTCATGGATCAGCCCGTGGATGCGCGGAATCCATTCAACGCTCCCATAAATATCTGTGGATCCCTGACATAAAGACGAACTTTGCGTGCCGATTTTCTGATCCCAAGGATCAGAACGAACGCCATCGGTTGATGAAGCGTGAGCAGAACATTAGGTTTTTCATGAAGCGTGAGGCGAAGGGTCTCAGGTTCCTTGATGGGCGCATGACCAGGTGGAACCTCGGGAGGACTGGAGACGTCCACCGATGCGATCGATGAATAAGGCATCATGCCGAAGGCTCGAATGCCGATCTCAATTTTCACACCTGCCGGCAGCAATTGAATCCCGGGTGATTCAAGCAGAAGCCGATAGTCCCCCACGAGCCACATCAGAACATACAGGCTGCTCAGAGCGTGGCCGATAAGAAGGACGCTCTTCCAGATCCCCTCCTGAAGGAGGGCATTCAAAAGCAGATGCACCAAGGGCAGCTCCGAGATAACCAGGAGCATGACGAGCTTCCAGATAAAACCGTAGTGGCTGCCATCCAGGGGATGAAAGGTGGGCTCACTCCGGGATGTCGGGATCTTCCTCATCAGCAGCACCCGTCCCGTCGCCAGACTCAGGCGAAGCTCATGCACGACCAGCATGGCCACCGTGCTCGGGACAAGGTCCTCCAGCGCCCTTTGGACCAGCGGCCAGCTCAGGCCTTGGTTTTGCCTGCAGGTCTGGCGAAAGTTCCAAAGCTTTCCCGCCAGCAGGACAAGCAGCAAGCCCTCCGCCGCGGCGAAAAGGATAAAAAAGGACGGACCAGGGTCCCGGTCGAAAATTTGACTGAGAATACCCGTAAGCACCACTCCTGCCAGAACCAAACGGAATATCTTCATAGTCATCCCAGGGCTGTGTTGGACACGCTCACTTCATAGATAAAGACGCGTGGAGCTCGCAAAACCTGCATCATGACAGCAAACCGAGCGAACGGCTTGGAAGGCCTTAAAGGGCCTGATATCATCTTGGGATTGACCAAGGCTTAAGGGGAGACCGACCATGAAATTTTCCTGTGTCATCATGATTCTTTTATGCGCTTTAACGAGCTGCAAAAAATCGAGCAGCTCGGACGACCCGACCTCGCTTGGGGTGATCCAGGCGTCTTTGTCCAAGCAGTTCTTTCAAACAAGTTCTGCGATCACTGTCGAAGTCTGGTATGAAGAGGCGGCGGCTCCGTACACAAAAAAGTTGGTGACCGATCGCGATATCTGGGACATTCTCCGCCAAAACCTGAACGCGATTATGCAGTATCGAGCCGTGCCGCCCAGCATCACCGTTCCTTCACTTATCAGTGAAATGAATCTCCTGTCCATTGCAACCCAGGATAACTGGACAAGTGAGCAGCTTCAAGCCCTGGCAGCCCAAAATAAAACGGGTACGCCTGAAGCGGGAACATCCATGTTCTATATCTACTTTTTGAACGGCTATTTCAACAAAGGTGCTGGCAGTGACAAGAACGTGCTAGGAGTGAGTCTTGGCGGAACCAATATCATTGCGATGTTCAAGCCTGTGATTCAATCCACGGCAACCGGCGTTGCCGAAATCGTTCCCAAGTTTGTCGAACAAAGCACCCTGGTTCACGAAATGGGGCATGCCCTTGGGTTTGTCAATAATGGTGTACCCATGGTGAGCAATTATCAGGACCAGGAGCATGGCGCGCATTCCAATAACGAAGATGATGTTATGTATTGGCTGAACGAAGGGGCGTCCGATTTAAAGAATTTTGTTTTGAAATACGTCAACGCACAAAGCCTGGTGATGTGGGGGCCTGAAGTTCTGGCGGATGCCAAGGCCATCAGTAAGTAAGCTGCAGATGGATCAGAGGCGACATGCCAAGCGTGAAGCCTGAATCCAGGTGACCGACGCCAAACTTTCTGGCATGATCCCCTCCACATGAGGAGACTGTTCATGCACATTGAAACTCAGCGACTGATCCTGCGCCCCTGGACCCTGGACGATGCACCCCATTATGAAGCCATGTCCAAGGACATCGGCTACAATTGCTTTGCCAGCCCTGGTTATTATCTGGCCCGTGATCAGACCGATCTTGTCGCCAAAATTCAGCAACGCATGACAACCTTTGCGCAGCACGGGATCTGCAAGTTCCCCATCTTTCGCAAGGACGATGGTGCCTTCGTAGGCACGTGTGGAGCGGACTTTTTCGATTTTCAGGGCCAACAGGAAATCGAAATGGGTTATCGCCTGATGCTGGCTCATTGGGGTATGGGCTATGCAACAGAAGCGGCCACTGCAATGCTGCAGTATCTGTTTCAGAAGATTGAAGCACGATCCGTTTTTGGCTTTGCCGTGGCGCAGAACCCGGCTTCGATCAAGGTTTTGGAAAAGATAGGCTTCCGCTATCGCCAACCCATCGACTATGCCGACGTTCAGCATCAACTTTATGAAGCCCAAGGCAAATTTGCATTTGCCAGGAATAACCAATCCTAGGATCGAACACGATTACGCAGCGGCGCCGAAGATCTGGAAGGCGCCCCATGGATTCTGCAGAAACTTAACATCCTCGTGGAAAGCCTTCTCTTCAGCGCTTGTGCTGCAGTTTTTCATGCTATCCGCCAGGACAGACAGGGGCGTGGCCTGAGTGAAGGAGAAGGGTTGACCCTGGGAGTATTTTTCCAGGATACGAATGGCCATGAAGTTCATGCGTTCCGTCTGGTTCGACCCACAAGCAAGGGCCACAAAATCCGTGTCATTGGGAATTTTATCAAAAGCCTGGGACGGGATATTTCCCCGCTTAAATCTTGCGAGATCGTCTGTGCCGACTTTCATCTGAAGCAACATCAAAAGTCGAAGCGTGAGAGGGACATGCCTGTCTCGAGCTTTCAGCGCCAGATCACGGATGTTCTTAACCAGCATGGCTTGTTCGATCGCAAGGCACTGCTCCGCCGTCACCGTGAGGCATTCCGCAATTTCATGGACAGTCTGGGCCGTGAGCACCAGGGACAGGGGATGATATTCACTGGGATCGTCCTTCCAAAAGATCCGATCGGTCACGAGAGTGAAGATATTGAAGTCAAATATCCCCGCCCACACAAGGCCCGCCAGCTCATTGCCGCCATTGAAAACCGGCGATCCGCTCAGGCCCTTGCGCGAGGGCACAGCCAGGACACTGGAAACTTCACCTTCGTGGATAGAGGCGCCGCGCGTATCGAAGATTTCAAGCGCCTGATTGTCTCGGGATAGGGTCAGTAAATGGAGATCCAAAGTCTCGGTCTTCGTCGGCGGTTCGAACACGGTCGGCTCTTCCAGCAATCCTGGATTCCCCAGGCGCAGGGCACAGATATCCAGCCATTCCCAGCAGATGGACTGACGGATCTTAATCGGATTGTGCACGTGGGGCCGCGAGAGTTGAATGACATCGAGGGTGCTGCCCTGACAGCCATGGCCCGGTACCGAGGGGCAATATTTTTCAAGAACATGATGATTGGTGAAGATTGTCTGACGCGCATAATCAAGGTAGCCTCGCCCGATAAAGCCTTGGTTGCCGTTGAATTCAACCGTGGATTGACTGCGGAAGAGTTGAGCAGGGGTGGCATCGAGGGCTCGTTTTTCCCTATTATACTTGAACTGAAAGTACTTCCTTGCAACCACCGGATAAAAGGCGACGAGGCCGAAAAGGACGATCAGAGAGACGAGATATTTGTTGGTTTTCCTGAGCACGAGTTCACCGCTTTCCATGATCCGAAGGCCCGTTTGCCAGCACAATGATGGGCTTATCTACCGGAAAATGGCAGGTTTATCCATCGCAAATATAAACCAATCCCCCGAATGCCAAAGCGGCCACGCCTCGTGCTCGCCGTAGGCAAGATTCGTGACGACGGTACCCTACATCCTCCTGTCATAAAAATGATACTGAACAGTATGATTTTTCAAGTTGGCTTGTGCTTGGGTTCGCAAATTTTTCCTGCAATATTCAGAAGGCCTCTTGGATTGAGAGCCAGGAATGCTCCTTGCACAGCGCGATTGAAAGCGATGGCAACACTTTGACAATTTTTAAGGAGAGAAAACTATGCGCTTATATATTGGTGCGATCAGTCTGATCACTCTGCTATTGGGTAGCCCGATGCATGCGGATGTTTCCGATGCCGAGGACCAGCTGAACGATTCTCAAACCGATGATCAAATCAGGCAAAGGGGGTGGAATCAATGGGTCTGCTTTGCAACAGCTTATGGATACTATCAGCCGTTTGTAGGCAGTAGCTACTTCTTCAGAGAAGGATCCGGCGAAGGTCAGCAGGCGCGCAGCATCGCCCATCTGAGTGCGCTGCGGCAGTGTCAGTACTATACCGGGCAGCAGTGCCGAAGTCGTCTCGAGAGCGATTGCCGCGTTCAACGCTATTAATAGTTTTCAGCCAGGCCATGGTCTTAAGTTCCATGGCCTGCAACCCACACCATTAAGGTTGGGGGACTCCGTCTATGTATCTAAAGTTCTTGTCTTTTGCATAGCAAGTCGTCGAATTCGAAGGAGCACGAACGGCACATTTTAAATTAAGTTCCAGATCTTGAACGGGCCGAAAACTATAGCACCTCTCGACTTCGAAAGTAGGCGCATCGACGCCATTCAGCAATCGTCCCTTGTGATAGACCTTGCTGGCATCCTTGGCATAGCCATAGGTTAACTCCAGGAATGTGGCAACATTCAGATCCAATCGCCTGCTATGGTAATAGACAGCGTTGGCATCCCTACCATAGGAACTATACATCGGCGCTGAAAAGGTCTGCACGTCGGCCCCTTCGACAATCTGATCGTCATAGACCACATACTTCTGATCAACGCTATAAGCACTGAAAGCGTAGACTTTGAACGTGGACGGGTCCAGTCCTTCTATTTTTTTACTGGTATAATAGACAGATTTTGCGTCTTTGCTGTAATGGCCATCCAGGATCTGGATCGACGCCACATCCGCCCCCGGCAGCGCGACACCGCTAAAGTAAATCTGCTTCGCGTCCTGAGAAAATGGATCATGATCTCTCGCAATAAAAGTCTTGGGATCCACTCCTTCAATTTTTCGCGATTCGTTCCATACAGACCGGTCGTCCCGGGCATAAGAGTCATTATACGCATGGAACGTAGTGGGATCGGCTCCTTCAAGCGCGATGCCGAACGGGCCGTTTTCAAGATCATACTCGCGGCTATAAAAAGCGTCCGTTTCATTCCTTGTGTAACTTAGCATTCCCATCCGCTTAGGGGTGATCTCTGTCAGGATCCTGGCAAAATCCTGCTCCGAAAGAATACGAAGTTCACCTTCAAATTTTTTATAATAAAGACAGGCGTCCCGATGCGTTGCATAATGAATCGCTTTCCCGGATCCCGGATTGACGACCAGTGCTTCCCGGCGGAAATCTGTATAGGGTAGATTGCAGCGATTCGGCTCAGGCTCTGTATAGTCCCGGATATTTTTAAACAAATCGATCCGTCGTGGCGTCAACCGCCGACCGGACATCGGATACGTGAATGTTATCATTTCTCCACAGAAGTCTTCAGCACCCGTGAGGAACAATTCAATGGTGGTGACATCATCCGACCAGACGCTTTTGGGTTCGGCGCTGGGAACAATCCAGCATGAGCTATAAACGAATGAAAATAAAAACAGCAGTAAAAAACGGCTGAGTCGCACGTCCGCTTCTCCTGAATAGGCTCTCATTGATGGTAAAATCTCATTTTCTTATCGGACAAAATATGCGATTTTTTGAACATTCCGAAAAATATTAAGAAAGATTGGACCTTGCCAGTCGAATTGTGTAAAGACACTCTTCACTGAGGAGGTAAAATGGACGGGACCCAACGACAATCCATAAAGCCTGGAATCAAGGTATCCATTGTGCTCAAGAAAGACCAAAAGACTGGGGAGTTAACCGAGGGGATCGTCAAAGACATCCTAACGAATTCGTCTTATCATCCGCACGGCATTAAAGTCCGCCTTGAGAACGGTGAGGTCGGGCGGGTCAAAGAAGTGCATGGAAATGAAGGGTAGAGGAGGCAGGACGCCCTACCCCCTCTTGACCAACTTAGGCTTTGGACAAGGTCCCCATTTTCCCTGTTTCAAAGTCTTTGATAGCCTGGACGATTTCCTGGGAACTGTTCATCACGAACGGGCCGTAACCGACCACCGGTTCACGAAGAGGCTCACCACCCAAAAATAGAACCATGGCGTCACTCTCGGCCGTCAGTGTCAGGACCTCGCCCTCTTTGTCAAATAGTCCCAATTCCGCATCTTCAATCAGCTGTTCATGATTGACCCGGACGGAACCGCCCGACACGAACACAGCTGTATTATGCCCAGCCGGTACCCTCAGCTCAACCGTCTTGCCTGCACCAAGGCGTAGATCCCACAGATTCACCGGCGAGAAAGTCGATGCCGCCCCTTGGGTTCCTTGAAAGTCCCCAGCAATGATACGCGCGGTTCCGGCTTCGTGGGGAAGTTTGATGACGGGAATACGATCACTCGCGATGCCCTGATACTTAGGCTTGGTCATTTTATGCTGCTTCGGCAAATTCACCCAAATCTGGACGCCGTGAAAGACACCACCGTCCTGAGCCAATTTTTTTCCATGAAACTCTTCATGCACCAAACCCGAACCCGCCGTCATCCATTGCACGTCTCCTGAGCGGATGATACCCCCACCGCCCGCAGAATCCCGATGTTCAACTTCACCCGAATAAACCAGGGTGACCGTTTCAAAACCTCGGTGCGGATGCTCTCCAACGCCCAATCGATGCGTGGCTTGCGAGGGAGCGAACTCAGATGGACCAATATAGTCCATCAACAGGAAGGGTGACATGGCCTCCGCGAATTCATTGTAATTAAAAACGGATCGGACAGGGAATCCATCTCCAACCCAATGCGGGGTATCGCTTCTTTGTTTAAAGAGCAGCTTTTTCATAAGGAATCTCCACGAAGTCGAGCCGCACCGCATTGTGCCTTACGCTCGTTCTTCTCCACACAATTTTACTCTTCTCCAGGTATTTGACTAGGCTACATAATATGGATTAGCTGTTCATCAGGCTGGACAATACACTTAATCCATATATTAGCGACATTTTTTCAAGATGGCTTTGCGATAAACGGTCCTCCCAAATACCCTCGCTTTAATTTCGGAAATTTTCTGTCAACGGAGTGATTATGAATTTCTCTCTTACTGGATTGCCAAGACAGTGTTTCCTTCCTGGTCTCGTGGTCTTGATATCATCCCCGCTTCTTGCCAATGCACCGGAACGACTTCCTGGTTTTGTTGTGCCAGCTCCCTCACAAGGGGTGATCGAAATACAGACTCCTATCCTGGACGAGGTCAAACCTGGGCAAGAGGTCATGTTCTGCACTTACCTTGATCTGGAAATACCCAGTGATATGTTCATCGAAAGCTACCGTGCGTTCCAATCGCGGGCCGCGGCTCATCATGCGATTCTATTTAGCGTGAAGAAACCCCGTGAGCCAGGAACCTACGTCTGTGGGAGCGCAGAAGAGTCCATGCAGGAAGAAACCACCTACCTGGCCGCGACGGGCGGTGGCTCCACGGGAGATGAAGGCTCCAGTTATTCATTGCCTGACAACGTCCTCTTTCGGGCCGTGAAAGGCCAGCAGTTCATGATTCAAACCCACTGGCTGAACTACCTCGACAAGCCTATCAGGGGCCAGGCCGTCTTTCACATTCAGCAAAGGCAGCCTACGCCGAAGGATAAGATCGCTGACTTCTTTTTTATCAGCACCAACCAATTCAAGCTTGACCCCAACGATACCAATAGACAAGTCCAGGCTCGCTGTACCATGCGAGAAGACCTCACGTTCTTCATGGCCTCCGGGCACATGCATGAGTATGGGAAGCATGTGGTCGTGACGGTAAAAAAGGCCAGTGGGGAGTCCATGAAGATTCTTGACCACTCGTGGACCCCGCACTTTACTGCAGTTCCACCCGCGTATACCCAGGAGCTCAAGATGGGCCAGGGAGATGAAGTTATTGTGGACTGCACTTATAAGGATAAATTGGATAAACCACTCAGCTATCCCACTGAGATGTGTGGATCGTTAGGGTTCTTTTATCCAGCGACGAAGAGCATGGTTTGCTTCGATAACGTCATGCCGTAAGCGATGCGTAGGCTGAAACCTATGAAGCGAGGTGGCCGGGACAATTCAAGGCCGCCTCCTCTCAAAGTTTGAGTCGGTAAGTCAGGTTAAAAACGATATCAATGATCTCATAATGTGTTTTATCGGTGAAATACAGGAGCTGAAAGGACGGCATATGATCGGATTCCATCTCAAGTATGAGACCGGTTGATTTCTCAACTAAATAATAATATTTGTCGAGACGGTAATCAAACTTTCTCTGTTCAATCTGCGCTCCTACGAGGCCAAGCTTGAGAACTTCCGTATGGCTGGAGGCAATCGGAAATTTCACCTCAGCAAAAAGACCGCGGGTGTTTGCAATATGAACCACCGCTCCAGCCTCGAAGGATAACTTCCAAGGCGATGTCCATTCATAAGACAATCCTACTCCCGTCATATACGGAAATAGCAGTTTAATAGGTGCATTCTGATGATGTTCAAGGATGGGCTTGACCGGAACTTCGACCAGAGTTCCCGGCTCGTCAGCCACGCTTTCGGTGGGCGCTGCAGGAGCAGAAGAATCCTTCACCAGAAAGTAATTGACCGACTCTTCGCTTTGCACCCAGGCTTCTATAGCTATCGGCGAGAGTGGAATATAAACCGGCTTGCCTAGAGCCTGCATCAAAGCATCCTCAGTCTTGAGCCGGACCATCCGTTTATCGGAACTTGTTGGCGCAAGCACATAGCCCCAACAAAATCCTCCATAGACCCAAAACGTCAGAACACAGCCGGTTGCGGTTCCATAAAGCGGGGTGGATTGAATGCTGGTAAATCGGCCCTGCGTGCTGCCGTCCTGCGTCTGGAATTCACCGGTATAACGATACGTGACGTGAGTGCACTGCATCAGGAAGGGAACCAGAAGAAAAATGGCAAGTTTGCTACGCATCATATTCCACAAGCCTTATAATCTATTTTTTGTCTTATGCGAGACTCGGCGTCGGTCAAGTCTCGTCATATCCCGCTCAATGGAAGCAATTCTTTACGTTTACCAATATTATGAAGTGTCTTTTGGATATATTCAAGGAA
>NZ_DASQYZ010000360.1:0-29057 GCF_035638955.1 Oligoflexus sp. | reverse complement strand
AACACGGCATATCCAACAGCCTCCTTCACTCCTGGAAAAAGAAGTTCCCTCCCAAGTCCTTTGCTCTTGTCGAAATCAAAACCCCAGAACCAAAAGACATCAGCTCCACCATACAACCAACGCCTATCGAGATGGCTGTTCCTCAAGGCATCCGAGTGATCGTTCAAAAAAGAATTGTTGTGGAGTTTCCTCTAACAGCCGAACCGAGTGCGATCGCGCTGTTCGTCAAGGCGCTGGAAGGGTGAAAACATGCGCGATGCCCGATCATTTTCAGAAATATACCTGCATAAGAAATTTGTCGATATGAGGAAAAATATAAACGGCCTCAGTCAGATCATCGTTGACGAAATGCAGCACAACCCCTGTGACGGCGCACTCTTTGTCTTTGCAAGCAAAAACAGATGCCTGATAAAGGCTGTTTACTGGGATCGTACCGGGTTTGCCTTATGGCAAAAACTCCTGGAAAAGGATCGCTTCCGCTGGCCTGTAAAATTGCAGGACGACATTGTCAAAGTCTCACCTGAACAGATTGAATGGCTTCTTGCTGGCCTTGATATTGTAAAGGCCAAACCCCATGAAACACTGCGATACGAAGCATTTTCCTGAAAACATGAAGCCTGCGGCAGTGCTATATCATCCGTCATGGAAACGTTGAACCACAATTCATCCAGCGAAATCGAGACTCTGCGGGCACTCCTTGTTCAGAAGGACAAAGAGATCGCCCGCCAGCGCGATGATATAGCTTATCTTGAAGAGCTTGTCAGATTGTTCCGCCATCAGAAATTCGGCTCCAAGAGTGAGGCCAATCGCCATCCAGGTGAACAGCTGCTTTTCAATGAGGCGGAAATTGATGCGGAGCCTGAACTCCAAGACACTACCATGGATGATGGAGATGATTCCAAAGCTGGCACTGCAAAGCCTCGTGGCAAGCCAGCGAGAAAAGCACTACCGGAGCGAATCCCCCGGATTGAACGCATCATCGACCTTCCCGATCATGAAAAAATTTGCTCTGTCTCTGGCAAACTCTTCCAGCGTATTGGCGAGGAAGTGACAGAGCAGCTTGACATTGTGCCTGCCAAGGTCCAGGTCTTCCGGATTATCAGACCCAAGTATGCGTGTTCCTGCGGCGAGTGTGTTCCAAAATCAATGCCGTTGCCGCCTCAACCTATTCCCAAAAGCATGGCAAGCCCTGGTCTTCTGGCATTTGTTGCCACTGCAAAATATGCTGATTCAATGCCGCTCTATCGTCAGGAAGGCATTTTGCAAAGGATCGGTTGCGATATTCCTCGCGCAACCCTCGCCAGTCGGATGATCCGCTGCGGAGATCTTGTTACACCCCTCATCAATCTTCTGCGGGATAAAATCCTTGAAGGACCACTGGTCTACTGCGATGAAACCCCTGTTCAGGTTTTAAAAGGAACAGGAAAGAAACCCACCAGCAAGTCCTTTATGTGGGTTACAGCAAGGCACGGAGAGGATGGCAGAAAGATTATCCTATATGAATTTGCCCGCTCCCGCACCAGCGACATTCCTCTAAGAATATTTCGTGGCTACAAAGGCTATGCGCAAACCGATGGCTACGAAGGGTACGCGCAGCTTGGCCTTACGCCCGGCATCACCCTCGTCGGAGACTGGGTCCATGTTCGTCGTAAATTCGTCGAAGCTGTCAAAGGTAAAAAAGCAGGAGTCAAGGAAAGTTATGCTCAGCATGCCATTGATGAAATCAAACGGCTGTATCTGATAGAGGATGAATGCACGGGTCCAGACCCCGGTGCTCGTCTCCAGACGCGACAGACAAAGTCAAGGAAAGTAATCGACGACCTGAGAATGTGGCTGGACACGGCCTTGGCAAAGGTGCCACCGAAGTAGTTGACTGGCCAGGCGCTTGCCTATATGGATGGCCAATGGCCGAAACTTATTCGTTTTCTTAATGATCCGGTGATCGGCCTGGATACGAATGTTGTCGAGAACGCCATAAGGCCCTTCGCGATACAATGGCATTCGCTTAAAAGCATAAGTATTTAACATTATTGTTGATCAAAGGCGTTTCGCTGTCTACCTTGGTACAAAATTGAGGTGGACCATGGTTGAGTTGGATATTGCTGCGTCGTCGTGGGAAACTGTACTGACAATTTTCAAAAAAGTCTCCGATCAGTATGATAAGAAATGCTTTAAAAGGAAGCGAATAGTTGATTCGTTAATGCTCGTGATTTTTATCTTGAAGATGATAAATTCGAAAAGGCACCAAGGCTATGCTTCGTTGATCAATGAATTTTGGTTGGCCTCAAAGCAAAGAATTCCAGTGCTTTCTGTGCGTAAACCCATTTCTCAATCCAGCTTTTCTGATGCCCGAGAAAAACTCGATCCCGAAATTTTCAAAGACATCAACAAAGCCATCATAGAGCATGAATGTCAAACCAGTAACTACAAGTGGTGTGGTTTCAGAGTTCTTTGCATAGACGGGTCAAAAATAAACGTTCCGAAGGAATTAATGTCGGAAGGATTTTTTCCTTCAAATCCACAGTCAATTTACCCACAAGCTCTCATAAGCTGCCTTTATGATCTCCGAGCAAAGATACCTGTAGATTTTATGCTCGATCATAGAAGGGACGAGCGCTCATGTGCCAAACATCATCTCAGACTACTAACATCCCAAGACCTTGTTGTCTACGATCGGGGTTTTCAAAGTTTCAATATTTTTCATGACCATGTCAGGACAGGCATTCAAATGGTGCTGCGGATAGATTGCGAAGCAACATTCAATGCAGTTAAGAATTTCGCAAAAAGCACTTCAAATGATAAGGTTTTGGAATTTTGTCCTGCAGAAGGATCTCTGGGAAAGATAAGACGGACATGTCCAGAAGCTGAATTCCTGCCGGTTAGGATCCGGCTGATCAAGTATAATATCAAGCAAAAGACATACATCCTGGCAACCACTCTTCTTGATAGAAAACGGTTTCCTCGAAAAATATTTCCCTCTCTGTACCACTCAAGGTGGGGAGTGGAAGAGATGTATAAGACCTTGAAAAGCTCGCTTGGCGCGATAGAATTTCATGGGAAAAGCCTAAGACAGCGAAATGGTGAACTTAGCAAAGGCCCAGCCGACGGAACCTGAACAGGGCAAATGATCAATGGCATAGACCTTTAACGGCTGCCAAGCAAAAGGCCGTTGTTCGCATGAATGATAATCCCATAGAGCGGTTTAAACCTAGTGTTTGTGCCCCTGCTACAAGTTTTGGGCATTTTACATCCACTAGCGCGTTTCGTCTATTCCACCATCAGGGTTTAGGAGACCTTTGCCATGTCCTGATCGTTGTCGTCTTCGTCAGAAAAATCTTCGACTGATGGGTGGCTCTTGAGAGGTAAAACCTCGGCCTTCGATGTTTTGGATTCGGTCGATGGCAGAGCCCGACTCGGATCACGGCGGCCAAGGACAACTTCGGTCAGTTGAAAGACGGCTTGATTCAGTTTTTGTGCTTCCTGGCTTAAGCCATTGGAGAATCCCATGGTTTCATGAGCCATATCGGCATTTAAATGAGTGGCACTGTCCAATTCATTCATAGCAGTCGTGATGTTATTAACGCCGTCAGCTTCTTCTTTGGCGGCAGCATAGATTTCTTCCATCAAAGTTTTTACGCTGCCGACATGGTCGACGACTTCGCTGAGGATTTCATCACAACGATCGGCAATGGCAACGCCCGCGGAAACTTTTTCCTTTCCGATCTCCATCCATCGCGTGACCTGCTCTTTGGATTGCGCGATGATAATTCCCACATCGTTGCGGCTGGCCTGCAGCAGGCAGGTGATTTCCTTTGCAGCGATTCCGCTCATGCGAGCCAAGTTGCCAACTTCCTCGGCGACGACGGCGAATCCCTTGCCGTTTTCACCTGCTCGAGCTGCTTCCACCGACGCATTGAAAGAAAGTAGCTTGGTTTGAAAGACGATGTCGTTAATCACACTGGTGCGATCAGCGATTTTTTCGATAATGGCCGCCGTTTCACCCATGCGCTGGTTATTGTCATGGACCTGGGCGAGCATGTCCGTGATGGCAGTTTCAATGCTGTGCATCGACTCACGCATGCGATCGACTTCCTTCTTGCCTTCGTTGGCTATGGAAAAGCTGGATTCGGCTTTGTGCGCCGAGGTGTTGGCGCTTTCCACACTCCGATTGACCATCGCGGTAATCTGGTTGAGTGTGGACACCGTCTCCTGAATCGCAGCCGCCTGTTCGTTGGCGGCGCTGGATGATTTGGTCGAAGTATCACGTAGCGAATTCGAAGTCTTCAGCGCAAGGCCGATCGATTGCCTCAGGCGCGATACGACAGTTTGCAAATCGCGGCTGACTCGCGTCAGGATCAAGCCAAGGAGTAGTAACGAAAAGGCAGCCACCAGGCTTGAGAGACCCACGAGCAGAAGTACCGCTCGTCGAGCCGGCTGGCGAATCACTTTACTGGGAATGATCGCTTCGAGATACCAGTTGCTTTCAGCCCGGCCAAAGCGCAAAGTTTTGACGGTCGATAGATTCTGGTCATCCTGAAACAGGCTGTCGGTTCCGTTCAAGCGTGATTCGGCAATGGGTTGATAGAAATCCTCTTTGACTTCTGCCAGCGGTTTGGCAATCCAATGGGATGAGCCGGAAAATGCCGCAATTTTTTTGGCAAAGGAAATGAGAATGAGCTGTTGCTCACCATTGGCTTTGGCTCTTTCGTCAAGCATTTTCTGCAGAAATTCCAAGGTCATGTCCGCGCCAACGGCACCTATAAAGCGACCCTGCACCAGAATCGGAACTACGACTGAAGTGATAAGGGTATCTTTTCCTGCAACTTTATAAAGGTAGGGTTCAACCATGACTTCTTTCTGTGTTCTCTTGGCAATCAGATAGTAGTCACCAGCACCATCCTTGTCATAATCTATATTCGGTTCGACAACGATTTTACCTTCGGCGCTGCGGACAACATAGGGAATAAACCGTCCGCTGGCGTCGTGACCAGCCGCCTTTACAAAGTCCTTGTCTCGACCATCGAAAGCATTGGGCTCCCAGACTGTCCAGATGCCGAGGACGTTCGGATTTTGCAGTAAAATGCTGGTGAAACTGGCCAACACTTCATCGCGCTCCAGTGTCATTTTCTTTTGTTCACTCAGCGATTGAAAAAGCTGGGCCAGGGTTCGCACCAGATCGAAGGTCGAGTCAATCCTCGTTTGAATCAGACCTGATATTGCTGCCAATTCCAGCTGGGCCATGTTCTGCTTGGATTCCTGAGACAGGCTGGCAATTTTGAATCCCCCCAAAGCTGTACAGATACCGCCAGTTATGATAAGCGACGTCAGCGATGTGAGCATCAAACGAACGCGCAAACTCTGACCGATATACCACTTCATTCCCATGATTAAACTCTCTATTTGGGAGGCATGTCAGGGGAATATTCGGGAAGCGCGACCAGAAACTGAGCTGGTAAGGTTGATGATTTGGTAAGGATTGAGAAGAGAGGGTTTAGAAAGCGTAGGACAGCGAAGCAAGAACTTCATTTGTACTAAGCTTAACTTTGGTCAATTCAGTCTTCTTTGATTCATCACCAGCCGGATACTTGACCTTTGTATGGTCACTGTCGAGCGGATTGGTAACCCGATACTCAAGCCCCAGATTCACGCTTTCCGCCACCTTCAGCCAGCCACCTACGCCGGCATCGTAGTTCCAGACCTGGACATCGCCCGGATTCATTCGGATTCCGCTTCGGTCCTCACTATTAAGGCTGATCATGTGGTAACTTGAGCCGCCCACAGCATATCCACTGAAATCGCCAACCCTCAGAAAGTCGCAGGAAAGCTGCGGTTTACTATATAGGTCGTTAAAGTTTGGCTGATTTAGGCCCTGCTGCTGGTTGTAACTTACATAACCGGTACTTGTAGAGGTCGATATTCTGGTCGAATTCCTGCAGCAGGATCTTCAACTGCCCATCCTGCCGCGCATAGCTGATTGAATGTGAGAGCTTTTCGATCTTCTCCATACTCTCGCTATGGAGCTCTTCGGAGAAGCTATCGGCCTGCAGCAGATAATCGCGCTTATTGCGGTTCATCTCAAGCATTTCGACCCGCAACTCGTGCAAAATGGACTTCAGCCCGAATTCGTTCTGAATCGTGCTTTGAAAGTTTTCCTGGACGGTTTTAAGAGCCAGGAAGGCGCCGACACCGACTATGGTAATAATTCCTAGAATGGTACCCAGGAGAAGATTCTTCTTACGTCGAAGGGCACCGTGCTGCAGCTTGCTCATCTTAAATATTCCGGACATAACTGGCCTTTTATGATGACATTCAAGGCTGCTATCGGAAAAGAGACGAGGAAATTTCGAATTTTTTTTAAGGGGAATATAGGCCCGTGATTGTTCAGGGATTTAATGAGAGCTGCGGACATCTGCAGGCTGGAGAGGCTGGCGCAGGCCTGCCCCTTTTGAGATCACTAGCCTTCTGAGCCTCAGGGGACAGGAGCCAAGGCTGCTTTCAGCCCAGGAACCCAGCATTCGTTATGATCGATATCGCCACGGGGATTGACTTTGACCCAATAGGCCTGGTCCGCCCACGCTGGACCAAATTCCGTCGCAACCTGGTCAAGAATAAGGTCCGGCTTCAGGTCAAAAACCACGGGCGCACTGTTATTGGGATTTTCGCGACACATTAGGTTCGATGCGACCTTAAAAACCTGAGTGGAGACGAGCGCACTCAGGGACAGCAGAGGCGCATCGATCTCATCGGATGGCTTCAGGTCGCGATCATCAGCCGCCAGCCAGCAGGTGTTATGATCGACGTCGCCGCGCGGATTCACTTCAAGCCAAATCAAGCCATTGGCGGGCTTGGTCGTTGTGCTCACCACATCCACTACAGAGCCTGCCGTCAGCTCAAAAACTACAGTTTGCATGGTGCCAGGTGCGACCCGACAGTTCAGCCAGGGTTTGGCCGTTGTGGTATAAACTTGCGTTGCAGTAATTGTTGCAAGATTGAGAGTCGCAAAAGGTTCGCTGCCTTGCGAGTCGTCTTCCGAGCTGCTGCCGCATGCCATGGCGAGCGCGCTCATGGTGCAGACACTGGCGAACCGGATCAAGTGCTGCATACTTCTCCTGCTGCAAGGAAGCAAGGTGGATTTCATGGATTCACTCCTGCGCTATTAACTCACACAAGCTCAAGAGTGTCGAGTAACGCATTATTTCCATGTGATCAAGATTTTTTGTGTGGCCGCTCCTCGGCTAGCTGGCCGCCTTAAGCTTATCGTCAGTATCTGGGCTCACCGAGCCGAGAGAAGGCTCACGACTCACAATCAGGAATGCGACGTCGTCTTCAGGAGCCTTGTTCTGCCAAAGAAGTTTGACCCGATCCAGGATCACGTCTTTGACAGCGTCGGGTCTTTCCGAGCTTGCGAGAATCTTTTTCAGTTCCCGCGAGGCAAAATGTTCCCCATTGGGACCCTGGTTCTCAATCAAACCATCGGTGAAGAGAAAGAGAAATTCA
Organism: Oligoflexus sp.; assembly: GCF_035638955.1. Lineage (GTDB taxonomy): Bacteria > Bdellovibrionota_B > Oligoflexia > Oligoflexales > Oligoflexaceae > Oligoflexus. The sequence goes on along the minus strand of NZ_DASQYZ010000360.1, from coordinate 21,560 downwards.
TTTTCTTCCAGACGGAATTGTCTGGTGCCGAATTCAGGTTCGATACTCATGCCTAACGGTGTTCCAGGCGCAAGGATCGACTGTGCCGTGTGATCCGCGCGGACCAGGTAAATCGCATTGTGCCCAGCATTCAGGTAACAAGCCTCTCCTGTGGCTCGGTTCAGGCTGACAAGGGCCAGGGTCATGGATTTTTCCAAGGTGCTGGAAATTTTGAGCATCATCTTATTCAGCGTTTCCGCTACAAAGTAGAGTTCGCCGGCCTGCGAGTAACGATCCCTGTCCTGACTTAGGGTTTCGATAATACCACGCACGCCGCCTGATATGACGAGTGTCGTCAAGGCCGAGGCCGTGCCGTGTCCCGTGACATCACCAAGCAGGATATACATGCGATCGGTTTTCGAATTCTGAAACACACCGAACCAGTCACCGCCTGTAAGCTCGGCGCTCTGATAGTGCTGAATGATCGAGAAGTCACGCGACCCGTGGGTCTGCAGTTCATTCTTGATGCTGAGTTCCTGCAGCTGGGCCAGGGACGCTTCAATCAGCTCGCGCTCCAACGCCGCCTGTGTGAGTTTGGTGCGCTGAACCATGTTGCGCACGCGCAGCAAAAGCTCTTCCGCAACAATGGGTTTGGCGAGGTAATCATCAGCCCCGAGGTTCAGACCAAAGATCCGATCATCATCCGAGGCGCGTGCCGTGATCAGGATGACAGGAATACTGGCCTTCTTCATGTCACGGCGCAACAGCAGCAGCACTTCCTCGCCCGACATTTCGGGCATCATTAAATCCAGCAGGATCACATCGGGCCGATAACCCTGGTTCATCATGTCCAAGGCCGCACGACCGCGCAGACAGCTTGTCACCAGATAGCCGTCCTGTTCCAGAATATGCTGAAAAACTTCGCAGTTGGTATGATTGTCGTCAATAACCAGAATCTTTTCACTCCTGCCCGCCACGCATAATGCAGGTGAGACAGGCGTCGGCAAGCCTGCTGGCATCGAGCTGTGACCTGCAAATTCAGGTGCCTTCCGAGCCATAACGTGAGCGGCCTCGCCACAGGGAAGCTGAATGCGGAAAACACTGCCAGAACCTGGCGTGGACTGCACATCGATGGAGCCTGCCCACTGGTCTACAAATGTTTTCACGATCGCCATGCCGAGGCCTGTACCCTCGTACTGCCGACGTGCATCGGACTCGACCTGATAGAACTCCTGGAAGATACGCGGAATCTGATCCGCCGCGAGGCCGATCCCATGATCGCGGACCTCAAGAGCAAGCCTGCCTGGATCCTTGAGATCCAAAACCACCACCACGACATTGCCAGCACCCGGGCGTTCGAATTTAAAGGCGTTCCCGACAAGATTTCTGAGGATGGTCAGGAGTTTCTCACGGTCGCCAATGTATTCAGGCATCGGGGCCGTGTCGTGATCCCAGGATGTCTCAAGGCTCCAGCTTGTGGACGGATATTTGAACGCCAATCCTTCCATGAGGGAGCGTATCTCCGTCGCCACGTTATTCAGATCAATGTACTGCCAGCTCATCTCCTGCTGGCCCTTTTTGATCTTGGCCAGTTCCAGAATGGCATTCACCTGGTGCAGGAGGGAAACACCAATGCGATGGACTTTGCGCAGTTGGTGGCTGACGTCCTGAGTCACCTCACCAAAGCGATTTTGGATAATGAGCTGGACAAAGCCCAGAATCCCGTTGAGAGGCGTGCGCAGCTCGTGGGAAGTATTGTGGAAGAATGCGGTCCGCGCCTTTTCCTTTTCAATCAACTCGGCGTTGAGTTTTTGGACCTGATCCAAGGACTTCTCCAGTGATTCATTGAGCCCCTGGATTTTGTTGGCAGCCGCCAGCTGTTCAAAACGAATCTTGTGACCCAAGGCCATGCTGAGCAGAATGACTTCAAGGGCCGATCTGGATCGCGTATTCGGCAAAGAAACTCTGTGGCAATATCCCGAGCTGCTTCAGAGCATTCACCACGATTCCAAACAGGAACATGGAGAAGGCCAGCATATAAAAATAGGCCGGTCTATACGAGCGTTTCAGCAGATAAACACTGCAGCCCAGAAGATAAAGACCTAACACCAGCGCCGCCACGGTGCCGAGTCGGACGGCGGTCGCATAGCCAACGAAAATCGAGAGGAACATGACTGTCAGTGACACCAGCATAAGGCCCTGGATCAATCGATCGGCGCGCGGAATCTGGGTTCTGGTTTCCAAAAAATTCCGGGTAAAGACACACATCCAAAAAAGCGAAAGTCCAAGGAAAAAGGCCACACAGAGATTGGCCCAGCCGGGCGCATTGGGCCAAAGCAGGGGGAACGCGAAGCCATGCAGCGACGCCTGGAACATCACAAAGCCGCCAATGTACAGACAGTAGTACAGATAAAAGGGCCGGCGTGTGGTGATCAGAAGAAAGAAATTGTAGCAGAGCATGGCCAGGAGCAAGCCGTAGTAATAGCCTGCGAAATGATCCCCTTTGGCCTTGGCCACAGTAAGACCATCCGGCGTCCAGAGTTGAATGGGAAAGAAAAGAGGTCCTGAGGTCTTGCAACTGATCAGCACTTCGATCTCGCTCTGGGCCTCGATCGTCAAAGGGATGATGAAATTTCGAAAGGGTATCAGTCGCTCGGAGAAATTTTTGAGATCACCCAGGTGGATTTCCTTGGTTTCCTGTCCACGGCGCACGTAGAACACGATCTCATCATAGTGGGAGTACTCGGCCTCCAGATAGCGGAACGCTGACTCAGAGCCCGGATTTTCAATGCGCATCTTCAGCCAGAAGCGCGACTTGGTAAAACCGAAGGTGGGGATGTCCTGGCTGGAAATCGTCCAATTCTCAGGCGCTTTGTTTTGAATGCTGGCGTAGCTTTCTTCGCCTGTGGGGTCCTCAAAATAGAGAATCCTCTGGCCCAAAAGCTCAGTGGGCTCCGTAACGGAAATGGACGCAGGGCTTCCGACCCCCGAAACGGGTGGTGCAAGCCCAAGGCATGACCAAATAATGAGCCAGAAAAAGCGCATGAATCCCCACCAATGGATGAGGACTTATCGGCAAACACCGATGGGAATGGGCTTATTTAGCCGAAAGAATAGGAACAATGCACCCGCTGTGGCGCGAGTGCGGATGCGATACTTACAGTTAGGGAAAAGTTCCGATCCTGGCCATTCCCCTCCCTCACCTTTCGATATGACGTTTTCTTCTTTAAAGGCCGCCCCCCTTGACACCTTTCGCGTTTGGTCATTCATGCTACGATATTGAAGAGGATTCAAGCATGTCACGACCTCTGTTAGCGGCACTCTTGCTCGCACTGCTACATATTTTCACTGCGGCAGCAAACGCTGAGTCGTTGAAATTAACCTATTCTGCTGCTTTCCATCGTTTGAATTCCATCGAAGATATGACTGCCATAAAAGCTCAAGCCGAACGAGAAGGCTGTCAGGCTTTGGAACAAGGCATGGCTGGACCCTATATTGACGAGCCGACTCTCGGCTGGTTGGCGACGACTCCGAAAGGGATACAGAGTAGGCTCTTTCGCATGGAACGGACGCAAGGCTCGCCGTTCTATCTTACTTTTCCCATGATTTTCATCGAGACATCCCTGGTCTACATCGATCATTCCGATGGATCGGGACCCCAGATTGTCGATCTTTTCGATGGGCGCCATATCCTTGGCATCGCAGATAAACGTGGGCTTCCAACGTCTTTTCCCATGCATTTCATTCAGCCGCCGGTGCGTGTTCATACTCTGCGGGCGCTCGAGAACAAGGCCTCGGCTGCACTGCAGGACGGACCATCAGCCGAAGCCTTTCTGAAGGTAAAAAGGCACATGCACACAGCGAAAGGACTTTTGCCGACAGCGGGACAGAGTTATCTCGCCAGCCGACTCCATCAAGTTGAAACCGACATCCAAATGCATCCAGACGACATCAAGATCGTCGTGGCATCCTTCCAAAATATTGCCGACTTAGGTTTTGCGGCTGTCCAACGTTTCCTGAGCTGGAACGGCGCGGAGGCCGGCATGCAGGCGACCCGAGCTTCACTCCTGGAGATTCTGGCGAATCCCCTGCGAGGTATGGCGGAAGCGGCACGCATTCTGGGCAAGGACGAACCCGAGGTGCAGTTGCAAGGTCCCACCTATGAACCCCTCTTTTCCACAAAAATGGCTCAGGCTTTGACAGAAGTTTTCACCCACGCCTTTCGAAATTCCGTCGATCATCGAATTGAAAGGTCTGCCATTCGCCAACAACTAGGCAAAAAACCTCGGGGAAGAATCGGCATTCAACTCAGTCAGGAGCCCGGCGTCTGTCCGGGACGGGGCGTCGGGCTTTATGCGGCGCGCGCTGCTCTGCGCGAAATAAATGCAGACATTGCCGTGGAATTCACGGGGCCTAGGGACCAGGACGGATTCCGAACGTTTCAATTCATTATCACCACGGAGGCTTCGTGATGTCCAAGCTTTATGGAATACTTCTCCTTTTATTCAGCTGGTTTTTCATGTCCCCGGCCCTCGCCCAAACCCCGGCGAGCGATCGAGTCGACATCGGTTCGGTGTCATCCATTGAAATCAGCAATCGCGTGGACATCTTTCTTGACCCGTCGGCGAAGGTGAGCGTGGCTGAAGTCACGGCTCAGGATTTCCAAGGCTTCAAGCGCAATGAAGAACTTTATCCATCGTTCGGAGCCTTTCCGGGACGCGTGTGGGTGCGTATGCTGCTCAGCAATGACCGAGCTGAAACTGCGAAGTACGTGATCGGTCTTAATGCGGTTGCTTTGGATGCGCGGCTCTATACGGATGGGCAGGAAATGAAAGCAGGGCGGATCTATGGTTCGGATCAAGAGCAATATCCCAGCCGGATGCCGTCCTTCCTCGTGGAATTCAAGCCTCAGGAGCAAAAAACCCTGTATCTGTCGATTCGGGCCGACATGGTCTATTCCTTGAAACTGAAGGTCAGTCAGCCGGAGGTCTTTTATCAAGCCGAACGTTTCGGCAATTACTTCGCCGGATTCTACGTCGGCATCATGCTGATCATGATCCTTTATAACTGTTTTCTATTCGCCGCTACTCGTGACATTTCCTTTCTGTGGTATGTGTTGACGGTTTTTTTCCTGCATTTGAATGTGATCGGCCTCTACATGACCAACTCGGACTATTTCGGCATCAGAAATCCGATATTCCCCGAGAAATTCGGCCTCATCGCCAAGATCCTCGGCACGATTTTTCTCATCCAATTCTCCCGCGTTTTCCTCCGTACATCCCAAGCGCCGAAATTGGATTGGTTCCTGAAAGGTGTCATGGCCGTCTCGCCTATCTTCTTCGCGCTTCTATTCGTCTTGCCTTTGGCGCGTGCCAATGCCTTCCATAATCTGATACTGATGCCGAGCCTTATCAGCATGATTGTCTACTCAGGGATCCTCTTCAGCCGTGGACTGCGGTACGCCAGGTTTTATTTCATCGCCTGGTTTCCCGTGCTGCTGGTCGGGCTTGTGACTGTAATGCTGAACATGCTGAAGCTTGGCAACCTCTTTCATAACTCCGGGATTCTGTTGATGATAGCCTCAATCATCGAAGTGCTGCTCCTGTCAATGGCCCTAGGCGATAAAATCAATGAGATGCGGGCCGAAAAGGAAAAAGAGGAAGCCGCGCACAAAGCGGAAGTCCTGGAGATGAATCGTTCCCTGGAACAGAAGGTCAAAGAAAAAACTCAGGATATCCGTTCCATGCTCGACAATCTAAAAATGGGGATCTTCACCGTCAACCGGCAATTGCAGATCGGCGAAGACTATTCGCAGCACCTAAACGAAATCGTCGGCAACGAAAATTTGAAAAATCTGGCCGTGATGAGCATACTCTTCAAGAATTCGGAGCTGGGGGCGGACACACTCAGCCAGGTGGAGTCCGCTTTATATTCCATACTTGGCTTCGATGAGCTGGGTTATATCGCCAATGAAGACTACCTCGTGAAGCAGTTCAGCCGCAAAACCAACGGCAGTCCCCGTGATCTGGAATTGGATTGGTCACCCATCACCAGTGAAAATGGCATCATCGAAAAGGTCCTGGTGTCGGTCAAAGATGTGACTGAACTCAATAGTTTGCGTCGTGAAAGCGAAATTCAGAGACGGCGGGTGGAAATCATCGAACAGTGTCTGACCATAAGCTGGGAAAAATTCGAACCGTTGAAGGATGAAATGGAACGCATCCTGGCCACAGCCAACGGACGGAGCCTTTGGATCCGGGATGCAGGACAACCCGAGTCTGCCGAAACAGTGGTCGCTGGACTCTTTGCGGCTATGCACACACAAAAAGCGCTGACTCGAAAACATCGTCTTACGTATCTTTCGGACGCCATTCATGAGGCCGAAAACTATCTGCATAAGGTGCGGGATGGCCAGGATACGCTGACCAAAGAAAAGATGACCGCTTCCATGACGGAAGTCGCCAGCAGTCTGGACCTCTACATCCACACCTTCGAACTGCTGCGAGGCGAAGCAGGCCATAACCACAAGCCCACCGAGCATCGCATCGAACAGCTCATCATGGAAGGCCTCAGCGATAGGGAATCCATAGCGCGCGAAGTGGGGAAACCCGCGCCCGCGGTCCAGGTTTCGATCGATCAAAACATCAATCTGTCATCCAGCTGGGCAAAAGCTGTCGAGACTATGATGGTTCAACTTCTGCGCAATTCTTTGGACCATGGCCTGGAGAAACCCAGCGAGCGCCAGGCCAAAGGCAAAGCTCCGGGTGGCCTGATTTCCATTCGTCTGAAGACAACGCACACTGGTCATGCTCTGGAATATTCCGATGATGGTGTGGGTCTCAACCTGGCGAAAGTGAAAACGAAAGGCCTGGAAAAAGGCCTGATCAGCGCCACCAAGGATTACAGCGACCAGGAGATAGCCGAACTGATTTTTTCGTCCGGCCTCTCGACCAAGGATGAAGTTTCCGCCCTGTCTGGCCGCGGTGTGGGTTTGGATGCCGTCGCGATGAGTATTCGCAATCTGGGCGGACAGATCCATGTGCGCCCGAGTCCGCTGACCTTTGTCATCGAAATACCGGGCGCGGAATTGCGTAAAGCCCAGGTTTAGCCCTGGGCCGCTTTGCTTAGTCCTGACTCTTGACGAAAACCTTGCGCAGAATCACCGGAACCAGTTCATTGCGGTCACCCATCCACTGCCGCTCTTCCTGGGTCGTTTGCAATTTCAACGACTCAATGCGGCCTGTCGCCTGGTTTGTGGTGCTGTCGCTGGTGTCTTCAAAAGCTATGCTTAGGATGTTGTCACCATCTCTGAGAATACCAGTCGTCACGGGAAAACTGTCAGGAGATGTATTCATCCAGATATCGCGCACAGGACGAATCCAACTGCCGCGACGCATCCAGTCTTCATCCGACAGCCAGCGTCCGATCAAATGGCCGTTCACGTAAATTGTAGCCTTGGCCGAACGCCCTTTGATAACGAGGGCCAGAGGGGCACTCCAATCCCGGGTGTCCAGCAGGTTGTCCTTCCGGAAACTGGTCTGGTACCAACTGACGGCACCTCGCGGCAAATCCAAGGGCATGCTGACCTGTTTGCGATTGGTTTGCAGCTGGCTTTCCATGGGCAGACCCTGCCTTTCCCCACTCAAACCGGACCGAACGGACCAGTTTTTGATCTCCACCTTGCCAAAACGGGTTTTGCCAAAGATTCCTTTCAAGCTATCAAATCCCAGGGCCGGGATGGACGCACGCAATCCAGGAAACTTCACTTGATGGGAGCCGAGTTTAACTTTTTCGATGGTGCCACGTGGCCACATGAAACTACCATGCCCCCAGCTTTCAACCCGCGCTGTCAGCACGTTGCGACCTTTTTGCAGAATCGAGGCTGGTATATCAAACTTATAGCTGGAAAAGCGGCTCGCGCTGTTGACTTCGGTCCCTAACGGGGTCACGGTCAAAAGATAGTGACCGTTGATATAGAGAGCTGCAAAGTCACTGACCGATTCCAAGTACAGCGAACGTGATTTAAGATCTTTCGATGTAAGGTCGAATTCTGCGCGGTACCAGACAAAACCATCGTAGATACCATGATACTCAAGAGCCGTGGGCTGATCACCCAGCGTTTTGAAATCCATCGTAGGAAACTGCGGGGAAGCTTCAGCGGTGTCATCCACCAACACGCCTTGATGGAGAGAGATGATGTTGTCGCCTTTTGCAGCCGCAGGAACCGACCATGTGCTGAGTCCATTGTCGCTACGGAATGGCAAGGTTTGGGTCAGACCATCCAGTGCGATGGGCGTATGGGAAAAGCTCAGCAGTGTTTGGCGATCGTCTTCCATTTCAAGTGAGTATCCACTGTCCTGAGGCAGCAGCAGTTTGGGGCCAATCAGCAGGATTTCTTCCTGAGCTGAAGGGACAAACCAGGTTCGACCGGCCTGCTCCGTTTCCAAGATGAGAACCTCCAACTGGCTGCCATCACGGGCGCTTGCCAGAAAAGTTTGGGGCTCCGTTCCATGCTGCCAAATGAGGGTTAAATCATCACCATTTTTTTCGGCAACCTGCACGGAACCGGAACTTTTGAGAAGCTGTATACCGGAAGAACGGAGGCGCATCTCGCCGTTTTTGCCTTCGGGTCCATAGACAATCAGCAGCGGGATTGCATTCGCGCGCCTTAGACTCAAGATTTCGCTGGTGCTGTAGTCGAGCTGCCAAGGACCGATCAACGGCAGGCGGAGAGGCATCATGAATTCGTATTCACGCTCAGAGGAAGCCTTGCCAGGAGCTTCGCCCGGTGATGCCTCCACTGGAACGGAAAAGCCGACGAAGCGTGGCAGAGCTTCGCCAAAGGCTTGAATTTGCCCCGGCTTCACATCAAGCGTCCGCTCACCTGGGTTGAAGAGGCCGAGCAATGCTCCCCCTGCCGGTAGATCGAGCCAGTAGTGCACGCGTGATTTGACATCAGGTTCCGCGACACCCAATTCAGGATGCGAGACCGTAATGCGTTTGTCTTCACCTTCCAGTTTGTCGTCAGCGGATCGCTTCGCTTGACCGGCCGGTGCAATCAGTGTTTCAAAGGCGTCAAAGAACAGGTTCGTGCGACGTAGACCCGAGAACTTGGCCCGAAGCACTCCGGATGGACTCACGGCCCCGTAGTAATCAATCGTACCTGGATGAAAGCCAACAGGCGGTTCACCAAGGCCAACGCTCAGCCGATCCCAGGAGAAGTCGGTAAAGTTATTTAGAGTAGCCCAGGCGTCCTGAACACTGTTGACCGCACCACCATTCAAAGCGAGGGCGTTCTGCCGACCTTCCTGGTGCATGCCGAAGATATTGAATTGAAAAACGCCGTCCAGGCCACCCATAATCTGTCGACGCAGGGTTCCTACAGAGCGTTCCGTTTCCGTGGTTCCCGATGGGAAATTTACATAGCTTCCTTGATTCTTTTTCGGATCGTGCATATCGCGGAGTTGCTTGAAAGCCGACAGTTCGGGCAGCCGTGCATCCTTTCCGTAATAGTTCGGCATGGGGATGATACCGGCTACACCATCCATACCAGAAGTTCCCGATTCGCCGGGGCACGTTGTAATCGGCACATCGAAACCGCTCTCACGAGCGATATCACGTAAACGTCCCAAATACCCTGCGGTGTCCGCCGACTGCTCGGGATCTCTTTCCGCTTCCCCTTGGTAAATGGCGAGCTTTTCGAGTTCCATGAACTGAAGGAACCAATTGTATTCATTTTCAATGCCCAGCAAAATAATGGGACCGCCCTGGCTGTGCAGGTAGGGAGCCACAACTTTACCGAGTTCCCGCCAATAGCGGGCCACAGCATCGAGGTAGTCAGCATCATTCGTGCGAAGGTTCATGGTGCCGTCAAGTGTATCGGCTGAACGGGTTTTCTTCGATGATTGGGCGAAGACCCAGGCCGGCACTCCGCCTCCATCCATTTCATTCGTGATATAAGGTCCGGGTCGGAAATACACGTATAGGCCGTGTTTCTTCGCGAGGTCCAGGAATCTGCGAACATCAAACGTTTCGAAATCGAACTGGCCTTCCTGCGGCTCATGATTGCGCCAGGCCACATACATATCAATCGTGTTGTAGCCAGCAGCCTTGAATTTCAGGATTCGATCTTCCCAGGTGGAAGGAGGCAGACGAAACCACTGCAGCGATCCTCCCCGCAGCAGGACCGGTTTCCCATCAATCGTGAAAGCCTGCTGCGAGACTCCGATACCGCCGGAGGTTTCTTCGAGCTCCCTTGCGGATTGCAAGGTTGATGGTGCGACGGGAGAACAGGAACCCAGCAGGCCCATGGCCAGACCGAGAGCCATTAAACTCTTGATGGAATTGATTGGCATTGCGCTTATCCTTGGCTGCGAGACAACTTGTGGACGATCTATTCGCGAAGCGAAGGTAGTACCATCGGACTATGCTGAAGTAAATGAGCTATTTATGCTTAATTTATTGTCGGATAATTTTAGTAGGTTATGTGCGCAGCGGAGTGTCTCCTCATGGTCTTCAACGTAGACATCGAAAGTTTCCGTTCGCTCTGCAATGCACTCACCATCATCCAGGGGACGCTCATAAAGATTCGAACATAATTTCAGTCATGCGTGAGTACTGTTTCGCATTGAAAAATGAGTGTTCGAATGAATTCCTGGCATTCACAAAATAAACAAAATTCGTCATGGCGGGCGTATGAAAAAAACATTATTAAGGTGCCATATTCTTGTCACGCTTCATCGGCAAAAAATCGCGAAGCAAACACGACCATTCACCTTGAAGCATGACTTCCCTGACAAAAATTTGGAGGTATAAGGTGAAATCGATAAGCGCCGTCATCGGATCCAGTGTTCTTTTTGTTATAACTGGTTTTGCAAGCTTGGCCGCGGCTGAACCAATCAGGTTCTACTATAGTTACACGGGCCAGAACGGAACGACAGACCTTCAGCCCAACGGAAGCTATACAATATACGATGCTGTAGGCGGGTGTGGAGGCCGTGATATCGCCCGGTGTGAACTGGACGGGAGCGGTACCCTTCGCGCCTATTATAAAGATTCGTGCAGTACAGGAGACTACGGCCCCTATGTGAACGGTGGCACTTCAAGCGCAAGCTCGCACGGCTACACGGTTGAGTGTTCCTTTGTCAAAAGGCTGGTCCAATTTACTTATAGTTATGGAAACAGACAGGGGGCGGTTCGCTTGGGTCCAGGTGAAGTTCATACTATCTATGATCAAGTTGGCGGTTGCGGTGGCGCTGATGTTGCTCGATGTTACATTGATAACAAGGGACGTGTTCAAGCTTATTACAAGGACTCCTGTGGCACCGGCACATGGGGACCCGCATTATTCAGTGGTACAAGCTCTGCCACCGAAGTCGGCTTTACCGTCTCCTGCACTCTCTAGGAAGCGTCGGGAGATAAAGAGACCACCCGTGTGGCCAAAGGTCAAACGGGTAGCGCTCTCCTTACTTTATTTCTTAATGAATTTGATGGCTTCTGCTGACAGAGCGGTCGCGTTCATATCCTCTGGATAGTCGACGGTTATGCTACCCGCATCAAACTTGACCATAATCAGGAATTTCCTCGTAGCAGCGGCAAGTGTGCCGTTGTCGTCGATTTCCTTCGAAACATTCATTTCAAGATAGAACAATTTATCGGCCAATTCCTTCACAGCCACAGGTTTTGAGACTGCGACGACATAGCTTTCAAAACCTGGTGTCGGTGTCTTGCAGTCTGCATCGTCAAAGTCATGATAGCTGGCCTCGACACTACCGTCGGCAAGCAGCTTCCAACTTTCAGTGGAGCTAAAGAACTGACCAGCAACGTCAGGATTTTCAATTTTGATACAGGAACTGGTCCATTCGCCTGTTAAAAAACCTTTGACTTCCTGCTGTTTAGCCTCAGGCAGGGGCCCGGTTTGAGCGGCCGGTGTGGTGGGTTCCTTGGTGGGATCGTCCGGCTTTTTGTCATCATTGCCAGTAGGGTTTTGTGTCGACGCCTCGGAAGTTTTGTTGTCATCACCGCTGTTTGTGTCAGACGTTTTTGAATCGGATGCAGGCGCAGTCGCACCTTGCGGTGTACTGCCCACATTCGGAACGCTTTCTGATGTCCCGCATCCGCAAAAGATGACGAGACTGCTGATGATGAGGAAAGACAATGGACCGCAATACGGCTTACCGTTCATGAAATTCTCCTTCGAGTAATTTTCTGTGCCTTTGCTTCAGCCTGTGCAAATTCCGTGACAGAAATTCTCAAATCAAATGAATGGACTAGCCTACTTGTTCCGGAACCATTGTTTGCACATGAATTTCCGCAATTTAGCTGGCAGGTCCTGCGCGATAAGACAAACTTATGGAAGGCAGACTACTTCAACGGTGCTGTTTATGAATTGACCATCGTCGAGTGATTATGCGACAGGAGGCTCACTTAAGAAATCGCTTGAGGCTTTTGCGGGAATCAGTTCGCCCGTGCTTCTTAACCTGCAGCATATCGCAGTAAGTTCATCAGGCGGCAAAGTGGGAATAATCATTGGATTCGGTCGCGACACGGCAATACTGGTCCTTGGGCAGGCTGATAACAAATTCAAACCGACAGCCTTTATCAAAGTCCGGCGCATCGAGCAGGCATAAGGTTAGCTGACCGCCGACCTGATGAAGGGAAGTCTTTGCCGCATCAAGGCCAATACCCCGCCCCGAGATCGTGGAAACCTCGGTCTTGGTTGAGATGCTCGGTTCGAAAATCTGATGGGCGATTTTCAAGGGGTCCTCGCAGGAGGCCTCGAGATTGCCTCGCTTGACGGCAACAGCTTTGATTTTGCCCAGCAACAATCCCTGTCCGTCATCAGCGATCCGTATTTCCAGGTGGTCTTCGTACTCCGACATACGAAATTCAATCAATCCCCGCTCTTGTTTGCCCTGGGCAAGGCGGATCATCGGCCGCTCAATCCCATGGTCCAAAGAGTTCCTGATAAGTTGAGCGACCGCAAGGTCGATAACCTCAACCGCGCGTGGGGCGAGGCCATAGCACGAATCCTGGAACTTGAATTTGGGCATCGGCTTATCAAGCTGATCACATATGCTTTTGATCGCATTCATATGACCGAACACAATGTCATCAATGAACTTATAATAAAACGTCTTGAGCTGAGCCACATCCCGGCTCACGTCGGGCCCCATGGCGCCCGCCTCCTCGATATCACGGATGAGGTTGTGGATGAGAACCTTGGGTACCAGTTCAAAGTTGGGGTCGATGAAACGACCGAGCTTGTCGTTATTGATGGCTTTATACTGATTGAAAATAGTCCTAATCTTCTCATGATTCGCCCGGATTTGAGACAGGCTCGCAAGGACGCTTTCGGCTGCGGGCAGGCTAAGTTCTGTTTCCGCATGGTGAAGGGCATTACTCAGATCGCTTAATCCCAGGGTGCGGGTCAAGCCTTTAAGAGTATGGTAGTTGATCAGTAAATTTCTCCTGAAGGTCGGATCGAGCTGACTCGAAGCGGATGAAAGAATCGAGTCGACTTCATCAAGAAGCTCAGATGAAACCTTGGCAAACTGATTGAACCTCTCGGCCTTGATCTCGATGAGCTGAGAAATGTAACTCAGCTCTTCATCCTTTTCCGAGATTTGCTGGACAAGCAACCTTTTTTCTGTCGTATCGCGCACGGATATCAGGATCTTCCGTGTGATGGATTCGTTCACAATACCAACCCAATCGAATTCAAGGAACTGTTGCGTGCCATTCGTATTTTGAAAGACCACACTGTCGGGAAAACAGTCCTTGTTCATCAGAAAGCACGTCTCGTCTTCATTGATTGAAAAATCAATCGCGTTCGAAAGTCGATTGAGGTCATCCCTGGAAAGATTGGACTGACTTTCCAGAAGGCTCACTATATTCTTTCCGTCCAGATCTTTCTGCTTAAAGATGGTTTCCAAAAATCTTGAATATTCTGGCTCGATCACTTTATTGGAACGGACGGTGAAAATGCCCTGATGAAGATGTTTCAGGATCTCACGAGTCTCCGTGGTACGTTCCTCAACCTGTTTTTCAAGACTGGCATTCAAGGTCTGCAGTTCAGAGTTGAGGGATTTAATATGCTCGTGATTTTTCTTTTTGATGAAATTGATCCGGGACCCCAGTGCCAGGGAAAAGAGAGAGACTTCGATTGCGCCACCGACGAACTGAGCCCAGTAGTTGTAATCGGCGGCTTCCAGAATCCCGATATTCACGGCGACAATGCCCCAGGATCCATTGAGGTAAGCCCCCCATCCCAGCAAAAAGTAGATGGCCGGCTGATAACGCGCCCTGAGTTTCAGAAAGCCTATGAAGACCAGCATGTTTAAGCATGCGCTGGCGCTGATGCAGGTGAAGATTGATGCCAACCACACCGAAAGCCAGTTGTTCACGAGGACATTGAAGATGCTGATGCCGATGTTGACCGACATAATGGTATTAAGGACGGGATATTCAGGTTTGTAAAAATTCAGAAAGCGCTTGCTGAAGAGTATGGATGAGATAATGATGCTATCGACGGCCAACAACTGAATGTGATTGCTATAGACCTTGGTCCCAAACAAGATCCAACCGAGATACTGGCCCAGATTGTAATTGGACACGTGATAGACGACATTGCTAATCACGAATATTACGTAATAGAAATATACTTTGTCCTTAAGGCTGACGCCCAGGAAGATATTGTAGAGAATCATGACGAGGTGAACGCCCACCAGAAAGCCAAGGGCGAGATATTCCTTGAACATCTGGTCACGATAGGAGGCTTCCCTCCAAAGGCGCAAGGGAAGCTGGAGGCAGGTGTCACTGTACGTCTTCACCATGAAGCGATTGATCCCAGGTTGGAGCACGAGCTGGGTATTCATGGTTCGGGCCGTCACATGCCGTCGCGTGATGTCCACTTGATCGCCGCCGACAAAGACCTCCTCAAAACCACCCAGCTCGTCCATCCTGAAGAGTTGGAAATAATCAGCCATCCCAAAGTTATTTTCCAGGATCACGGTCTGAATTGTGGATTCTGGGTTTCTGACTTGAAAGTATCCAAAAAGGGTCTCGCGACTCAGCCCGAAATTAGGACGTTCCTGATCAACTTGAAAGAAATGTCCGCTTTGAATACGCTGCCAGGCCTGTTCTGGTTGACTATCCTTCTGATCGAACATCGTCAGATAGAGGTTCTTGCCAAAGAACTGGCCTTCCATGGCAGGATCGAACACAACGGTATGGGTCTCAAAATTAACAGCGAAAGCCAACCCATTCCATAGGAAAAGAAGGGTCATCACTGTGAATGGTATAAGACCTGGCCGCATGGATGCGTCCCTTATAAAGAAAGCTCCCTTAGGTATTCGGCAAAAAACCGTCCGAGTTGAGGTGTTTGTACGGGGATGGGAGGGTCCGATCCAGCTCCCAAATTCGCGAGCCGAATCTCTGGTATGGGCTCACTTCCGAGACTCCATGAGACTAGTTGTCCTGGATGGATTCCAGGCGCAAGAGACAGCCAGATTTTCGAAACGACCTTTTCGCCATGGCAAGGTATTCCTTGACCTTATCGTGGCGCTCTCTGGCTTTTTCCAGCTGGGCGAGTTGCACATAAAAAGTCCCTTCGCCGGTATAGGACTGCGACTGGCTCAGGGCATGTCGGGCGATTTTTTCAGCCTGATCCAGGTCGCCATGCAAACGATAAATGGCACTGCCGGACTCATAAACCAGGAGCAGAATCTCGGATGGACTGATGAATGACATACCCTTCTCATACTCCTGCACCGCGTCCACTGTCTTGTTTTGCAGGGCTTTAAGCTCGGCGAGTCGGATGTGGGCAAGGCCTATACCGCGGCGATATCCAGAATTTTGGGCCAGTTTGAGCGAAGTCAGGGCGCTCTCCCTGGATTTTTGGAACCGCTTATCATCAAAGTAGATATTCGCCAATACGGCATGAGCCGTATTATCAAGCATGGCTTTGGTCCTGCCCTCCTTAAGGTCCGAGATAAAACGAAATGAGGTCAGTATGAGTTCCTCGGCTTCACCATAGGCACCATAAAACCAGCGACTGATCCCGAGATTGATATAGGCGAGGCTCAGCGTTTCGGAATCAAGGCTTTTGCGGGTCACCACTCCCAGAAGGTTCTGGGATACTTCAAGTTCACTGTGGAATAACTTTTTGAGACTGAGCAGGACATTGGCACGATTGATAATTTCCAAAGCGCTGGCCTTATGCCCTATTTCGAGAGCTTTCTGCGCATAGGCCTCACTTTCGTCCAGTTTATATTGGACCCAGCTGAGCAGCGATAGATTGGTATAAAGTTTGGCGAGAGCGATCTTGGGCATGCTGAAGTGAATAATGGATTTTAGAATATTCTCGATGAGACTCCACTTGCCCTCAGCAAAAATATCATAAACCAGACCTTCGTGATCAATCAGATCAGCGGTTAAATTCAATTGATTATTGGATGGAACGACGTCAGCGGCACTCCTGACAATCAGCTCGTCTGGAGGACAGCCCAAAGCTTGAGCCAGCAGCTCAAGATTCTCCTGCTGCACTTTCTTGACCTCTCCGCTTAGCCAGCGTCGCAGGGTCCGGGCATCGACCCGTATAGCCTGAGCAATCCACCAGCGCTTCAGGTTTTGCTCTTCGATCTTCGCCACAATTTTTCTGGCATCTATGGCCACGGTTTTGGGCTGATCCACTGAGCACTCGCCTCCTGCCGGTTTTCGTAAAAGCTAACGAGTTTAGCTTTATTGGCATGAAGAGGCAACGTGTTTGCAAAGGGTCAGCGTATGTCTAACGGCCGTGCCTTAGACGGGAACTGGGCTGGTCAAAGGGGTCTGGAGAGAGTTGAAACCCTGTCTAAGAGATCTCTCCAGACCATGAATTCTCCCTGTCCTAAGGAGAAAGTTTTAAGTTCAAAGTTCTGACGAGCCTTTGGATCTTTTGCGCCCGAGGACTTCGCGGCTGTCAGCATTCTCTATACGTCAATAAAATTATCTAATAATTTAGACGTATTAGCGGATTTTAAGGTTTTATGCCCTCTGATGCCCGTAGCGAAGCCAGGAAGCTTTTGCGATTCTGGGGCCGTCTAAGAGCGCCGCAATCAACTTGCTGGAGACATCAAGATGGCAATAGAAACCCGAGGGGAAAATTGTTCGCAGGCCCTGAGTGAAATGACGAAATCGCAGCTTCTGAAAAAAATTTATGCGGATAACATCAACATCGTAGCCTATATGCTGAAGAGGTTTCGATTCTCCGCCCAGGATGATGAGGATTTGCTGCAGGAGATCTTTCTGCGCTTTTACAAGGTCATCGATACGGTCGATTTGGCAAAAGCACGTCCCTTCCTCCTGGCCATTGCAAAAAACGTTGCCATTGATCATTACAGGTCCAAGAGACTCAAGCGTGAGATGTATCAACTTGATGAGGCTTTGCACGTTGCGGACACTACTACACAAGAAAGTGCGTTACGGTTGGCCCGAAGCCAAGCCGTCAGTAACTTTATCGCTGGAATCCAAGGTGATCCCGGAGCCGACGTGCTGCTGCTTTTCTACGATCAGGAGACGAGTGTGAAAGATATAGCTGCTCAAAAGCAGGAAAAGGTGGGAACCATCACCTCGAGACTCAGTCGCCTGAGAAACAAATATAGATCCAAGCTGCAGCAGCATATCGAAAGTTCAGAAAGTATGGCCTGGCGGGCTTGAGGCTTGGATCAAACCACCAATACCACCGCTGGAATTGACGGCTGCACTGAAATGATCCGAATATTGCTGCCGGCACGGTATGCGAAATATTCGTAGCTTGACTCCATGGCCTGGAAAGCATGAGAAGAACTCATATCGTTTCAAACAATCAAAAACAGTCTCTTTATCTATTTTAACAAAGTTTTGATATTGGACCATACTCAGCGTTCGGGATCCATCCCGGTCAAGAAAGGAGACAAGGATGCGTAATCAGTACAGCATGAAGCGCTCACTTTGGGCCCGCTATAAGAAAACAATTATTGTGGTCGGTGTGACGTTGATGGCACTCGTCACTGTTGTGATCGGTGGTGTGAGTTATGCCGTTTATCAATCGGCGGTCTATGCCAAGGAAACTTTTCAATCCTGGGATGGAACGCTGGAAGTTCCTGGCGGTGATAAGGTCGTCCTGCCCAATCGCGGCTGGGTCGAAGGCTTTGTGGTCAGTGTGGGTAGCCTCTGGCTGCAGCAAAATATCGCCGAGCAGAATACCGCTCAATTGAAAAACGGCCTCTCCTGTTTCGATGCCATTGGAGGTCCGAGCCCCCTTGAAATGGTGACCTTTGTAAAATCCAAAGTGAATGATGAACGCCTCACGCGGGAGCTCAATACGCTGACGCAAAGTCTGCAGGATTCAGATCCGTTGAATCGCGGGCCAGCCGCCTGCGCGAACTGGATGCTGAATGGATAAGCAGGTTGCGGGCCCGTGGAGGCCCGCGTTCGGTGCTTAAAGCAAGCCTGGTTCCGCCTTCTTTAAATATGGCGCATACTGGTTGCTGCCATAAGCTGCACAAAAGTCTTCGATCGATTTAAAATCAGGATTCTTAGCAACCAAAGCCTGAACAACAATCTTCTCCCAAACCAAACCAATCGCGCGACTGTCATCCTGAGAGGCATCTTTATAAGCCAAAACAAGGCCCAGACCTGGATGCCCGGTAATAATTTGGCCATAGGCACCCAAAAACGTCCAGACAGCCGAATCGTATTGAGTTCCTGTTGGATCCTTCTGACTTCCCTCAACCGGAGCGCAGCTGACGAGTGAATGATCATCCAGGAATGGAGCCTGTTTGACCTGAGATTTTCTATCATCGTTCCAAACAATGATGCGATTGTCCTTATCGGGGGTGTTGACCCAAAGGGACAAACCCATCGCACTATTAGCCTCTGGAAAGCTGGCGTGAGTCATCTCATAAATAAACGAACGACTGACCATTCGCTTCTCATGGGGCAAGCCTTTGCGGGCAACACCCTGATCCATGATGACCTGACCGATCTTAGCCATATCTTCCAAGGAAGCTTCCCAGGAAAAGCCATAAAACTTGGTTCCAGCAAACTTGCTGGCGAGATCCTCTTTGACAATGGAAGGCAGGAAGCGGGGCACGCCTCCCAGCAGTGTGATGAGTTTATCCATGGCTTCGAGACTCAGCTTCCGACTCAACTCCTTCCAGCCGTTGGGAAGGGCTTCCGTTCGTTCTTCCACAATGCCGTGACTTAAAAGTGGACTGAAACCTAAGACATAAGTTTCCCAAAAATAATCAAGCCCATCCAGACCAGGTTTGATGCCCCATTCCGCACCGGTAGCAAGACCCAGGCTCGGCTTGATCTGCTCGTTCCAAAACTCATCCAGACTCAACTCAATGGCTGTAGTGTTCTGAGGTGCGGGTATAAGCGGATTCTGAAATTGTTTTAAGGCAGCTTCAGCCATGAAACCGACTTGATTGAGGCCGCGATCACCGAGCATGTCATATTCAAACTTTGGTGTAAGCTCACGCGCATCCTGAATCTCAGGCACTCCCTCCTCGCGCCTGGCGACCATAGCGAGCAGCTGGCGGACGGAAGCTCCCCGATGCACCGGCTGATCTTCAAAAAGATTGGAGGCACTTTTGCTCCACTCGATCCAGTTAAAAAGATTTTGATTTAAAGTGAATCGACGGATAAGGGCCTTGCCGCCTGCAGCTTCGATTTCATAAGTATGCTCATCGATAGCCCTTATTTTGTAGGTATCTGTAGAGGAGGCTTGGGCGATGAGAGCATCAATATAGGTGTCGACGCGATACATAACCATACCTGTTGCCAGGGCAGCCATGGACTTTGTCGCCGACCACATGGGGGTTACTTTATCTTGCGCGTAGGAGCGATTCTGGTAATTGGGATTGCCTGGCCGGTAAGTGAAGCATTCCTGATTGTTCTTATAGATTGTCAAAGGAAATTTATAGTCTTTCCATTTTTCTTCGCCGACAAAGGGCCCTCGGCCCGGCATATGACGGGCAATATTGTCCATCAGAATATCGTAATCCAAATCACATCTCGCCGCTTTTTGGCGAGCCTCTGAAACTTCGGGAGTTTGGGCCCTCAAGCTTGAACCGAACGTTATGAGAGAAATCCCGGCACTAAAAATAGACACCTTGAGAAAGTATGTCCAAGTCTCCATTATTGACTCCAATTGAAGTTTGATCAGGCGCCTAAGCGCCTATTCGAAAAGACGTGGTCGATGTGATCGGAACTTTGCACATTTGTAAAAAAAACTGAAGCCTGATTCACTTACATTGAAAGTTGAGTCCGCAAAGGTGAGTAAAGAGCGATTTAAACATATTATTGATTTCGGGAGGCGGGCGAACAGTCAGGGTCCCATGACCCTGACATCAGAGGCTTGTATCCTTGCCTTCAATCTTCATCGTCTTCCATATCCGACTTGTGGGGCTTGGCCAATTTGTCGGATGCTCCTGTTTCGCTGACCTTATTGGAAAAGCTGGTGGGATCATTGCCGGCATGTTTTTGCTGCGGATTGCCTTTACCGAATTGGGCTTTTTTCTGGTCGTCATCATCAGCCAGCCTGCGCGTGCCTTTTCCTGACTTTTTCTCTTCAATCGGCCTGATATGCTGGCTCTTGTCGCTTTTTTGATCATTCATACTGGTGCTCATAAATCACTCCAGTCAATGTGTAATGTCCAAAGCTGCATCGGAACGATGCGAGCGGAAGAGTTAATTCACAAATCGTACCAATTTTTAGCGTTGTGCGTGGAAGGTGGGGAAAAGCTCGCATGGCAGCGTTGGCGGTGGCAGGGACAAGTGGGTGGGACAATTCCCCTCCCCCACCTTCCGAGATGACTTTATCAAGGCTTGCTGAAGGATGGGGTAAGCGTAGGAAAGCCCCAGCAGTAGCCGATGTTTCCTTCAACCTTGCAGTTCGTGGCCGAGGCTCCTTCGCCGCCATAGACAGCCTCTGACAGGTCATAGGCAACAGAGACGGTGACAGCTTCATCCTTACCAACCGAGATGGGAGGATCGACTTTAGCGCTGGTGACTCCGCATACATTGGAAGAAAACTCAAAAGCCTCGCTCATCGGTTCTGCCATGAATTTAGTGTTGGGCGCCTTAGGCCCGTTGACACAAAATCCCATGCGCACGTACCGATAATCGCCAACGGGAACCCCAAGACCTTGCGAATTGAGTTCCGCATTAACATCGCTCGTGGGACGAGCCAGCTCAAAATAGGCCACGTCCGCATCCGTACACGACGAGTTCACCTGATAAGTGCCATCCTCAGACTTGGTAGGCGGACAGGCCGCGGCGGCCCAAATTAAGGCCGAGGAGCCGACATTCGCCTGCGTTTGCGCATCAACATCAGCCACAAGGTAGACATTCATGAGCTTGACCTGGGCACTGGTCGCCGACCAGGTTTGTATGGTAGCTGTCATGGCTCCGGCGTGGGTGTCGAGACCGAGACCTGCTGTACCTGTGGCATTAGCCAGCGCTAGTTTAACGGTACCGGTATCTTTCTTCTCGTCGTCGTCCTTACTGCATCCGAGTAGGAAGATGGACCCGCCTAGTAAGGCTGAAATCAAATG
>NZ_DASQYZ010000359.1:0-4654 GCF_035638955.1 Oligoflexus sp. | reverse complement strand
CTGAAAGTCGAGAGATCAGACGGGCCCGCACCAGATCTTTTTTAACAGAACTGAGATGGATGCCAGACAGGGCCAGGATTCTTCTCTGAAAGAACGAGAAATCATCATCATCAATATCTGGCATTCCACTCAAAGTCATTGTGCACTCATTCTCTGTTAAGCAGCTTCGTCAAAGCCTTCGTGCTGGGCATTGGGAACACCATCGGCGGATCCTGGAGCTTTCTTACGTGTTTTTCCCGCAAGCTGCGTTGGCTTTCTCTTGGCTGCTGCGGTATGGGGACGATGAACGGCATGAGGCTGCTGATAGACCATACCGACCTGAGCCCTCCCGTTGATCAGCTGCATCAATTCCATTGCCGAAGCGCGTAGGGTTTCAGCCTGCTGTGACAGTTGCTCGGCGGCAGATGCCGACTGCTGCGATGCCGACGCGTTCTGCTGGGTTACTTGATCCAGCTGAGTCATGGCGCGAGTGATCTCATTGATCCCGCGAGACTGTTCCTGACAGGCGCTGGCGATTTCACCGGCCATGCCGTTGACGTCGCCTACACTGACCACCAGTTCGTCCAGTACATCACCGCAACGCTTGCCGACGTTAATACCGACTTCAACTTTTTGTTTCGAGGTCGTGATCATGCGCTCGACGCGCTCCAGGCTCTGTTCCAGCATATCGCTGATTTCACGAGCGGCGTTACCGCTCATTTGCGCCAGGTTGCCAACTTCTTCGGCAACCACGGCGAAGCCTTTGCCATGTTCCCCAGCACGGGCGGCTTCCACCGAAGCGTTGAAAGAAAGGAGCTGGGTCTTGAAGACGATGTCATCGATGACCTTGGTCTTGTTAGCGATCTGGCCGATAACCTTCACCACTTCACTGATTTCTTTGTTGGCAGCATCGATACTATTCATGGCGTCCAGCATTTCGCTGATGACATGCTTGCCTTTGTCAACCGACTGCTGACCGCTGCGTGCTGTTTCCGACGAACGGTTGGCGTTGTCCGAGTTCTGCTTGATCATACTGCTCATCTCTTCGATGGATGAGGCCGTTTCCTGCAGAGATGAGGCCTGCTCCGTAGCACTGGCTGACAATTGCTCGCTGGTCGACGAGATTTCACTGGCGGCGGAGGTGACTTCGTCGGCGCCGGACGAAAGCTGGTCAGAGACCCGTAGCATGGTTTTGGTAATGGATGTGGAGATGAAGAGACCCAGCACGAATGAGATAATAACACCAACCGTGACAAGTGAGAGTACCATTATGGTAGCCGACGAAGCTGCGCTGTCCGCTGATTTTGACCACTTGTCTGCTTCCCTGGACTGGAAATCCTTTAAGCGGTCCATGGCTTCACGATACGGCACGCGAACCGTATCATAGGTATAAGCAAATTCATCGCGCTTCTTCAAGCTCTCGGGGTCGTTCGTACGTGACATCTCAAGAACGCGCTTACTAAACTCAATGACTTTGGCAAGGCTTTGATCCACCGGCTGGTAAAGACTGTCTTCCCCATCTACAAATGGGATGGCCAGATAGGCTTTCTTACCCGCGTCGATATCTGACAAGGCCTGGGCTAAAAAAGCTTCTTCTGTTCTGAGCTGATCGACAGTTAAATTTGAGTTCGTAAGGCGACCGATCATAATGTTAAGGCGGCGCGTCGCATCCAATACGTTCGAAACGGCAATGTAATTGCCCATATTGTTTTTGACAACATGGTCGTAGCGAAACACAACTTCATTCAAGCGGAAATACGATATCCCACCCACAAACGCCAGGATGGTCGCACAAAAACTAAAAGCTCCAATCAACTTGGCCTTCAAACTCCACGAATTAAACATACCCTCTATCCTTCCCTTCCGCTTAGGCGGCTTGTTGTGTTTTCTGTGTATGAATCAGGTTCAGATCTTCAACATTCAAAGCCTTGGACACATCCAGCAGCAGGATCAGCTTTTTATCGCGATGCGCCACGCCCGTGATGTAATCCAGATTCTCGGTCGTCTCCATGGTGGGACGCTCGTTGATTTCGTCTTCCGTCAAGGCCAACACACGATTCACAGCGCTGACGGCGATGCCCAGACAGAAGCCATCGAAATCAAGAATGATCACGGCAGTCTTTTTCTCCAGCTCCTGCTTCACATTCTTGAGCTTGAGCCGCAGGTCGATGATCGAGATGACCTGCCCCCGCAGATTCATGATGCCAAGATAATAAGTTGGCGTGTGCGGGACGGGCGTGATGTCGGGTACCTCGATGACCTCTTTGACCTTAAGCAGAGGAACGGAATATTCCTCGCTGCCCAAAGCAAAGATAAGATGCCGATCAGCACCCTTCTTTGTGTTGGCGTTCACGGACTGAGACGAACTCATGCAGACCTCCCTTTGGCTATTTCTTCAAGATCCAGAATCAGAGCAGCCTTTCCGTCGCCGAGGATCGCGCTCCCACTGACACCACTGATCTTCTTCAAATCCTTCCCAAGCTGCTTAATGACCACCTGCTGTTGGCTCACCACCATATCAGCGGCAAAAGCAAATTCCCGTTGATTGACCCGTGATACGATCACCACGCCACGGCGTTTGGTAGCATGGGATGGGCGTCCCAATACCTTGCCCAAATGATACAGAGGCAGCGTTTTACCCCGAATATCAAACACTTCATCCTCACGCCCAAAGGCATGCAGCTCGGCACCGGTGACTTCAAAAATCTCATGCACCTGCGTGAGCGGCACAACATAGCGTTCCGTCTCATTCAGACCAATGATCATGCCGTCGATGATGGCCAGGGTCAGGGGCAGGAAGATGCGAAAACAGGTGCCATGACCCGGTTGGTTATCCAACTGGATTTCGCCCTTGAGCTTGATGATATTGGTTTTGACCACATCCAGGCCGACGCCTCGACCCGAGATGTCGGTGACCTGACTTTTGGTGGAAAAACCGGGATAGAAAATCAGCTGCCAGGCTTCCTTATCCTCGAGCGTGGCATCCTCAGCCAGGACGCCTCGTTTCTTCGCAATACGGATCAGGTTGGCTGCATCAAGGCCCCGGCCATCATCTCTAATTTCGATGACGAGCTTGCCGCTTTGGTGATAGGCCGAGAGCCAGACATTGCCCTGCGCGCTCTTACCGACCTTAAGGCGCTCTTCTGGCAACTCAATGCCATGATCCACCGCATTTCGAATCAGATGCACCAGCGGGTCACCCAGATTATCCAAAACGGTTTTATCCAGGCCAGTGGCCTCGCCGGCAATGTGGAGATTGACGTCTTTGCCGAGTTTCTTGGATGTGTCTCGCAAAATACGCTGCATTTTCTGAAATGTCTGATTCAGAGGCACCATACGTAGACCCATGGACGAGTCCTGGATCTGCCTCGTAATTTTACCCAGTTGGTCTATGGTTTTTTGAATGAGAGGCGAGCTGACCAGATGCTTCTGCTGTTTCAGAACGGTTTGTAGAATGACGAGTTCACCAATGTCATTGATAAGACCGTCGACGTGAGTCAAATGAATGCGGATCGAGTCATCCTTAAGCACGGCCGTACTTGCAAAATCTGGTATGGCTTCAGTCGCCGCTTTGGTTGACGCCGGCGGGTCGTCTATGAAAATCGCAAACCCATTGTGAACCTCCATCTTCGGCATAGACGACGGGACGGCCGCATTGACTTCTCGTACGCGCTCAAGCAGGGATTGGTATGGCACTTGAGCGGAATCGTCTTTGCTGAGGGTCGCGATCCATACTGTAAGAAGGTCATTGCAGCGAAGAAAAATATCAACAATGGGAGCATCTATTTTCAGCTCCTTGTTTCGAACCTTAAGAAACAAGGATTCCAGTTCATGCATGAAGTGGCCAAGGTCGGCAAAGCCAACTGCATTGGCACTGCCTTTGATATTGTGAGCCAGGCGGAAGATACAGTCGATCAACCCTGAATCGTTAGGGTTGGATTCCAGAAGCAGAAAGGATTGTTCAGCGTCCAGTAGAAGCTGGGACGCTTCTTCCAGAAACGTAGCCTTCAGCTTCTTTTCTGCGTCATCCATAATACTCCTCATACCCCAATGACAGCGCATTTTTAATTTGTTTAAAATCTCGACGGCGTTTGAAACCGCTTAAGCCGCCCTTGTCATTTATTTGACGAGCCAATGCCGTTGGGAAGTGATATCGAGGCATTGAGACCCATGACGCTTGAAAGCAGGGGATTTTAAAAGAATTGCCTTATGCCGTTTGTAGAGGTTTTGTCGAGATTCGATTTCAGCTGAAACAACCTGATTTGGTGAATTGCATTTCGCTTTGCGTTACTTTCAGGTAGGGTTCTTTATGAAAACTATATATTTGTAACCGAGGCCAACCCCTGCGGGCTCGCACTTCTCAATCATTTACAATCTATTTCGCGACTCGAAGCACCCGCTCGGGGATTGTCCAACGAGGGCTATGGAACTGTTTTCATGAATGATTCAAAATACAGCTTAAAAGCTGTCTGTAAATTAACCGGCCTCCGAACTACCACTTTGCATGCGTGGGAAAAACGCTATGGCGCCGTAACACCTCTGCGAACCGAAACCAATCATCGTGTCTATACAACGGCTGATGTCGAGAAACTCCGCCTGCTCGTAACAGCCAAGGATCTCGGGCAATCTATTAGTCAAATGGCCCAGCTCTCCCTCGCCCAGCTGAAAAAAATAG
>NZ_DASQYZ010000358.1:0-6140 GCF_035638955.1 Oligoflexus sp. | reverse complement strand
AAGAGACCGATGCGGTCTCTCGTTGTGATAGACATCAATGAACGAAGCGATGGCACTTCGTGCTTGCTCGACTGTTTCGTACTGCCTCAGCCACAGACATTCAGTCTTCAAGGTCCTGAACCATCTTTCGATCAGACCATTTGAATAAGCTGTCAAATGCTCTTCAAGAGTCAATTCAAGCATCAATAGTAACAATTACTCATCCTTTCCACCCAAAAAAAGGACTTAAATTTCGAATATATAGCGTTCGAAGGAGTTGGCAGGAAAATCGAGTATTGTTCTACGATAATTTTGATAAGCTTTGCTCAGTCCCACTGGAGTGGACCGACATGGCAGATCAGGATCCCTTCGTAAAAATGGCAAATGGGAAAGCGTATTTTCGCTTTCAAGACCTTTTGACTTTGGTTCAGCTTATTAGGCAATCGAAAGAGAAGCTGACAGGCGCAGAATCTCATAAACCCAAAGTTGCAAAAAGTGAGCAGTGCCATGGACCAACAAAATTCGAAGGTGAAACAAATTCATCTGAATCGTGATGCTTACTTGTACATTAGGCAATCATCATTGAAACAGTTTTTCGAGAATACCGAAAGTTTAAAAAGGCAATACGCATTGCAAGATAGAGCGATTTCGCTAGGCTGGTCTTATGAAACAGTCAAAGTCATCGACTCAGATCTTGGTCAATCTGGATCTTCAAAACACGAACGATCTGGGTTTCGACATCTTGTTGCTGAGGTTGGACTTGGACATGTTGGAATTGTTATGGGTCTCGAAGTCTCAAGGCTGGCAAGGAACTCCGCTGATTGGCAGCACTTAATTGAGATTTGTGCTCTAACAAGTACATTGATACTGGATGAAGATGGAATCTATGATCCCAAGCACTTCAATGACAGGCTCTTGCTTGGACTAAAAGGCACAATGAGTGAAGCTGAACTTCATTTTCTTCGAGATCGCTTGATCGGTGGGATCTTAAACAAAGCCAAGCGCGCTGAACTAGAAATTCCTCTTCCAATCGGATTCCGATATTCCGAAAAAGGTAAAGTCATCAAAGATCCGGACAGGCAAGTTCAATCTGCACTAATCGAGTTCTTTAAGACTTTTCGAAATACGGGATCAGCAACGTCGACAGTAAAATTCTTTAGACAGCAAGCACTGCAATTTCCGAGAAATGTCAGGAGTGGACCGCATAAGGGTGAACTACTTTGGGAACAACTTGCGCATTCCCAGGCACTTAGAATACTCCACAATCCACGATATGCCGGCGCTTTCGCATATGGGAGAACGAGTAACTATAGAACCGTTGATGGAAAATCTCACATGAGGAAGCTAAAAAGACCTGAATGGACAGTGTTCGTACCAGATGTCCATGAGGGATATATTACCTTGGACGAATTTGAGAGGAATCAGGATACCCTGAAAAAAAATGCGAGAGCATGTGGAATAGACCGGAGGGGTCCTCCGCGAGAATGTCCCGCTATTTTACAAGGGATAGCAGTCTGCGGAAAGTGCGGAAGTCGCATGACCGTTCGTTACCATATTCGCAATGGATTGAAGACTCCGGACTACCTTTGCCAATCAAGTGGAATAGAAACGGGTCAAAAGATTTGCCAATCGATTAATGGCGTAAACATAGATCATACGATAGTTGATCTTCTTGAAAGTTGCATGAAAGAGGAATCAATTGGAGAGTCGATACGAGTCGAAAAGAAAGTAAAAAACAGACTAAAAGAAGTGGAAAATCTTAGAAAATTGGCTGTAAATCGCGCTAGATATGAGGCAGATCTGGCGGAACGTCGTTATCGAAAAGTGGATCCAAGTAACAGACTTGTGGCAGATACATTGGAGGGAGAATGGAACGGAAAACTTAGAAACCTCGCCGACGCAGAAAGGACTTACCAGGAGCAAATATGCAAAGATTCTATCGCGATTGACGATAATGTAAAAATCAGCATTCTTGGACTTGTCAATGATTTCCCAGTTTTCTGGAGAGACCCGAATCTGCCGCATAGAGAAAGAAAGAGGATCGTGCAGCTATTGATTGACGATGTAACTCTTTTGAAAATTGACTCAAATATCGCTATGAATGTTCGGTTTAAAGGAGCAGCAGTAAGAAGGTTAAAAACACAAAGTCCACCGAAGACCTGGATTCAAAAGAAAACCGATGAAGCCATAGTCCAAAAAATCGATCAGCTTTTGGATCAACATACGATTGCCGAAATCGCCGACATACTGAACAAAAACAATTTGCGGAGTGGTTGGGAAAAGCCGTTTCGAAGGTGGACAATTAACAGGATCATTATTGCCAACGACTTGAAAACTCGGTTCGAAAGATTGCGAAAAAGAGGATTGTTAACCTCAGAAGAAATTGCAAAAAAATACAAAGTTTCTAATTCTTCGGTCAGAACTTGGTACAAGAATGGTTTGCTCAAAGTGGACTACTACGATGACAAAAACAGCTATTTGTGCCTAGATCCTGGCATAAGACCATTTCAACGTGGAAGAAAGTGGATATTTCCTGAGCGAAACATTCGCTCTTCAAAACAGCAGAGAGGTGTAGTATGAAGCCAAGGCGTTCTGCTCGGGAGTGTAAGGGGTTATGAATTCCTGCCTGATGCCGGCACCTCTGACCACCTTATGAAAATCCTCTGCTCCAAAGATCAAGCCGTAGTACATGCGGAAATGATTTTACCAATCCAGCCCGGCGTTCATATATCGGATCAATGGATTTGAAAAGCATAACGAGAGACAATCCCGATTTATCTAATTGACACATTTATGTGGGAGAACTCTCGCTATGCAAAGTTCAAAAGTTACATTAAATGAGGAAGTTTTGGTAGCAATTGATGTTTCCAAGCGGAGATTTGACTTGCTTCTGGAGTCTTCTGGCCAGAGGAGAAGGAAGTTCAAGATTCAGAATACTCTCCACGACTATAAAGCACTCAGCGAACTCCTCCGTTCTTATAGGCTTCCGGTTCGAGTTGGACTTGAGGCTACGGGTAATTTCCACAGGACAATTGCTTACTTTCTTGAGGGTGAAGGTTTTGAAGTTCAATTGGTGTCATCTCTTGCGCTTGCTCGGACCAGAGAAGCATTGACCAACAGCTGGGACAAGAATGATCCAAAGGATGCCCAGGTTATCCTGTACATGTTAAAGAATAAGATAGTTCAGTTATATCATGATCACCTGCGCCATGGGTATCATGACATCCAGGAGATTTCGAAGACGGAAGACAATGATTCAGCATAGCGTTCTCAATCATTTCCTCCCCCTTTATTTTCCTGAAGCTGAGAAATATTTTCAATCCTCACGGTTGGACTGGTTCATAAATTTCCTCAAGGAATACCCTTGTCCAGCAACTATTGTATGTCTTTCAGAGGATCAGTTTATTAAAGAAGCGTGGGCAGTTAAGGGTCGAAAAGTATCAAAGAGGCAGCTATTACGGGACATTTACTCGACCGCAAAGACCAGTGTCGCCTTGCCCATTGATCCTGATTCACTAGCAATCAAAGCAATGAAGCTTGTCCTTGACGAATATCAAAATTTGGTGCGGCGAAGATCGGAGCTGGAAGACATGGCTCATCAGCATCTAGAAGGACAAAGGGCCTATGAAATTCTTCGATCGATCCCTGGCATTGGCCCTGTGATTGCGCTCACTATCCTCGCTGAGGCAGGGGATTTAACCCGTTTCAGGCATCATAGGCAGTTCCTCAAGTACTGTGGACTCGATCTTTCAACGCAACAGTCCGGACAATACCGCGGGCGGACCAAGCTCTCCAAAAGGGGCAACAGTCGATTGAGAACCGTATTTTGGATGGCAGCCACAATCTCAACGCGCCTTGGACAAAATACGTTCCGAGCAAAGTATGAAAGGCTTATCGCAAATGATCCGCAAAACCCTGATCGCAAGCGAACGGCATATATTGCTGTAGCCGCAAAGATAGCCAGGGTAGCTCACTCATTGATCAAACTCGACCAATTTTACCGCCCCTTTCCAGAAGAGGCGGTACCAGGTGTAGGGATCCCGAACAGTCAGGCCATGGGAGCCAACAGGACTCCGTAGATAATAATCGGACCCTCCACCTGGACTTTTATCTCGTTTTAAGCACGGTGAAGGCATGGAATAGCCATGACCTTGTGTTCACTATGGTTGAGAAAGATTCCAATAAAGAGGTGGAGATACACCTAATATTTGTTGTAAGGAAGCCTATTTCACAGATATTCCTTCTGTGGGGATTCTCTTTGTCTTGCTTTTTAACTTGACTCCGAAGTTAGCACGTTGTCTGAACGCAGCTTCAGGCCAGCCTTAGGGCGGCGCTTGATCAAAGCATCCTCCAAAGCTGCAGCGGCTACCTTTGCCTTACCGGACTTCGATACGCGCCAACCGACAATGTTTCTGTCGCAGCAATCGATGATGGCCGTGATATGGCACCAGCCATCTCGTTTGGTCATGAAGTGGCTCATATCCACTGCCCAACGGACATCAGGCTTGGACGTTCGGCTTGCCCAGCCTTCAACCCTCGGCCTCATTCCCTTGGGACGCTTGTGCATCAGCCAGCCCTTGATTTTCATGATGCGGTGAACAGCCTTGATGTTGACCCGTTTTTCCCTTCCCCGGTTCAGAGTCCAATGGATCGTCCTGACTCCGGCCTGAGGCTTCTTATCGATGATGGTTCGAATCTCGGTTACAAGGCTCTCATTGAGCCGGTAGCGGCGTCTTTGCTTGGATTCCCGATATACGGAAGACCTTGGAACCTCAAGCCACTCGCACAGCTTTCTAAGCGATACGCGGAAGCCTTCCGATTCCAGGTCCGACTTGATCGTCAGCAGTCGCTCTCGTCCTGTTCCGCCAGTTCGATACTTTTTTTTAGTACCCGGATTTGAAGCGCTTGCTCGCCGATGACCTGCTGAAGCTCCGAAATCTGTTTATTCTGCTCCGACAGGCGATCCTTTGAATTGGACTTTAAGCCCTGGGTGCCGGACTTGACGAAGTCGTCCATCCATTTTTCAACGTCGGTTTGCTTCAGGTCATTGGCTCTGCAAAAGTCCACCAGAGTGACCTTGCCCTTGATGATATCGAGGATTGCCTCTGCCTTCCTTTTGCCTGTCCAACGCTGATTTTCCGACATAACTGCACCTTCGTTATAAGCCATAGAATTTCCTTTCTACAGCAGCTTACGGGTGGTCTCAATCAAATTGGGGTCACTATACGCTTGGCTTGCTTATGATGCCGGTGGCTCTATATGGCGCCATCTGAGTGTCGCAACTTTTCTAATATTAACCAGCTTGCCGTTGAGCCTTTGGAAAAAAGACCTGCAGCGTTAAGGCCAATCGAAAAAGGGAATACGTGATGAAGATACGAGACCCCGGACCAGAAATCGTTCAAGGCGCCAAGGAAGGCGAGCTGGCGGCGATCGATTCCCTATTGAAAACCATACAGTCCGGTGTTTTCAATTTGGCCATACGCATGCTCGGCAATCGTGCCGATGCCGCAGATGCAAGCCAGGAGATTCTATTGAAGGTCATTACTCGTCTTGCAAGTTTTCGTGGGGAAGCTGATTTTTTCAACGTGGGTCTACCGTGTGGCCCGTAATCACTTGTTGAGTTCGGCCAGTCGCAAGCGGGATTCGCCAGAAATGACACTGGAAGATCTGGCCAGTAAATTGGATCAGGGCCTAGTGTACGAAAATCGTATTAGTCAAGCAGATCACCCACTGACGCCCGAGGACAAAGTTACAGCACGGCACGTTGCGATCAATTGTACCCAGCATATGCTAATGACGTAGGCGCAAGAGCTATTGCAGAGTTTGGAGCGCTGTTTGATCCGGTAGCGATGCCAGATTTTGAAGCAGCTCGGGAACTGCATAAATACCAGCCTGGAAAATCAATCTTCCCAAACCTCTAGCCGATTGTTGTCGCGCCGATCGCGGAAGAACTCATCTTTAGGGTCGGCATTCTTGGTGGGTTGTTGCAATTTAAGCGTAAGCCCTGGGCTATCATTCTTGGATCTGTTGCAAAAAGCCTCTGGTGTTTTGACCAGGGACTCGTCATAGTTCCGGGTTCACCGTATCCAGGGAGTGGTTATGGCGCTGAGCTTCAAAGGACGGCATTTTCAAAAGTCCATTATTCTGACCTGCATCGGCTG
>NZ_DASQYZ010000357.1:0-3176 GCF_035638955.1 Oligoflexus sp. | reverse complement strand
CCGGTTGTGGAATAATGGGCCGCTCACCTTTTGAATATAGGCGTATTGATAAAGGGCATGCAGAATTTATCATAAGGCAGAGCTTTGCCCCATTATATCTTTCAAAACTCCCACGACTTTATTGACGCTATCTTTTTCCTGCCGGAGATCCAAAACAATAAGCCCGAAGATGGTAAACGCTCGGTCGTGCCCAGGGTTTTGAGGTTGTCCTGATCAGGTCAGTGCTTGGTCGAAAAGTTCCAAGGCAGAGGAGCCTCGATGTCATCGGCGGAAGTGGCCCTGGGAGGGATCTGATGCCAAAACGAGTAATTTCCTGGCAGATCGGTGCCAAATACCTGAAATGATTGCCATGACGAACTGAAGATTGAGGCAAAATGGTCTATTATGTGCCTAAAAAAATCAACCCCTTATCGTCGATCTGCTAATCTGTGAATCAATCGGCATCAACCCCTCTAGGACTCAATTTTTTTCTTCGGCAGGCGAAAGAAAGATCGGGCAGTCGTATCCCGATGCCTTGTATGAAGCTTACTTGCCCAGGATTTTTCTCTATGAATCCTGGGTTCTTTCAAACACCCGCACTTGAGCCCCCGCTCAGTTGGGTTTCAGAAGTCCGACTTTCCCCAATTCTGCATCAAACCCCTTTAAGGTTGACCCACCATTTGCTCACGAATACCTTTCATCTGCTGCTGTACAGATGGACGTTTGCTGCGCTCCATGATCTGCTCGAGAAGCCTGGCCGCCGCTGCAGCCTGGGCAAGCTTCTTCGTGTGTCCCGAGCAAACCTCACTGCTTATCCAGCCATGCCCGCCAAGAACTTTGGCGCTGCAGAAAAAGCCAGGCTCATGCACCGGACCGCGCTGACCATGATCATCATACTCGAAGCCTGAAAAAATCCCCTTCTGCACCATCTCATTAAGCCTTTGCCGTGCGTCAAGACCCGAACGTGCAATTTCATCACGCCCTGTCTCCACCCTCTTTGTAAAACGAGAACTGCATTTCCATTGACGTAAAGCGGAATACTATTGATCCTGGTTTGGAAGTTCCAGCATATAACTGCGGGCCTTGTCGAGTCCCATGGTAAAGTAGACCTTATTTTTGTAAGCTCGAACCACGGTGTACTGATTGTATTCGATATCAATACCAGAGATCTTCCTTGTGGCTCCTGACTTCTTATCCAGGTAAACTGCAATAACCTTTCCGAGGCCGTCATGGCATAATCCTACAAAGCCCTTTTCAACGTCGACCCATTCGACCAGGCTCGATCCGAAGATTGGCAGAGGCTGAAGTTTAAGCGAACCCGTAACATCAACTGCAAACTGGATGCTGGTATTCATGATCGAGTCTCCGGACTTCAACCCAATGGCTAGAAAATGCTGGCTATCGGAAGATGGAGCGTCGTGCTTCACGTAAATTAAATTGAATACACCCGGCAGATATGCTTCGCTAACAGCGGTCTTCTCAAGACTTTCGCCAAAAATCCGTGTCAGCTTAAGAATGCTAGGCTTTTCTGCATCGCTTTTGTAATGTATGACGGCCAGGCCATTCTTAACCTTCGCAACCTGAAGCTGCGAAGCGCCAGCCACGGCATCGAATACAGTCTTCCACGTGCCGGTATCAAGATTCAGGGCCACGATACGACTGCCCTCATTGTGGGTCAGACGTACAACGAGGTGATTTTTAACGAGCCAAGAGCCGGTAAATTCCGGGGCAGCGCCTGGGATGAGCCCCTCGGGCACAGAGACATCGTCCTCCCATTTGCCGGATGATGGTGAATAGAATCTGCCATCTGTCAGACCTGAAACCTTGTTGCTATCGTCATTGCAGGCAAACTCGCGGCCTGTGATACCGCCGAATATCAGTATCCTTCCTTGATAGGCGTGAGCATCTGCATAAAGGCGGGGAGATGGCGCGTTGTCCGTTGATATATCTTTCCACTCGTTGACCCTGCGATCAAGCACCTGCCCAGCCGCTACAGGCATCCCTTGTCTCCCCGCGGCTGCCCAGAGTCTTCTGGAAGTATGTAAGGACTTTTCGTGCCCATTGTCATGAAAAAAACCCAAGCATGAGCTTGGATTTCATCAGTCTTAAGCTATAAAAATCTTCAAGGAAGATTTTACAGATGTCATCCCGAAGGATGACACCTGTCTAGCACAATAGGATAAGGTGTGGTTGATTAGAATTTCTGAGTGATACGAGCGTAGTAGGAGCGACCGATATAAGAGTAAGTACCGGTTTCTCGAGCGATCGTCTCACTGCCAGGGCTTTCATCCGACACAACACCTCCGATGGTATCGAGGATGTTGTTGACTCCCAGTTGTAAGCTACCGTTCCAGGGCAGAGTCACACCATAAACGGCATCGTATTCTGTGTAGGAACCGATTTTAACGCCGCGTTGGAAATCAGAGCTGGCTGTTTCAGGGTCAATCCACTGACGGGCAATCGTGCGGCTCGAAAGCGTGACATCATGATCGGCCATACCGAACGACACCTGGTTATTCAAACGCCAGGGAGGAATGCCGAGGAAACCCACCCGCTGACTTCCCGGCGCTGGCTTCATCAGCCTTTTTTTCCACCGCCCCAGCATCTTCGAGCCTGGTCTCGCTCGTTGGAGCTGATGTATTGCTGGTCTCGCCTTGTGAATAGGCTATCTGGCTCAGCAGTGTGAGGCAAATGAGTGGAAGTGCCATCCGCATAAACTTAGTCTCCTATTTAACACAAATGACATACTCGTTCCTGTGAGTCTTCTTGTACAGATGCTCATCCTGTTCAACCTGGAATTTGAGAAAAGATCAAATAGAAGTTATAGAGACTACCAACTAAATCTTAATGAATATTTAATTTAACGAACAAAGCAAGCCTAAAAAGGCAGTAATTTAGGAATATAAGGACATACACGAGCGGGCAAAGGCATTGGTTAATTCCTATGTTGTCTGGTACTGAAGACGACCGTCCGGGTCCTTCCGGCTCCCCACCCCGCCATGGTTGACGATCAACCGCCCCCGCTTTCTGAATTTTGAATATTTTTTGCCTCAGGGGTAGCCGCTGAACTGGAAAGACGCTGGGAAAGTGCGCTCCTTGAGCTTAAACAGGCAGAGGATAAAGCCGAACAGGAAGTCAATCTCCTCTCTGTCCCGCAAATAATCACACAGAAAATGAAAAAATCTTTTGATAATATT
>NZ_DASQYZ010000356.1:0-1598 GCF_035638955.1 Oligoflexus sp. | reverse complement strand
ATCACGGTTGTATTGATTGAACTTGCCTTTAATGAACAGGCCCCGACGCCTGAGAAGTGGCTTTTGAACTTCATTGATCAGGGTGGTTTTGCCAATGCCCGAAGTCCCTGCGACAAGGATCATCTGCGCCTCCTTGCGGCTGAACACCTTTTCAAATGCCTCTTCAAGAAGCCTGATTTCCTTCTCCCGGCCATAGCACTTTTGACTTACGGAAAAATAGCGCGGCACATCCTTTGTGGCGAGTTGAAAATGGCTCTGCCTGTCCCCCGCGGCCCACCGCCTTTGGGCCTCCTTAATATCAGCAATAAGTCCAAAACCACTTTGGTAACGGTCCTCGGCCCCTTTGCTCAGGAGCTTGAGGATGATGCCGCTCAGAGACGGGGGAACCTCCCGCCCGGGAGCCTGGGGCGGACGCGGCGTCTCTGATATGTGGGCCGACACACAGGCCAAAGGATCGTCGGTCGGAAAGGGTGGCTCACCGGAGACCAGCTCATAAAGCACAGCCCCAAGGGAATAATAATCGCAGCGATAATCAAGGCTCCTGTTCATGCGTCCCGTTTGTTCCGGAGCAATATACTGAAGGTGCCCTTCAAGCTGACTCAGATGCTCGACCTTTGGGTGCTCGCGGGAAAGCAGGGTCGATATCCCGAAATCGATAAGGCGGATTTCCTTAAGGTCGTCGGAGACGAGAATGTTATCAGGGCTGATATCCTTATGGATGATCAGCCTGTCATGAACAATGTCGATGGCTTCAACCATGGATATGGCAAGGCTGAAAATCTGTTCGATTGCAAGTGGCGATTTTCTTTCCGGCAAATGCCTGCGAAGTGAAAGCCCTTTGAACCTTTCCATGACGATATAAATCCGGTCGGCTTCCTTGATCAGGTCAAAAGCCTTAAGGAAATAGGCGCCATTCAAAGTATGGAAAAAGCTGAACTCCTGCTCCAGGCGAAGTGCTGCCAGACTGTTATTGTGCCTGTCGGGAACGACCTTAAGGACGACCTCCTCCTGCGCATCCGGATCCATACAAACGTAGACCATATTAGGGGAAGAGGAATGGAGAGTTTCAATTATTTGGTATTTACCTAATTTTTCCATATTTCCCACACACTATAAAATGGATTAAAGGCAGTAAGATCTTTATGATTATGCAATATTGTAGCCTGTTTCCGAAATCACCACCAAATGAACATTAGGATTTGTCCATATACGACCGCTTGATTCCGCATTTCGATTACCGAAAAGAGGCTTGGAAGTGGTGGGAGCGTAAATAGGTTCACTCCTGCAGAGTCTTGCTTTCAGGCTATGGGTTCAATACAAACGATTCTTCGATCAAATCCTTGGGCATCAAAATGCTGCTTCGGAGCGGACGTTTCCGATATGGTGCCTGCTTTGGTTATCGACGCCGTCTATCCCTCCGCCTCGAGCGGTGCCCAGGCAGTGGGGTTCGGGGGCAGTGTAAGGACCCCCAATTCGCAAACCAATTAAGCTGCAAATCGTTCCATCCATTCGGACGGAGTTAACATGTCAAGAGACCGATGCGGTCTCTCGTTGTGATAGACATCAATGAACGAAGCGATGGCACTTCGTGCTTGCTC
>NZ_DASQYZ010000355.1:0-66442 GCF_035638955.1 Oligoflexus sp. | reverse complement strand
GAACGCTTTAGCGTCCTTGATAGGCTGGGCATTGAGCTGATTAGAACTAATTACCAATGCAAGACGATCAACTGCGATGAAGTCTATCCTCCAGGATTAGCCAAGTAAGCTTTCGGGAATCGTATTGCTCACTGAGGCACGAAAAGAAGAGGACTATAATGAAAGCATATGGAATTTTGCTCTTTGTTGCTTCCTGTCTTGGTAGTGCCTCATGCTCAAGCAATAAATCGAAATCTAAGAATGATTCCTTAGGAGTAAGCGAAGACGCCAACTCCGAAATTATAGAGTCGGTTCAGATTATGCCGTACAAGGCTGTGTGTCAGGCGGAGGGGACTTCACTTTGCTATATTCAATCTGAGGCTGGACAACAAACTCTGATTTATGGAGATATTGAAGGTTTTGAGTTTGAGTGGGGCTTTCAATACGACATAGAGACGAAGAGAATCCCGATAGAAAATCCTCCAGCAGATTCCGGAAGCTTTTACTATCAGCTTGTTAAAACGAACCAAAAGCAACAGATAGATCTGCCTGTGGCATTCGAACTGAATTTCAGAGGGAATCAAAAAAAATCTATTGCTACGATTCTGGATGCTAGTGGCGGCAACATGAGTCTGGATAGTCATTTGATAGAATGTGGCCACACGGCATGCGATGAGCTGAAAGCGTACATGGCATCAGTTGATAATTGCGACGTTAGCATCGAACTAACCTTGCATCTTAAAGCAGATAAGCGATTTGCAATGAATCAATTCCGTATGTCTGAATGCGCGTCTGATTAACCCAGGCGCTAGGGACTGTCATAAACGGATCTTCAATACCGAAGAAGACCCACAAACGACTGTTAGAATTTAGGATTTCTGCAAAATCTTCCAACATTGCGAAAGCTGAGATTCAGGGGAAGTACTCGAGGCTTGATTCGAACGCGGCTAAATGGCAATTATTCCCCTGAATCCCGGTCAGTTGCCTCGGCCCGTTCGAAGTCGCTGGGGAAAACCGCGCCAAGGAAGAAGATAATGAAAAAAAAGTTTGGTTCTATCTTCTCTCTTTCTCCATGGAAAACATTCGCGGGTCCAATGCCATTTTCGTTCATGGTGAACGACAACTATAGTTCGCTTCAGAAAATGAAGATGATATCGGCTTGGCCGTGAGTGATCCCAGACCTTTCTCTTAAAAGCTGGACGGTGCATATACGTGTTTCGGTCAGGATGCCTATGTTAGGCCTTCTGCGCCTATGCAGTTGCCCCCGCGACAACGATATATTTCCGGAGTTCATAAAACCATGCCTCGCTGCTTCGAAAAACAATTGCCGGGCATTCGTGAATTGCCTCCGATCTGATGACGTTCCAGTTTGTTTGCACCAGTTCGTCCGGCTCAATCCCCAGATAATCAAGCGTCTGACGCTCCGAACTGTGGTTATATATAACCATCAGAATTGCTGTGTTGAGCCCGAAATAAACCCGCTGATGGTAGCCAAATGTTTTTCGCATGGTGCTGCCACCGAAATTTCCAACGAGATTGATCGCGGCGCACCAGGATTTGACTAGATGGGTGATGGTCGAGACGAGGAGCCTTGATCCACTTTTCCTTGATGGAAAAAGCCAGTCGTTGTCATCGTGATCCGCGGCGGCAAGCCATTCGTTTATGGTCTGATGGGTTTCAGAGTTGAACATGACCCGGCGGTATTTTCCTGACTTCTTCTCGCGGACTTCGAACCTTTCGTCTGGCTGAAGCCCCGCACCTGTCCGACCAGGATATTTCTGAGATCTTCGGGCCTCAGCGCCGAGTTGATGCCGAGGGTGAAAAGCGCCAGATTTCGCAGCTGCTGAAGCCCGCGGAGGAAGACCTTGATGCTGCGGACATCCTTGCGGCGGCGGATCGGGTCGGTCCTGATCCTCGAACCCCTTGCCGGGTGATTCGGGTTTTCGCCTCGTTTGAACATCGGCCGCGGCTCTCAATTTTTGCAAACGGCGCAATGGATAAGCGTTAGTTCATAAGCCGCCACGACACATCGCCCGGTTTTCTGAATACTAACTTTTTTTGGAGTCTTAGTATTCGTGAAATGGTGGCGCCAGGGGGTCCGGCTGTAAAGGCCGGAAATCCTGCAAATACTAACTTCTGTATAGAAGTTAGTATTCGTATTACAAGCCATGTTGGCGCTGAAAACACTTCGCTGGTCCCGACGCACGAAATTTCGCGGAACTTAGGGAACAGACCATAGAATTTTGGCGGTAAGCCAAAAAGATTTTGAGTTTATCCGCAGGTATGGTAAAATTGCTATGGATTGGATGA
This sequence comes from Oligoflexus sp., assembly GCF_035638955.1. GTDB lineage: Bacteria > Bdellovibrionota_B > Oligoflexia > Oligoflexales > Oligoflexaceae > Oligoflexus. The sequence continues at coordinate 64,153 of NZ_DASQYZ010000355.1, read as the reverse complement.
CTTATCGCTGCTCATTAACAGATGCGTTCAGTGCGGGGGGCTTTTTGTCAAAAAAAAAGCCCGGGGGTTATCCCGTGCTTCTCACCGTCTTCAGCCGAAGCCTCAGACCATAATTTAGTAGTTACGGTTTGATTATATCAGGCTCCGGCAAAAGGCGAGCAATTTTTGATGGACTATGCCCATGCATAAACCTGAACACGATGGGGCTGAACAGCCCCAGAGCGATGCACTCGACAAACCTGGACACTGGGTTTACTCGCGCTACATCACCCGCAACGGACGACGCATTTATCGCAAACACGGCAAGTGCTTCCGCTTCTGGGTCGAAGACTGAGTATTTTCCGAGGCTCGTGCCCTGGAAAAAGCGGGGGGAGCCTGGCTCCCCTTTCAGAAACTCGACCAAACAGCAGGCTCGATCGAGCTATTGATGTGCAGAATTCTCTGGAACTGTCACATGCAGAATCCAACAACACGAAAATTCTTTTTTAAAAGGATCTCCAATGAGTAAATTATCAGATGTTTTGAAACAGAATCGTGGCTTGATTTACCGGGGTATCGTTAAGCAAATTAAGTCAGGCGAAGGGTACGGATTTCACAATAACGATCAGGGACATCCTGTTCTGGGAACCGAAATGGCGCAAATTCCCGATGCTGAGAAATACAAGGCGAACTTCGGAATGTTCAGTCTTGCATCCTCATTGGCAAGGGACCTGATAGAAGAGGATGACGACATTGTTGGTACAAAAGATTGGGTCGACCTTTCCACCTGGGATAAGTTTCGCGATTTTGCAACGAAAGCATATCGTGATCGTCGATCGTAAAAAGTAAGACCCGGTGGCGGTGGACGGAGCTTCCAGAGAAGTCTGAAACCATCGCCATCGATCCGGCACCGCTGTCTATTTAGGTTCTCGCGCATCATCCCAACCCTCCACGTCCCGAAACTGCCACATCGCTAGGCGGCTGGCAAAATAAGCGTTTCCAGGAAAGGTCAGGCTGATTCCGATCACAGCTTCTTTGAGCTTTTCGCTGCCAATCGGATAGACCTGGGAAAGGTCGATATAGAGCCTGTCGTCATCGATGCCAAGGCGATCATCAGGAGGCAAAGCCAGAATCCTTTGAACGACGTTATCCCCAGCGTCTTTCTTCAAATGGTTCGGATTCATTCCGAGTGTGATCAGAATATCCTGTCCCGTTAAAAATGAAGATCGATAAGCCGGGACAAGAGAGCAATACTGCTGCTTTCTTGCTACAACACAGGTCTGACTAAGAATAACCCAATGTGATGGCCGAACATCTATATGGCTATTCAATCCTTCGAAAGCAGGCTGTTCCGCAGCCATAACATCGCCTTGCCGATGAAAATGCGTGGGAGCTTGATATAAAAATTCAGCTGATAGAATAATATTACGATGAGTATGAAGGCCAAGCACTGACTGTGCCGTAGTGGTCTTTGGTGGTGAGTCTGGAACAAAATGCAGGAAGAAATTCCCACTCTGGTCAAATGAAAATTCGTGTGCGTTAAATTTTCCGTTTCTGAATGGGAATTTCGTGCCAGCCTTGGCAATCCAGGCTTTGAAATCGGCCAGCTCTTTGAACTCTAGCCACTTGTTCAAGTGATGATCAGACATCAAACCAATCCCTGGTTAAATGAGCATCAGACATACTCTTTTGCAAGTCTCGTCACGAACGGTTTAATGAGCCTGTTATCGGGCGATTCGACAATAACATGAAGGATGGTCGAACATCCCTCTGCCTGAAGTTCCGGTATAGGTTCGTTCAGCAGATTCAGGATCGCTGAGGCTGGAACATCTGCCTTTTGAGCTTCCACCACTGCTTCGTAAAAAGCTCGAAGACGGGCAATTTTTCCCGCTTTGACAGCGAACACGTTATCGTGCTTCCAATTTTCCAGCGTTCTGGTTGTCACATCAAGCATGCCTGCGATCATTGCTTCACGCACACCCAATTCTTCGATGAGGAATTTGATGGCATCCTGACCCAGGAAAACACCCTCCAGCTTTGAAGCGGTACTGTTCATTTCCGACTCCCTTTTCGGTGGCATTGTACGTGTCATCCTAGCCCCCATTGTATCGGACTTTTCCGAAAAAAAGTATGCCCTATTTCCGAAAAAAATCAATGCATTTTCCGAAATAAGGAATGCAGTTTTCATACCCGGGCAGCCCCTTAAGGAATGCAGTTGGTTACAGACCTTCCACCTGGACACTCCTGCGACACTGACCACCTGCCCGGCGTAAATTCTTACCCATAGAAAGGGTTCATCGGCTCCCGGAACTGTAGCAGCCCACTGATTTGAATCTTCATTGCGGGTCGAGGAGGTCCCTCGTGTGCAATTCCACTTCGTGACATTGCTGGGGATTATCGGCGCGCGCTGTCGGCCTTCTGAAACGCCTTTATTATTGGGTAGTCAGTCGAGATTCTGTGCCTGAGTCCCCCGCGCCACTCGATTGGTAAATTATTCTTTACCGGCAATCCAGAAAAGTCTCCAACTCGAATCAACAGCTTGGCACGTGTCGAAAGCCGATCGAAAACGGAAACTTGCCTTTCCTCATCCAAAGCCCTTGACTGACACCTCACTTCGTTGGATAGGAGCACTGCTGTTCAAGCGCTGTATGCACCACTGCGCTTATACTACGCCACCTTTATAACTCAACCAAGGGACCCATAATGAAAGTCTTGACGCGCTTTAAATTCAAAAGTTTGATTGCTGCCGTGGTTACCTTCCTTCCAGCTGCTCAAGCATTTGCACAGGATGTCTGTTTCTATCATGACGGCATCCCGGTGTACTGCGATGAGCCTTTCCGGAATCGGATCGAATTGGATTTTGCAGAAATGTCAAAATACGGTGCTCCACAGAGTTACATTCCAGCAGGAACGACACCTCAATTTCTGGCTTGTTCGGCGGGTGGATTCTTTGCTCCAAATTGTTCCGTAGATCAGACCTGGTTTAACGGCCCGGCCCTGCCATTGACCGTGGATTCAGACGTGACCGTCAAGATCCACTACAACGTCACATTCACCTGTACCTCTGCACCAAACTCGCTGTGCTCTCAGGGTTGGGTGCCAAGTGATCTCGCCCGATTTGAGCTGTTTGCTGATGATCGTCCACTGCAAGAGCCTTTCATAGTCCGTGGATCGGATCTCGTCCTTCAGAGTGAAGCCGATGGCATGCGTTGGTACGTGCTGAACAAACCAATTTCAGACCGTCCTTCGAATGGCTTCAATCAGTTTCAGACCTACCTGAATGGGTCCGCGAACGCGGGCTCTCGAATTTCGCTCAGGGTCACTCCTTTGTCTACCGTAAGCGCTGTGCAGTTGGCTCATGTGACCATCACCACCGTAAACAAATGACTAAAAGGGACAAAAACATGAGAACTTTGCTGCTTCTTGGACTCGTGCTTGCAGCACAAGCAAACGCTGAGGGCGTAATCGGATCAGACCTTCTGGTGTGCACTCAATCAACGGGCGCTGCAAAAGGTCAATGCCGGCTCGAAACATTGCCGCTTGCGTCCCAGCAGGGGTACGAAAAGGACTTCATTGTTGAATATGACTACCCGTGCTTTGGCCCTGCGACAGACTTCAACCTGAGAGCCATGTCTAATACGGACCCTTCAACCCCGACGTTCGCGCAAATGCCACTTGGCTTTACCTCCACCGGGCAAACAGGAAGTCTTACGATCACTGGTTTTGGGCCAGTCGACATCTATGACGCGAAACCCGAGCGTACACATAGACGTCCTTTTTCCAAAGACTGTTCATTCGTAGTAAAAAGCATAACCCAAACGCCCAGCACCAATACGATCCAGGATTGGCAAAAGCAGGTGAATGGCATGAGAACATTGCTGGCTTCCTATAAGGATAATCAGAACGCGTTTGGTGCCCTGGCTGTTATGGAACCCGCATTTGGAATTTTTGACAAATTCATAACGAACGTACTCAAAGATAAGGTGGCAAATGCAGAACTGGCCGAAGCCGCCAAAGGCCTTCTCGACTGCTCAGACGGAACGACTGACGAGGGTTGCCTCACACTAATGGACACCCTTGTTGAGAACTATCGCGCTGCTTCTCTGACTGAAGATGAAGCCGCAAAGCTCAGAAAGCTGCAAAAGAGTCTGGTCGCGGCAGACTTTTCCGGAGCTCTCACTTGCGAACCCGAGGACACCGAGTGCACGCAGATTGATTTGTTTCTGAATAAATATTTGACCAAAGACGACAGAAAATCTCTTGTTGATGCGCGGAAAAAGCTCGAAGTAGTCAAAGGCTCTGAAGCCAAATATCAGCAGTACGCGAAGCTCGTGAAAGACACAGAGGACGCAATTGAAGCTTTGAAAGCCATTGCGGGGAGCCACGTGCAATGAAGTTCCTTGCAGCTTTCATTTTCTTAATCAGCTTTTGGGGCTCAGATCACTTGTTTGCTCAAATTTGCAGCGTAGCGAATTCGAGTCCGTGTGACTACAAGTCAGTGTCTGAACAGGAACAGTGTCTTTCCAACCTGAAGAAGAAGCTGTTTGACTGCCGAATTACGTTCGGACAGCTGAATGCAAACACCATTGAGCCGAACAAGGAAAAGATATTCCAAGATCTGAAAAAGAAGATGGAAGCAGCGCAAGGGTCTATCAATCAAACCGACGAGGCTCTCACAGCTGATGCGGAGGCAGTTGCCAAAGTTCTTGCTGACTTTGACTCGTATCTTCTGGTCATCAGATCGAACTATATTTCGCTGATGAAAAACTTCGTGCAGATTTACAGAACCTCCGAAGAGGCTGTGGAGACTGAAATTTCCACTCTGGCCAAGGCGCAGGAAAGCTCCGATCGTGCGACAATTATTCGGGCAATTGTGCGCCTTCAGGAGATACGCAGTAGTGAGGCAGACCTTGCCCTTACATATCGCTCACAGGCAAATCTCTTGAAAAGCAATGTCGAATCCCTTTCCTCTCTAATCCAGAGCAGGCTGAAAGGGAAAACCGCCTATCTTGAATCGCATGGGTGGGGAGATCTCTTGAACCCACTTGTGAATCTGAAAGCCCCTCTGGAAAGCGTCCTGGCGTACATCTCAACAAGGGAAAACTACGTCAGCGGAAAACTAAGCCAGGCACTGAACCAGCTGGATTTGAGGCTGAAGACTGTTCAAAAGCTCGAAATCGATGCAGAGATCGGCCCTACCCTGAAGGAAGCTGCCTATCTTACGTCGGTGAACAATTTCATGGGAGAAGTGGAAGCTGCGCGCCTGCTTGCGTTCCAGGAAGGCCCCAAACATCCTCGGCTGAACATCGCCTATTATGGAAGCCAGTATCAAAACCTCAAGAAGTTTCTTGATTATGGGAAGATCTGCCTCAACTCTTCCAAGCCGAAATGGACAGAATCGGGCTGCCTGCGCTTCAATCAATATCAGGCGCAAGCGAGCCGAATATATAAGGGCACCATCGCCTCTTTCTTAAGACAAAACCTTAATGCAATCGAAGCTACATATCCCAATCTCTTATCGGAGCGCGTTAAGTATGTCCGAGGTTTGATTGAAAAAAAGTCATATGGAGAAGCAGTGACGCTTCATGACTCGCTGCTGAGTTCGGAGGCATTTAAATGAAAAAGTGGATTTGGCTATTCGCCCTCGCTCTCAGCCTCACTCCATTCTCCCACCTTTCGGGAGCATGTGACGCCAAAACTGAAATAAGCTTGCAAATTGATGTAGTCAGGAACAGCGATGACCAAAGTTTGGTTTGTGCTTACACAGAAAACGGCAGATTTGTTTACATCAATAGTGTCAGCATTTGGTTCTCCAACGACTCCGCGACTTCAAGCGCATGTGATGGTGTGAGTGGAACCTGGACCGCTTGCGCAAAGAAATCCCTCTTTTATGCAAGTGGGACAAATAGCGTTTCGTTAGGCATTTGTACCCTTGATCCAATTACTGGCGGGTGCAGCTCTTCAGCTTACGTTGACCGTGGATATCTCCTGTCTGCTTATACTGAAAATGGCATCAAGAAAGCTATTATCCGGACCTACGTCGTCGGCTCTGGGGCACAGGTGGCACAAAGCTGTACTATGGGCACAAGCTCTGGCAACACCCAACAATGCCTGAGCAACATCAACTCGGCAGAGTTCCTTGAAAAAACCATGGCAAACATCCAGCAGCTGACTGAAGAAACAGAGCAAATGCGCGACGAAATGCACCGCGCAGAAGCAGCTTTCAACAAGTCTATGCAGGATTACTATGCCGCAAAGAAGGCGTTGGACAAGCCGGTCGAGCAGTTGACGAATGCGGATTTTGCGAATTTTGAAAAGGCTCAACAGTATCTTCAGGTAGCCCGAAAGGAATATGATCGCGTTACAGCTCAGATCAAGGCGAAGGAAACTGAACTCCGAGATCGCCTGTCAAGAGTCAAGGAGGACGCTACAAAAGGGCTGGTTGAGATAGGCATCGATCCAACAAGCGATGATACCTATAAGTGGATACCGAATATTTCGTTCGATCCCATTGTTGTTCCGCCCGTGAGAGGCGAAGATCCCATCCCCGATAGCGAAAATGTCTTCAAGATATTGGCTGACAAGACACTTGAAGAGCTTTCTGCGAATTGGACCAGTGGTGATCGTCGCGCATTTCTTGAAACGGTCTACCTCTGGACTGTGAAGTCTGAGCAGCTGCTTCAGCTTTACAAGGACCGGCTTGCGATCTCCTCCCTGGAGCAGCAGGCTTATCTCGACTCTGTGAAAAGAATTGAGGCCTATCTCTATGGAGCAAATGGGCAGCCGGGATATCTCGATGCAAATCAGTGGTTCGTCGACAATGTTTTGCCGGCCGAGCTCCGTGATGCAGTCGATGTCCTCCAGAAGGATTTTCCAAACGACAGGAATCTTCAGAAGCTCAAGCAGCTGCTCAATACAAAAATGAGCGGATCGGCAGTCAGCTCGGGCCAACTTAGGGTCGCGCAGCTCCAGGTTTTTGTCTACTCGTTCATAGCCACCTTCCGTGAGCTCTCGACCATCATGAAGGCAGCGCAGGATGCTGGCTTTCAGCCTTTCCCTGCTCCTCGCCCACCGGCCGGGACCACCTATAATGGTTTCGATTGGGACAGCCTGACGGCTGCCTACGCAATGCAGCAGGGCATGTTCAAAGAGATCGTGGAGGCAGTAGAATGGGGCACGGAGATGTACATCGGCGCCAGTCTGGCTTCGCCACTGGTATCCTTGTGCCGCGTATTCACTCTCAAGCGTGACTGCGATCCATCGTCGTCAAAAGAGCTCAACAGCAGCGTTACCGACTTTGTCTTTGATGTGCTGGACGCCGCCTCGCTCGGGATTCTGGGCAAGGTATTCGGCACCGTAGTGAAAGATGCAGCGCTCATTGCGAAAATGACCAAGTCTGAAGCCTCAGGCCTGGAAATGCTTATAACCATGGACCGCATGGGCCTGCAAACCGCCGAAGCAAAGCAGCTCATGCGTTCAGCAAAAACTGCAGGTTTAAAAACGGATGAGGACGTCAAACTCATCTCGACTGAGCTAAAAGCAACGGCGGCCGGAGCCTCAGGCGACTTTGATGCACTAGGGCGCATGAATCGACACGAAACACGGGCAGTCCTATTCCAGGGGCGTGACACTGTGACTTGCGGGCCAGCCAGTTGCAGCATGGTATTGAACACCCTGACTGGCAAAGATGTCACGATCGAAACTCTTGTTAGTCGAACAGTCATGCTTGAGAAAGGCACGAAAGGCGATCAGCTCGTTCAACTCCTGAAATCAGAAGGCGTGAGCGCCCGATGGAATCTATCTACATTTCCCAAGGATCTGGAAACACTGACGGCTAAAGGCCGCCCGGTAATCGTAAAGGTGAAGACGCCCCGAGGGGACCACTGGAAGATTGTGGACGGTGTTACGACTCGTGCCGGAAGAAAAGTCGCTGCAATCCGTGACCCGGCGTATGATAAGCCGGACGGCATCTATTTCGAGCTTTGGGAAACATTCTCGGCTAGCTACCTCAAAGAGGCGGTTATACCTAATCCATAGAGAAAAGTAACATGTACAGCCTTGAACAAGCAAAAAACTATGTTTTAAATCAGGTGCTTAAGTATGATGCTGCTGCTGACCCCGGAGATCGGCCCCAAATTATAGATGAGCATACGCTTACGCGTAAATTCGGCTGGGTATTCATCTATAACAATGAAGCCTACTTGAGCTCAGGACAACGGCATCTGAGCTGGGGCGGTCCTGGACCGATCCTTTTCAACAAGGAAACAGGTGAAGTCAGACGCTTCAATGCAACTTTTGATATGGAAATTGTCGCTGAGGACTATGAAAAGGAGCTCGAGGCCGGCGACGGCTGCTGGGTCCTTACCCTTGAACCCTGTGACGCCAAACAGATTGCCATTGCTCTCAAGAGCATTTTTGGAATGTCTGGGCCTGATGCTCTGAGACACACCAAGCGGATCCCTGGGCCAATTTTCAAGGGTGTATGGAGAACTCTAACTGAATTCGCACCCCAGATTCCTGGAGCAGCCGTAGAATTGAGCATGACTAAGGAACCCGAGCTTCCGGAATTAAAACCCCATGGCCGGGGCAAGTGGATCCTTGCCTAATGTGTCACCAATATTGACAGTTGGCACCAGCTTGATAAGCTTTGTCTCCATAACATATCGATATAATAGGGAAAATAGTCAGCATAGTCCCTGCAATATGGACATGATTCCGGGCATCCGGATTTATTGAAAGGATTTTCCATGCTGTCTCCAAAATTGCTGCCTGTATCTGCTCTCGTGTTTGCCATGGTTACTGCTTGCGGAAGTAAGGACGACAATAAAAACGATGAAACGCCTGCGGTTCGCCCAGAAATTCCACTGAATGCGCCTGCGGATATTCTGGGTTCGTGGAAGCAGTGCAACAAGACTGCTGAAAGCAAGTCATCCAGCGCAGTATATTCCTTCAATACTGACGGGACGCTGGAGTACTTGACCGAGGCTTTCAACTCCAGTGATTGTACAGGTGCCACGCTCGTGAGCCAGGCTTATAAGGGCTCCTTTGTGGTTGGATCTGGCAACGCGCTCGACATCAGTTTTCCGACTGGGAAGCCTGAAGACAAGAAGTTTGATACCCAGTATCGGGTGTTCTCTGTACAAGGCGAAACTTTGCTGATATCGAATAATGCCGTGCTTGGCGCTGACCCCACGCAACGGGATTATGACCTGAATTCCAACGCTCTAAAGCTTATTAAGTTCGCAGAATAATCGTTTTGATCAACAAGGGGGGGCTTGGGCTCCCTTTTTTTTATGGGGCGTTGTACCTTGGCCCCTGACCTTGTCCTGCCCATTTGGCGAAGCTACCTTTGGTTGATACAAGACCCAGGCCCTTCCGGGTCTTTGCAGTGCCGGGGTAGAACCGCATTTGACCAATGGGGATCGAGATTGCCCACGCCGCGGCCTGAGATTTCAGATAATGAAGACGTGGTGGACAGGCCGGACTCAAAGATAAGCTCGGCCACATCCTTGTTCGGGTAGTTCATTCCCGGCTTAAGCAGCCCCGTCTGAAGGCCTTTTTCACGAATCCGGCCCTGGGCCATGCCCGGCCGTCATCAGGGTTAAGGGCTCAGAGCTTGACTGAGGTGACTTTGCGAACACGAGCCCGCACCGCAATGCGATCACTGCGCAGGATTTTGAGGGCCGACTCGTCTTCTGCGCAGTGAATTGGTTGGCGTTGTTGGCACTTAATCATGTCTCGCCTTTAAAGATTCAGCCCTTTGGCAATAATTTCTTTCATGATTTCCTGAGTTCCACCACCAATAGGCAGCAGCCGCGCATCCCGGGCGATACGTTCGACCAGAGTTTCCCGCATATAGCCCATTCCACCAAATATCTGCACCGCTTCATAGCAGACTTCCTGAGCAACCGTGGCCGCCAGGTTCTTGGCCGCTGCCACATCCTGCGGACTCTCCTTGCCGTCCTGCATCTGCCGGGCCACAGCGAGAGTCAGGGCTTTGGCCCCCAGAATTTTGGTTTGCATATCGGCCAGCTTGTGGCGCGTGACCTGAAAGCGCGCGATCGGTTGACCGAAAGCCTGTCTTTCCAGACTATAATGCAGCGCCTCCTCCATGGCAATCTCGGCCAGGGCATAGCCTTGCACAGCCAGCATCAGACGTTCGTTCTCAAAATTCTTCATGATCGCCGCAAATCCTGATCCCTCGGGTCCCAGACGATTTTCACTGGGAACAAACACATCATCAAAAACCAATTCCGCTGTGTCCGAGGAACGCCAGCCGGTTTTTTTCAGGTTTTTAGATATCCGAAAACCAGACCGCTCTTTTTCCACAACGAAAAATGTCAGACCCTTATGCCCGGTATCTGCGGTTCGGGCCAACACGGTAAACTGATGGGCCCGCACGCCTGAAGTGATAAAGGTTTTGGCCCCCTTGATGACATAACCATCCGCAACAGGCCGAGCTGTGGTCGTTATACGGGCCACATCACTGCCTGTGTCAGGCTCGGTAATAGCCAGCGCAGCGATCTTTTCGCCACGCAGCACAGCCGGCACAAAGGCCTTCTTTTGCGCATCCGTGCCAAGGGCCAGAATCGGTGGCAGGGCGATCGACAGCGAACCCACGAGACCAACGGCCACACCAGTCGCTCCGCCGCGCAGCAGTTCCTCCTGGGCGACGATAGCGTGGAAGAGGTCGCCGCCGCCACCGCCGTATTCAACCGGAAACGTTGGCCCCAAAAGTCCCAGCGCGGCAGCTTTGGGATAAAGGTCGGCATCAAAGATTTCCGCCTCCTCCCACTCAAAAGCGTAAGGGCGTATCTCCTTGTCCACAAATCGCCGGCAGCTGTCCCGAAACGTTCGATGGGACTCATCATAGTAATGGGCAAACATCGCCTGTTGCATATCTTCCCTCATGATTGAGTTTCTGAACTGATCTCCGCCAAGGCCTGTTTTTCCATGACCTGGCTCTGCACACTGACCAGGAGCCGCGACACGCGACCATCAATGGCAGCCCGCAGTTGATGCTCCATTTTCATGGCTTCCAAAACCATAATCGTGGCCCCTTGCCTGACAAAATCACCTTCCTGGGCCTTCATTTCCACGACCCGACCGGCAAAAGGCGCGAATATCGTGCCACTACCCTCGGCCTTATTCCTGGCCATGAACTGCCAGGTCTGATCCACAACAACCTGCGTGCCACGCTCATCGGCGAGCCAAATGTTGGCTCCGTCCTTATACCAGTCAACAGTCTCGCCAGGATGCTCCGAAAGGCGCCATTGAAAACGACCCGGTCCCTGCGGAGCAAAATGAAAAGTCTGCAGGCCGTCCGCGGCTTCGACAACGATCTTGAACTCATGCGCACGAGAGCCTTCAGCTTCCATGCTGAGATACACCTCACGCTGGCTCTCGCGATGGAGCAATTGGAAACGACTTTTGACCCATCCGGAATTGCTGAAACCAAAGAGTTCGGCGGGCAGACGAAAATTCTGCCTTTGAGCCAGCAAGAGAGCCATGGCGGCTTTTTCAAAGATAAATTCCGGCGATCGCGCTACAGGTAGGGTGGCCAGTAGATCTGTATTTAAAGCATGTTCATCAAATAAGGGGCTATCGATCACCTGCTGCAGATAGGCCGTATTCGTCATGACGCCGATCAGTCGGGTCCGTGCCAGTGCCTGGCTCATCTTGCGACGGGCTTCGGCGCGATTCCTGCCCCACACGATGAGTTTGCCTATCATCGGATCAAACGAGCGCCCAACCGTCATCCCTTCCACGAAACCAGCGTCCACGCGGATGCCCGGACCTTCCGGTGCCTGCCACTTCACGATCGTTCCAGTTTGGGGCAGGAAGGCGTTGCCGGGATCTTCGCAATTCAAGCGCACTTCCAAGCTGTGTCCATGGGCCACTTCTGGGGTCAGGTGTAAGAGTGAGAGCGGCAGGATATCGGACAGCTTTTCACCTTGCTCCACCTGCACCTGGCACTGGACGAGATCCATATTATAAATCATTTCCGTGACGGGATGCTCCACCTGCAGGCGGGTATTCATTTCCAAAAAATAATGCTGCCCCGCTTCGTCCAGCAAAAACTCGACCGTGCCGGCCCCTCGATATTGACAGGCGCTGGCCAGGGTTTTGGCGCTGGCCCAGATTTTTTCACGCCAGGCCGGCAGAAGGCCAGGAGCCGGCGCTTCTTCCACGATCTTCTGATGACGCCTTTGCACCGAACAGTCGCGATCGCCTAGAATCGATGTTGAACCATGGCGATCGCCCAGGACTTGAACTTCAACATGCCGCACGCGTTGCAGCGCTTTTTCAATCATGATGGATGGATCGGCAAACAAGCGGGCCTCGGATTGCACCCGTTGCAAGGCTTCCGGCAATTGCTCGGCGTCCTTAACCAGACGCAGGCCACGACCTCCGCCACCTCCCACGGCTTTCAGCATCACGGGAAAGCCTATTTTTTCCGCTTCCCGTGCCATACGTTCCAGCGATTGATCCACTCCCTGATAACCGGGAATGCAGGGAACTCCGATCTGGTCAGCAAATTCCCTGGCTTTGGCTTTGCTCCCCATCAGCTCGATCACCGCCGCACTCGGGCCGATAAATCCCATGTTTTCTTGTTCACAAAGCCTTGCAAACCCAGCATCTTCGGACAAAAATCCATAGCCAGGATGAATCGCATCCACCCCATGGAGCCGGGCCAGACGAAGGATTTTTTCCCCATTCAGATAGCCATCGACGAGGGGATCGTCACCGTCCAGGAACAGGGCCCGGTCGGCGGCTTTTACATGCGGGGAGTCGGCATCCATGCGGGTATAGACCGCGACCGATGTTAGCCCCATGATTTTCAGGGTTTTGCAGATGCGGACTGCAATTTCTCCACGATTGGCAATAAGCACCGATTTCAGCATAGTTTCATCCAGTCGACAGATTTTTTCTCTAAAAAGGCCTGCCGTCCTGCAATCCCTTCTGCACCCAGAAGGGCCTGGGCAAAAGACTCAGCTGCCTGATCGAGGATGCCGGACAGATCAGGTTGCGCAAGCTGCAAGAGGAGCTTCTTCGTCACAGCATTGGCCCCTGGCGCACACTTTCTGATTTGTTGCAGGACCGATTCGAGTTGAAGCTTCAAGTCCGCTTCATCGGTAAAAGTGCTGTGCACCAGACCGAGTTCTTTTGCGTCCCGTCCCTTGAAACGCATCCCGAGCAGGGCCAGGCGTCGGGCTTGCGTCAGGCCTATCCTGAGAGCGATAAACGGCGCGATCTGGGCCGGAATCAAACCCAGGCTGGTTTCAGGCAAACCAAAGCTCGCCTGTTCATGGGCCAGGGCCACATCCGTGACGCAGCAGAGACCAAAACCTCCCCCCAGCACAGCCCCTTCGACAACACCAATCACAGGGTGGCGACAACTGTTCACAGCCTCCAGGAGATGGCCAAAGTTCCGGTTGGCCTGAATCAGATCAGAAATCTGCTGATCACGACTCCGCGCAGGATCAGGGGCCATATCCTTGATATCGCCGCCGGCACAGAAATGCCCATCCTGTCCACGCAGCACGACAGCGAAGAGATCGCGCCGGTCCTGAAGCTGGGCGAAAATACTGCGGAGTTCCTGCACCATCTGCTGGTTCATCGCATTTTTAAATTGCGGACGATGCAGGGTGATGGTGAGCACATGTTCGTTCTCGTGTAACCGGACTGTTTGCCATGACTGGGCAAGCATGGATTCCTTCATGAGCTCCGTCCTTGTTTGATGCGTTGAGGCTGACCGCTAGCGTTTGCCAAATCCCATGAGCTTGCCGATGATGCCCAGCATCATTTCGTCGGCTCCGCCACCGATGGAGAGGAGGCGGTTGTCCCGATAAGCCCGCGCGACATCGTTTTCCCACATGAAACCCATGCCACCCCAATACTGCAGGCAATTATCGGCCACCTGTCGACTCAGGCGTCCGGCTTTCAGTTTAGCCATCGAGGCTAATTTGGTGACATCTTCACCGCTGATATAGAGTTCACAGGCCCGGTATGTTAAGGCGCGCAAGGCCTCGACTTCGGCTTGCAGCTCGGCGAATTTGAATTGAATGCTTTGATTCGCCAGCAGGGGTTTGCCAAAAGTTTGTCGCGTCCGGCACTGTTCTATGGTCGAGTTGATGACATGTTCCATGCCCTTCAAACTGCTGGCGGCTGCGAACAGTCGTTCCTCCTGAAACTGCATCATCTGCATCGTAAAACCCTGGCCTTCCTCGCCGATACGATACGACTGAGGGACGCGCACATTGTCGAAGAAGATCTGGGCCGTATCGGAGCTGCGCATGCCGAGCTTGTCGAAACGCGGCGAGAGCGTGACGCCTTGGCTTTTCATGGGCACGATAATCAAGGATTTGTTGGAGTGCGGCTGACCATCTGAAGTGTTGGCCAGGAGACAAACGAAATCAGCCTGCGTAGCGTTGGTAATCCACATCTTGGAGCCGTTGATCACATAGTCGTCACCATTCTTAACCGCTTGGGTTTTGAGACCGGCAACGTCCGAACCGGCTTCCGTCTCGCTCACACCGATGGCGCCCACCATATCACCCGCAATGGCTGGAACCAGAAATTCGGTGCGCAGGCGGTCATTGCCAAAACGAGCGAGGGCCGGCGTTGCCATATCGGTTTGCACCCCGATCGCCATCGGAATTCCACCGCAACGAATGGTCCCGAGCTCTTCCGCAACGACCATTCCGTAGCTATAATCCAGACCCATGCCACCAAATTTTTCGGGTTTGGTCACGCCGAGCAAACCCAGGTGGCCCAATTTTTTGAAAATATCGTGAGCGGGAAAGATTCCTTCCTGCTCCCAGGCCTCAACGTTGGGGTTGATTTCATCGGTCACAAATCGCCGAACGGTATCGGCCAATGCTTTATGCTCCGCCGTCAATTTCATAGGGTTCTCCTTCTGATTCGGATTGGCATTGCGAACAGGTACATTCTCATCCATTCAAAAGCGTGACACTCCAAAAGTGCTGCCAGCCAGTTTCGTTTGCTCCGCTGCCTGGCAGACGAGGAGACAAAGGCCAAGGACCTGGCGCGAATCACGGGGATCAATAACCCCGTCATCCCATAAGCGGGCACTGCCAAAAATTGCTGACGATTCCAGGTCCAGCTTCTGCCGCGTGGCTTCTTCCATCATGGCCAGTTTCTTTTCATCGACGGCCTGCCCCAGCTTCCGAAATTTTTCTTCGGTGACTGTACGGAGGACCATGCCGGCTTGCGCACCGCCCATGACCGCCGTCCGGCTATTGGGCCAGCTGAAGATAAAACGCGGATCAAAGCCGCGGCCACACATCGCGTAGTTTCCCGCTCCATAGGAGCCGCCAACCAGCAAAGATATTTTCGGGACGCGGGCATTGGTCATGGCCTGGATCATCTTCGATCCATGCTTGATGATGCCGTTCCGCTCGGATTCCGTACCCACCAGGAAGCCTGTCGTATTATGGAAAAACAGCAGCGGTAGGCCTGCCTGGTCGCACAATTGAATGAACTGAGCGGCCTTAACCGCCCCTTGCACGGTGATCGGCGCGTTATTGCCGATCAGTCCACAGCGCAGGCCCATGATTTTGCCATGACCGCAGATTGTGCCCTGGTCAAAACCTGGCTTGAATTCCATGAATTCAGAGCCATCGATGATACGGGCCCAGATGTCGCGCATATCAAAAGGCGTTTTGATATCTTTGGGAATCAGACCGAGCAGCTCTTCGCGCGGATAAAGGGGTTCCACACTATTCGAAATCTGCGGCGTTGCCGAAGGTTCGTTAAAAACCTGAGCCAGCAAGGTCCTGGCATAAGCGATCGCATCGGCATCATTCTCGGCTATGTACTCAGCGGTCCCGGAAACAGCCGCATGCATCTCGCCGCCACCCAGATCCTCGTCGCGGGCAATTTCACCGGTGGCGGCCTTGAGCAGGGGGGGACCGGCCAGAAAGAGCTTGGACTGATTGCGGACGACGATCATATAGTCCGAGAGCCCGGGTTGATAGGCGCCGCCTGCCGTGGCATTGCCATGCACGATGGTGAGCTGGATAAGGCCCAGGGCCGACATCCTCGCCTGGTTGGCAAAACAGCGGGCGCCTTCGACAAAGACTTCGGCCGCATAATTGAGATTCGCACCGCCGCTTTCAGCAAGCGAGACCACGGGCAGTTTATTTTCCAAGGCGATCTGTTGCAGCCTAAGATTCTTCTTCAGGCCCGACGGTGAGATCACTCCACCTTTGATGGCGCTATTGCTCGCCAGTATCATGCAAAAACGTCCATGAATCAGCCCGATACCGCCGATAACACCGCCGCCACACGTCGACCCATCCTTGTCATCCTCCATTTTATAGCCCGCAAAGGCGGCTATTTCGAGGAATGGACTGCCGGGATCGAGCAGAAACTCCACGCGCTTGCGCGGAATCATTTTACCCAACGCGGTAAATTTGGTTTCCGCTTCCCGCTCGCTTTGTTCCTTCAAACGCTCGGCCGTACGGAACTCTTCCAGCTGTCCCAGCAGAAATTCGCGGTTGGTCCGGCTATCGGCCTGTGCGCTCAAACTATAACTTTCGATAATTGGCATCAGCAAACTCCTGAGCTTGAGACAAGACTTCTAGTCCAGACTTTCCAAGGCATCCGGTAATTTGGATCGATGAAAACCGTCATAGGCCTGATTATTTTCCGCTTTGGCCAAAGGCCAGAATTTGCCACCCAAAGGCGAGCCGCCATCCACCTGCACTGTTGCGCCATTGATATAACGGGCCCCATCACTCAGCAAAAAGCAGACGATTGAACTCACTTCCGCTTCGGTGCCGAGACGCTTCAAAGGCACACCGGCTTTCATAATGGGCAGCATGGTCTGAAAGCTCTTATCATAGGTGTCCATGCCGCTGGAGGCGATCCAACCAGGTGCCGCAGCATTGACCCGGACACCGCGGTGGGCCCACTCCACAGCTGCTGTTTTGGTGAAATTGTCCATACCCGCGCGCGCGGCTCCGGAGTGGCCCATGCCTGGCATGCCTCCCCAGTTATCGGCGGTTATGTTCACAATGGATCCACCGTGCTGTTTCATGGACTGGTTAAAAACTTCACGTGCCACGAGGAAACCGCCCACGAGATTGGTGCGCACGACGGCCTCAAAACCTTTCTGCGATATGTGGCTCAAGGGTGCCGGGAACTGACCGCCGGCGTTATTCACCAGACCATCGATACGGCCAGCGGCCTGCACGATGGCGCCGACCGTTTTGCTGACCAGTTCCTCGTCGCGAATATCACAGACGTAGGGTCGGGCTGCACCGCCGTCGGCCTCGATTTCATTGCAGACGGCGATTAATTTCTCTTCCTTGCGACCCACGATGTGGACGGCAGCCCCCAAAGCGCTGAGTTCATGCGCAATGCAGCGGCCGATGCCACTGCCGCCGCCGGTGACGATAAACTGTTTGCCCTGAAAGATCCTGTCCTTGAAAACCGATTGATAGGCTTTACTCATAAGAATTCTCGCGGCATAGGGATGTTGATTTGCAAAAGCATCTGACCGAAGGACTTGCCCTGGGCATCGGCGCGCAGACTGGCCATTCCACCACCGCCCAGGCTATTTTTAAGCATAAAATTAAGCGCTTTGATGCCCGGCAGTTCCCAGCGTTGCACAGTGGTTTCCGCACCCTGGGCATGAACCTCGGCAGAAAAATACCGGCGAAAATGTTGAAACACGCGATCGGACGACAGAGAGTCAAGAAGATAAGGCCAATACTCGGCTTTGCGAGCGATGACACCGATGTTCGCATGATTGCCTTTGTCGCCGCTGCGGGCATAGGCAAGCCGATAGAGTGGAACTTCGACCAGCGAGCCGTGCCGCTCGACTTGCAGCGGACGTGCATCGTTGAGAGTTCGACCAGGGTGCGGCTCATCGCGAGAAGGTTCAGCGCCGGCGGCGTAAGGTACGTCCGTCGTTCCGGTCGCAAGGGTCAGACTCATCGGGAGCAGCTCCTTATCGACCATGCCGACCAGCATGCCCATCCGTGGCGCCGGTTGCGGCCGTCCTGAGACGACGCCGTAAATCCCGGCACCCATGCCGGTTGCAGCCTGGGCTATTTCCTGGCAAAACGCAGTCACAGCGTTTTTGTCTTTGTGCGCAACGGAAACGCGCAGAACGATTTCCAAAGCATCCCTGGCCAGAAACTGGGTGCTGCTGTCCGCGTCGTACTCAAAGCTTTCACCGCTTCCCAGGCATTCGATGAGCGTGTCTGAAAAACCCCCGAGACCACGTTCTGCTAATTGACGTTCGACTCTATCGAGAATGGCTTTTCCGACCGCCTTGGCTTTGATATGGGCGTTTTGCCCCGTGATCATCAGGAGGGCATTGGCACGATAGCCCTGCAGATAAAAGCCGCAAGCTTTGTATTGCGCCGATGGTGGGCGTCCCTGCGCTCCCATCACACGGACCCGATCTGCGCCTTCCTGCTGAAGCTGAACGTTTCGGAAATCACAGATCACATTGGGCAGCCGGTATTGGGCGGGATCATCGATTTCATAGACGATCTGCTCACTCACCGTCGCACAGGACACCAGACCGCCCGTACCAGAAGGTTTGGTCACAACGAAGCTGCCATCCGCATCGCAGATGACAATGGGGTAGCCGATCTGTTCGGGCAGGAGAATCTGCAGCCAGTCGGTGAAATTGCCTCCCGTGCACTGCGCTCCGCACTCGATGATATGTCCCGCCAGAGATGCTTGCGCCAGCTTCTGGTAGTCATCCCAGGACCATTTAAAATGATGGATGAGGGGAGCCAAGGTCACCGCGCTGTCGACCACCCGTCCCGTGATCACAATGTCACAGCCCGCATCCAGTGCCGCCACCATGCCTTCGGCGCCCAGATAGGCGTTGAAACAAAGCAGCTGCTGCCTTGCGGGCAAGGCCGCATCTCCCCATACCCTCTGCTGAAACGCGGCATCTTTTTTGTTCCGTTCCTGCAGGTCGTCACCGTTCACCACGGCAACTTTCAAGGAAAGTCCCTGCGTTTCAATGAGACTCTGCAGCTGCCGCATGCACTCCATCGGATTGAGCCCACCAGCATTGGCCAGGACACGGATCCCGCGTTCCTGAATGGATTTGAGCAGGGGTTTGAGGATATCGATAAAATCTGTAGCGTAACCCTGGTCTGGCTGGCGCATTTTTGCGGAAGCCATAAGGGCCATGGTCGTTTCGGCCAGAAAATCAAAAACGAGAAAATCAATTTCACCTTTTTCGACGAGCTGCTGAGCCGCCCCGGGCGTATCTCCCCAAAAGGCTGAAGCACAGCCGATTGCGACCTGCGTTTTTTCCATCTTTCCACCCCCTGGACTCACTGTGGTAACTTTTCAAAAGTTGCGCTACGCTACCAAGCAAGCGCTTGGTTTGTAAAATGGTTTGTGGATAGAAAAATGAAAATTATCAGTCGATTGATCCAAGAGGGCCTGATCAGTGACCCTGAAAGCCCACGTGGACGCATCATTCACGAGTCGAGCAAGCTGTTTGCCGAGCGTGGTTTTGAAAAAACAACGGTCCGAGATATTGCCGCAGCCGTTGGCATCCAATCCGGCAGTCTCTTCCATCATTTTAAAGTGAAGGAAGACATCCTGAAGGCCATCATGGAAGAGGCCGTCCGCGTTTGCATTGCGCGGCAGGAAGAAGCCGTGGCGGGCGTGCAGACTCCCCACGAAAAATTACGTATGCTGATACGGAGCGAGTTGGAAACGATCCATGGACCTACGGGTCGCAGTATGTCCATTCTTGTTATGGAATGGCGTAGTATTTCCGAAAGCAATCAGCGTGAATTGCTCACGCTCAGGGAACACTACGAGCGCTTCTGGTTTCAGGTGCTGGAAGAAAATGCAGAGGCATTAGCCATTGACGACGTTGTCCTCTTGCGCCGCCTGCTGAGTGGATCCCTGTCGTGGTCAACCTATTGGTACCGAAATGATGGTGATACGAATCTCGATCAGCTGGCCGATTATTGTTTGGCTTTAGCTTTGAAAAAACCTTTATCACCCAAGGCAAATCCATGACTCAGTCCTACCCGCATCTGCTCGCACCCATCAATCTGGGACCCATTACCTTAAAGAACCGGGTGCTTATGGGTTCCATGCATACGGGCCTGGAAGATCGATTCTTCAATTATGGCAAGCTGGCGAGCTACTTTGCTGAACGCGCGCAGGGCGGCGTGGGTTTGATTATCACCGGTGGCATCTCGCCGAACCGTCGAGGCTGGCTCACACCTGGTGGCGGCACTTTAAACAATAAGCTCGATGTCTTCAATCATCGACGGGTGACCAGTGCGGTTCACAGTAAGGGGGGACGGATTGCCATGCAGATCCTCCACGCCGGACGCTACGGTTATCACCCCTTTCAGGTGACTGCTTCAGCGGTGAAGTCGCCTATCAACCCCTTCAAACCGCGGGAAATGAGTGAAAAGCTCATCCTGGAAACTATCGAGGATTTCGTGCGGTGCACCACTCTGGCCCGAGAAGCCGGTTACGACGGTGTCGAAATCATGGGCAGTGAAGGTTATCTTCTCAATCAATTCCTTTGCAAGCGCGTGAATCAGCGTCGTGATCGCTGGGGTGGTCCCATCGAGAACCGCATGCGTTTTCCAGTCGAAATCATCAAGGCCATACGGCAAAGGCTAGGCGAGGATTTCCTCATCATCTATCGCCTCTCCTTGCTCGATCTCGTCGAAGATGGCAACACCTGGGACGAAATCGTGACCACGGCCAAGGCCCTGGAAGCGGCTGGGGTCAATCTGCTCAACACCGGAATCGGTTGGCACGAGGCTCGTGTTCCGACGATCGTCACCTCGGTGCCAAGGGGTGCTTTTCGCGAGGTCACAGCCCGCATGCGCAAGGAACTGCAGATTCCGGTCTGTGCTTCCAACCGCATCAATACTCCCGAGCTTGCGGAGGACATCATTGCGAGTGGTGATGCCGATATGGTGTCCATGGCTCGTCCTTTGCTCGCCGACGCCGATTTCGTGAATAAGGCGGCAGCTGGACGGGCCGATGAAATCAATACCTGCATCGCCTGCAATCAGGCCTGTCTCGACCATGTTTTTTCGATGAAACGAGCGTCCTGTATGGTCAACCCTCGGGCTTGTCACGAAACCGAATTACTCATTCTGCCCAGTCCTCAGAAGAAAAAAATTGCTGTGGTCGGAGGCGGCATGGCGGGACTGGCGGCGGCTACGACTGCCGCGGAACGCGGTCACGACGTAACGCTCTTCGAAGCTACAACTACCATCGGCGGACAGTTCCGCATGGCAGCGGCGATCCCCGGTAAGGAAGAGTTTGGCGAGACCATCCGTTATTTCGAGAAAAGCCTCCAGCGGCTCGGCGTGAACGTGCAACTCAATAAAAAAGTTAGCCGGCGAGATTTGGACAGCGGTTTTGATGAAATCATTGTAGCGACCGGCGTCGTCCCGCGTCGACCGCAGATTGAAGGTTTGCAGCACCCCAAGGTTCTGTCCTACGCCGACGTGCTCGCCGGGAAAAAAGCGGTTGGTGCAAAGGTGGCCGTGATCGGCGCGGGTGGCATCGGCATCGATGTGAGTGAATTTCTGCTTCATGATGCGCACCAGTCGATTGAGAAGTTTGAAAAGACCTGGGGCATCGATGCGAAAGTCAAACAACCTGGTGGCCTGCAGAAGCCTGAGCCCAGCAAATCCCGGCGAGAGATTTGGCTCCTGCAACGCAAACCTGCAGGCCGAAGCATGGGTGCCGGGCCTGGAAAAAGCAGTGGCTGGGTGCATAGGATTGCGCTCAACCGTGACGGCGTGCAGATGCTCGGTGGAGTTGAATACGTGAAAATTGATGATCAGGGCTTGCACATTCGGCATGCGGGAGTCAGCAAAATTCTTTCCGTGGATCATGTCATCATCTGCGCCGGTCAGGATTCGGTGCGTGATCTCCTGCCGGTGGATGCCGCGGGAAAAATCACGGATCCGCGTTATCACGTCATCGGTGGCGCTGACGTCGCCGTCGAGCTGGACGCGAAACGAGCCATACAGCAAGGCACGGAGCTTGCGGCACGTCTCTAGATGACTTCGTTCAAATCCGCCATGCGGCGGGTCGCGGGCATAAGATCGTTGTCGGCAATAATCCTGGCAGGTATGCCGACGGCGACCTTGCCTTCTGGCAGATCCTCCACAACCACCGCATTGGCTCCTAGAAAACAATAGGCGCCGATGTTGATCCGGCCCAGCACGCGAGCGCCAGCTCCGATGACAGTATGAGGACCAATGACAGGACTGCCTTGAAAGCGCGAGGCACCAATGGTGTTGTTGCCAAAGAAGACACAGCCTTCCCCAATCCTGGCATCACCACCGACCACTGTGCCCACCGAATGCACGAAATAGACGCCGTGTCCCAGTTCAATATCAATGCCCAGCTCTATCGCATAGAAGGCTGTTTGCCACAGCCTTATCAGGCGATTGAAGACAGGCACATGCCAGCGGCGCAGCAGTTTACGAAGACGAAAGCTGCAAAGAATGGCAAAGGCATCACAGGCGAGCCAGATCCACAGATAATTTTTGAACGTCGCCGGCCGGTTTTCATAGGCCAGAATCATATAAATGTCGCGACGGATGTCATAAAGAAAAGACTGACCCACGGGCTTAGGCGGCATGATGTTCGGCCTCCGGTGGTGTGGAACGATCCTGGGCCCGCAGCGGTGAAGCCGCATAGCCGCCGACATACTGCAGACAGTAGAGCATACTGCACAGCGGCAGGGATAAACGAATGGGCAGGATGATGGCCCAAGGGAGCACCAGCCACGACAGAGGCGCAATGATCAAGGGCCATTGAAAAGCCACCCTTGCCAGCAGTCGTTTCACAGGGCTCGCACTGACAAATATCTGCCGCGGATGAAGTTCCGGTTGATTGGGATAGAGCAGAGAAATCGCCAAATCATAGTGTCCGTACAGCCTCGCCCGGCGCATGAAGGCACGGAACCGCCCGGTCGGGGAATTATGATAAGCGGCTGCTTCGGGTAGAAAAGCAAAACGCGCATGTCCATGGTGCTGTAAACGCAGTCCGAGCTCGCGATCCTCGGCCTGGCGATAAGCTCCATTAAAACCGCCGACCTTCAGGAAAAGTTCCTTGGGTACAGAGACGTTG
The DNA here is from genome assembly GCF_035638955.1 of Oligoflexus sp. Taxonomy (GTDB): domain Bacteria; phylum Bdellovibrionota_B; class Oligoflexia; order Oligoflexales; family Oligoflexaceae; genus Oligoflexus. The sequence goes on along the minus strand of NZ_DASQYZ010000355.1, from coordinate 41,035 downwards.
GCGCTAAAAAAATGTACACCGGATGGGACCAGCGTGCCGTTCTTAAAATTCTCGTACATGGTGCGAATGGATTTTTCATAGAACCACTCAAAGGCCGGGCGACGGGGGTTATCCCGAGGCGGGAGGATCGCGCCCAAAGCCACGCCAGAGTCGGCGTTCTTTTCGTGAAACAGGAGATGACTCTGCAAAAAGCCGGCATGCGCCGCTTCCATGTCATCATCAAGAAACAGGAGGTAACGGCCACGCGATTCCCAAACACCATACTGCCGGGCGAGCGCCTGGCCCTGATTGTTTTGTGAGAGAATGCGAATCCAGCCGTCCTTCTGCTTTTGTTGATAGCTCTGCAGCACACTCCAGGTGCTGTCATTGCTGCCGTCATCCACCACCAGGATTTCCGAACGGCTATGATCGATATTTTGCAATAGCAAGGCATCGAGCAGAACCGGCAAACGTCCGGCTCGATTATAGGTCGGGATGATGACGCTCAGAAGGATATCCATAAGTGTATTATACCATGTTGAGGGCATGTGACTGAATTTATCAAGGCACCAAAAATGTCTTGGGGGTTGAATAAAAGTGTAAAACCTACGTAGAAAAAATTCAAGACCCCGCGGAAGCCAGCCGAAATTGGAAAGGCACCATCACAGTCATCGTTAGCAGGGGTCTTTATGCAGGACTTCAGTGAAAAACTGGAAGAGGAAATTCTCGGTCAATGGGGTCGGCAAAAACCTTTGCCTGACCGAATTTACTTTTTCAAGGTTTTTCGCCGCAATCTTGGTCTCATGGGACTCGGCGCCCTGATCACGGGAGCGCTCGCCCTCGTGTTGCCGATGATCGCGGACAACACCTACAAATCCAGTGTCTATGCGATCTTCGATCATGTCGACGTCTCCGGCTCGGGTCTGGGCACATCGCCTCAGGTGCGGTACAACACGGTGGCCCGTTTGTTTCAGGCGCGTTTTGAATCCCAGGATTTCCTAACCGAAATCGCTAATAAACTGGGCGGACGTGATGTTTTCATGCGAGAAAACCCGCTTATTCAAATGATGCACAAAGTCTCCAGGGGCAAGGTCGATCTGTTGGCCGAGGAGCCGGAAGACAAGGATGAAAGAGTCATCCTGGCCAGAGTCCTGAGCAAGCAGCTGGATGCGTTTCCCGAACCGGAATCCGGGGTCCTTACGCTGTCAGCTTATAGCCATTCACCCAAGATTTCACAGAATCTGGCCAACGAGGCCATGGAACTCTTCATCCGTAAGGAACTGGATGAGCAGATCCGCAGCCTTGATATTAAATTGAACTTCCTGCAAAAAAACATCACAAGGCCCTCTGAACCGCGGAGTTCGGCGCGCACAGGCAGCAAGGATACCCGCACGTCGCATGTGAACAAACTGCAGGCCGAGGATCAGCAGACGGAGCTGGAGGATCGCCTGCGGAGCCTGAATGCGCAATTGGACAATACCCGGGTCGATCGAGAAGCAGCCATGGCCGATGTGAAGCGGGAACTCGTGCGCCTGCAGACGACTCTGCAACCGAACCATCCTCAGGTTGTCGAAAAGCGCAAGGAACTCGATGTCATTGCCAGCCAGTATACGAACAACGAAAGCAAGGTTCGTAATAGTCTGGAAGCTATACGGGCGCAGTTGCGTTCCCTCCGATCCTCGTCGGCCCTCGGCCCCGATGTCACCAACCTCGATATCCGTGACTCCCAGGACTATCAGGGCGGTTTCTTTGTGGCTGTTTCCGACCGCATCAAGGATATTGAGCTGGAACGCAAAAACCTCACGCGGCAAAGGGATGATCCGTCCCTGCGCACACGCCTGCGGATTATTTATCCGGCAGCCTATGAACCGGTTCCCTACAAAAACAATCGCCGGAACATGGCTTTGGCCGTCATGGCCGCGGGCTTGGGTGTGATTGGTCTGCTGGTGATCCTACGCGAACTTCGTAACCCCCGGGCGCGTGACGTCTGGCGTGTGGAACGTAGCACAGGACACTCGATCGTCGCGCAGATCTCCCTCAAGAGTGCCAACGAATTCTCGGATATCACCCCCAACCTGGCGGATAAACTGCGTTCGCATCTTTCCAAAATCAACAAGGTCGATGATGCGGCCCGCACACTTTTATCCTATCGCCGTCTAGAACTGGCCATGGAGCAGGGTTGCCAAGGTCGCGTCGTGATGCTGATCAACGCCGGTCCTTTTGATGAAACAGCGCAGGCCATCAAAAACTTTTTGAATATTTATGCGACCGATCATCAGGATGACTATCTGTTGATCGACTGTAATCTGCAGGATCCCGTCTATCGCAAGGTCGGCGAAGGCCCTGACCTGGTCGATTTCTGGGAAGGCCGCGCGACATTCGAAAAGGTTATGATTCCACGGGAAGATCTGGAAGGCTTTGCTTTTGATGTGATCCCACCCATGCCCAAGCTAAGTGGCGAAAAAACTCGCGCATTCCGGGAGGATCGTATTGAAATGGCTTTGGATAAGATTCCAGGTCATTATAAGAAGGTCTTCATTCGCGCCATGCCCGAGTCGCACTTTATTGAGAACATGGCCCTGCTCAAAGTGTCCAGTGATGGCTTTGTCTTCGTCGATGCGCATCATACGAACTACTTTGATCTGCAGCGGACCCTGACTCATTTGCGCTCGGATAAACTTCGCGGCCTGGTCGCACTGGGAACCTAAGACATGCACGACGCACGTGAAAATCCATCCATGCTTCCTCGAGCGATCCTGATTCTGCTCGGGGCGGCGCTATTTTTGGATATTCCCGCGTCCCGTGCCTACAACGAACATAGCGCGTGGACCGCTCAGCTGGGGAAACTCCTGTTTCATGGCATCCATGAAATCTATGGCCTGCCCCTGTCTTTTACGCTGTTTGAAGTGATCAGCTATGCCTTGGCCGGTTTGATCACCATTCGATGGGGCGTGCAGCGTTCTCGATTCTGGCTTATTCTGGCTCTGTCGGCATGTTTGGTGCCGTTGGCCTGTGCGCTCGGTACATTGACGGGAGTGTTGCGTGGGAATACTCTGGCACTGGCCTTTAGTCAGCTGCACTTTGTGCCCATGATCCCGGTATGGATGATCATTGGTTACTACCTCGGGATGCAGCCCGCGCTCCTGCAGAAAGCCGCGCGTATTCTCTTTTGGGTTTGTATCTGGCGCAGCGTATACGCCCTCTATGTGTTTCTGATCGTTTACGACGGACGCATGGGGGCGCGCGAATATCTGATTGATCATGCCAGCTCAAGTTTCCTGGCTCTGGCCCTCGCCTATGCTGGCTTTCAGGCTTTTACGCAACGGGGGAATCATGGGAAGCTCCTGGCCTATGCCGGAGCTTTCGGGCTTATGCTCTGGCCGTATATTCTGAATGACCGCCGAACGTCGTTTGTCGGGCTCATGGCCGCGTTGGTCCTGGTCCCGTTCATCCTCCCCCGCGGCATGCGTCTGCGTCTACGGTCCACTTTCCGGTGGGCGCTGCTTGCGGCTGTCTTCCTGATTTCGTATAAGGTGGTCTATAGCAAGGCACCCGCGAACCTCGGTGCTACGTCTTCAGGCAGTAGCGTGATTGGTGTCGAAAATCTCGACTACAGGCAGATTGAAAACTATAATCTTATGATTGGTGTGATCGAACGACCTCTGCTCGGTCTTGGTTTTGGCACCCGGTTTCCGCAGGCTGTTCCGCTGCCGGATATTTCGTTTTCCTTCGAGCTGTTCGATGCCATTCCGCACAATACGCTGCTCTATCTTTGGACTTTTGCCGGGCCTTTTGGAATTGCGGGTCTCATGACGGCCAGCTGCTTCATGATGCTGGTGATCACGCGCGTGGGGCAACTGGCGCGAACCAAAAGGGAACTTTTGCTGGCGTTCCTCGGGCTGGTAGGGGTGACGCAATGGGGCATGTATGTGAGTTTTGATATGGGTCTTTTGGAAAGCCGCTCATCGATGCTGGTGGGGGTCTTTGCTGGTGGTCTTTTTCCGGTTTACGGACGCATCCTTCTGGAGCAATCTTATGCGAAGTATCAAGAGAGTTTACGTCCTGGCCCTGCTGCTGTGCAGTCTGAGCAGCCTTTTGGGTTGTCTCCGTCACTACAGTGGCAACGACCTCAAACTGGCGCCGCGCGGACGCACATTTAACGCGCAGGGCGAATACATCATTGGCTTGAATGATAAGGTCACCATTCGCGTGATCGGCAGTAACGATATCAACGGTGAATTCATCGTGTCCCAGGCCGGCAGCGTGAGTCTGCCTTTGATCGGTGCGGTCCAGGCAGCCGGACAAACGGAGCGGGAATTGTCAAAGCTTCTGACGGAACAGTACAAGACATTTTTAAAGAATCCTTCCGTTTCGGTTGGGGTCACCGGCTACGATAGCTACAAGATCTATATCACAGGCGAAGTTCGAAAGCCTGGCGTGTACACGTTCCAGGAAAAGACCACGCTCCTTCAGGGTCTGGCCACAGCCGGCGGCCTGGGCGAGTTTGCTCGTGGCGAAATTATCCTGCACCGCGCCGGGAAAAGCGGTGTTATCGAAAAGTTTGTCACCGATTATGATGCAGTTCTGAAAGGTGAGCATCGCCTGGACGGATTTCTTCTGGAACGCGGTGATGTGATCAACATTTACTGAGGTAGCCTATGTTTGCCAACGCCCTGGTCCTTTTTCTGCTGGCCTGGCTGGTCCTGCCTGGACTCTGGCTGGCACAAAGGCCATGGGCCCTGTCGCCGAAGGTTTGGTTCTATACGCTGGTGGGCAATCTGGTGCTTTTCACCGCTCTTGGAATTCTTTTTAAAATGCTGCCGTGGCTCATCGACCCGCGCGTGACCCTCTAGCCCTCTGAAAATTATTACCCAGTCCTACTTTTATGCTCAGTGATTCCCAGCATCTACCGATGAGCTTTTAGAATAAGCCAACTTAAAGCTGGCCTGAAGGAGCAAAAACGCGGGTGTTGAGGCATAGAGCCCAATTCAATCCAGAGATCTGGGGTTCCAGACTTGCCTGGCTTTTTGCGCTTTTTTTGGCTTTTCAACCTAAAGCTCTCGCCCAACTGCAAACGGTCAGCGTGGGTCACTTGAAGGATAAACAGGTCCTCGAATTAACCGGAGAATGGGACTTTTTCTGGGCCACTTGGCTGGAGCCTGGGGATACCAGATCAGCTCCCGTGCGGCAGGTTGCAGGTCGCGTCTGGACCACCGGCACGGAGCCCACGTTTAAGAAAGGTCAGGGTTTTGCCACCTATCGCCTGAAGTTGAGCGATCTTCGGCCTCGCATGGATGGATACACCCTTGCTCTCCGGAGCGCGTCAGCTGCCCTTAAGGTCATGATTTATCCTGCACAGAAGCCAGACAAGGTCCGGTTCGCGACCGTGGGCCGTCTGGGAGTTGATGCAACCCATGAAATTCCCCAACTTCGACCGGTCTCCTTGCGATTCTTTCCGGAAGCGGATGAAACCGAATGGATCGTGCTGGTCCATGTTTCCAATTTTCATTATGGTCGAGGCGGTCTCTGGACAGCGCCGCTGCTGAGCGAAGGCAGTGCGGCCGAAGGTCGGATCGTCGGGGATCGGGAATTCCTGATCTTCTGCCTCGGCATGATTATCGTGATTGGCGTCTATAACATCGTGCTCTTCATTCGCCGTCCTGTCGATAAACCTACTTTGATGCTGGCTCTCTTCTGCCTCGTCGTCGGTTGTCGATCGGCGGCCTCTGATAACCTGATATCCTGGTATTTCCCACAGCTCGATACCCGCATCTATCAAACTAAATATTTTATAGAATATATGACGATGGTGCTCGGACCTTTAAGTTGCATCAGCTTCATTCACATGAGTTTCCTGTCGTCGTCAATGCCTCGATTCTATCGCTTTATCGTAAGTCTCAGCTTGTGCACTGGCCTTTTCATTCTGACTTTGGATACCTATTACTGCTCGATCATTCTCAGTCAAATCCAGGTTGTCACGGTTCTGCAGATTGTTTTTGGTCTGAGCGTCCTGGTCCGTGCGGTGATCCATAAACGGGACGAATCCATCCTGGCCGCCATGGGCAGCTTCATTTTAGCAGCTTGCGTTCTTTATGATATTCTCGTGACGTTCCATGTTTTTTCCCAGCCCTATGTGAGCTCGCTGGGTATGGGCGCCTTTGTTTTCATGCAGGGGCAGGTGGTGGCCCAGCGTTTCGCCAAGGCGTTTGGTGTTGCCGAGCACCTGAGTTACAAACTCAAGGACGAAGTGGAACTGCAAACCTTGGAACTGCGATCCATTATGGAGAACATTCCCCAAGGCGTCTTTATTATGTTGGCTGACCAAAGCATCCAGGGAAATTATTCCAAGGAATTGGAGCAGCTCCTTGGGGAAGGCCAGCTCACCGGTAAAAAGGCCTTGCCGGTGCTCTTCAGGAATACCACGCTCACGGGCGAGGATCTCTCGATCATCGACAGTATCCTTGTCAGTTCCTTTCATGAGCCGATTTTCGTCTGGGAATTGAATGCTCATAGCCTACCTCAGGAATTTATGAGGGTCGAGATCGATGGGTCGCAGCAGGTCTTTGCTGTGGAGTGGCACCCGATCGTCAACCGCCAGGGCCTCATGGATCGCGTTCTAGTGACCCTTCGGAACGTGACGGAGATCCGTGCTTTGCAGGCATCGCAGCGCAAGGATCAGCAGGCCTTTACGTTGCTTTTGGAAATTGTGCAGATCTCGCCGGATCGATTCCGCGATTTTGTGGTGCAGAGCCACGAAATCCTGAAACAGGCGAGCATCGATAGCGCAGCGGTGACCGCAGAATGGGCTCTGCTGTTAAGAAAAGTTTTGATGCGCCTCCACACCTGGAAGGGCTTGAGCCGCAGCCTCGGGCTTAAAGTTCTGGCGGCGCATATCCATGAAGTGGAACAGATTTTGATTCGGCTGTCGGTCGATCAGATCGAGACACTTCATGATCAATTGGATAGTCTGGCGGAACAACTTCGATCCTATGAAGCCATTGAAAAGGAGCGCCTGGGGCGTACCGATTCAAGTCGCTCGGTAGCCAACGCAACATCCGAAACACGTCAACTGCTGCAGGCTTGGCATCGCTTTCACTATCAACCTTTGGACGCCTATCGTGAGGCCTTGCACGAGGCTCTGGCCGTCTATGTCCAAACCTTGCCTGATATCACTACCGGCCAGCTGGTGCAGAACCTCCAGCAGGAGGTCAGCCGTCTGGCCCGAGAGCTGGATAAACCGCTTCCTGTTCTGGTAGGGCAGGGCGCCCTGCATCAACCTTTGCCTGAATCCATGTTTAAAAATCTGAGCTATATCCTGCAGCATTTGATTCGCAATTCCATGGACCACGGTCTGGAGACAGCTCCCGAACGTCTGGCTCAGGGCAAAGCCCGGGCGGGTCATATCACGATAGGCTTCGATGTGCGTGATGGCTGCCTGATGATGGACTATTCGGATGATGGTCGAGGTCTGGATTTACTGCGGGTTTTACGCAAGGCAGAGACCCTTGGACTTGTTCCGTTGAACAGCAATCTTGATCCCGATGCGATTGCGCAGTTCATCTTTGAGTCGGGATTCACGACCAAGGATGAAGCCCAAATGGTTTCCGGGCGTGGCATCGGTATGGATGCGGTGCGCTTGCTGGTGGAAGAGAGCGGGGGACGCATGACTTTGATTTCTGATGATAAGGCACGTCTGCATCAGGCTTTCCATCTGCGTGCCAGCTGGTCGCTCAGCACGCTGATGGCTCAGGTCGCTTGATAGGCCCTTAGCGGCAGGAACCGTCCGGATTGATCATCGCTACCTGCAATTCCAGCGTGACGACATTGCCTTCGACAATCGTCTTGGGTGGCAGAGATTTTACCCCACGCATCATGGTCGCGGCTTTATCCAATTGAGGCTTCCACTCCTTGGCATCCAACTGGTCCCGCGCGCCGTCCACGTTTTGGGCGAGGCCGGTAAAGACCGTGGGATAACTGAGACCCAGCACCGCAAACTGATAGTAGAAGACAGCATTCGCAGCGACATCCAGTTCGCGGAAATTCAGAATTTTATTGAAATCAGCTGGCTGCTTGCCGGCGCAGGACCGGGTATTGGCGGCATCGGTACAAATGTAGATACCGTATACGCCTTTTTGTTTAAGGTTCACCGGCAGCGAGATCTTGGTACCGTCTACAATTTCTTTCAACGAAATCGTGCGCGTGATCGGAGCCTTGGCTTTGCCATTGTCACTCATAGGTTCGAGTGACAGCAGCAAGGATCCCGTTTTGCCTACAACGTTGCGCATGGCTTCCACATCAGCTGGATGACAGACGGGTTTGGGTTTAACTTTGACGGAAAAGAATGTGTCGCCTTTATCGTCCACAGCGACACCCAGCTGGGAAAGTCCGGCCTGCCGAATGGGTGCATGCGGGTCTTGATTCTGGGCACCAGGTGGCGGAGGAGGCTTCGGCAAGGCTTCTGTAGGGACAGCTTTGGCTGCCCTGGCTTTCATAGTCGGAGCCGCGACCGTGGGAGCCTGAGGTGTAACGGGGAAAAGACTGTCCTTAAGTTGCCAGCCGATGAACCCTGTCATCATAAGGCCAGCCATGATAAAAAGTGGTTTTGTTTTGCTTGCGGAACTTTGGGTTTTGCTGCTGTGTTTGGATCGATGCACGGGGGCTTTCATAGGCCTGGGCGAAGCTGTCGTTGGCTTTTTCTCTTTGTCGGGCCGTATGACCGTGGCTTTCAGATCCCGAAACTGAAGTTTGGGGTTCGTCGCATTGGTTTGTTCGCGCTCGGCGGCTTTTTGGATGTCGAGATCAAGCGTAATGGGTTTGTCTTTTGGATCTTTAGGTGCCGCCATGATTACTGCTCCAGTTGGATACCCGCGAAATTGCTAAAAGGATAGATCTGTGTTTTTTGAACGACTTTCAACTTATTGGTCAAGGACTGATCCCTATAGAGGGATCGGACATCGATAGCGAGCGGTGGGTTGGCGACCATAGTAGCTGGAGAAAAACAGGCCTGTATGCCCAGAATCCCATTGGGATTGACTTTGTCAACATCACTCACGTTGTTGGGGAAAAGGCGGTTTTCGGAGGCAAGCAGCGCCAGACCCGTTGCGGCGTTTACGCCCGTTATTTCGACGGCCGGAATTTCACCGCTTGGGCAGCTGCTGCACGCCGTGTTGATACTGTTCGAGTAATTCAACGAAGCTAATTTGGCTACGACGCCTGCATCGGTAGGTCGCTTGCATGTATTTGCAATTGTCACGATATCGAGGACCGTTGTGTTATTAATCTTTCTGTAGAGCCAAAGGCGAAGTTTAGGGCAGTTCCCGGTGCATGCGGAATCAGTAGCGGTGAGCAAGGAAAAGCCACGGCCAGGGATGCCCAGAAGATTGTTAGGGTCACGAAACCGATAGTCCCAATCTTTTTTCACGACCGAGATCAGTTCGTTGACTTCGGTTTTGCCGACTTCATCCAACTGTTTAGCGGCCAGAATTTTTTGCGAGCGGGTCATCATTTGATACCCGCCGATGGCGACAATCCCGCTGATGACGAGACCGATCATGGTCTCGATCAGGGTCAGGCCAGCTTGATTGGATTTAAAATCAGTACGCGACATTCAACGACCCCAGTTTGGTATCGTACATCACGTCGGCTCCAGCTGATGTCGTCCAGTGCAGGGCATAATAGACTTCCAAACCAAACCCCCGACCGGACACCATGGTCGCGCAGCTCGTTACCGCGTCCGTTTTAAAATTTCGGAGTTTGACGTGCATTTCGACAAAGGCCCCGCGATTGCCGGCAAAAGCACCTTTGGCAGCTTTATCCTTTGCAGATTGATTCGTCATGAGATTAAAACAGCCGTAGAACGTATCGGAGTTCGGTGTCGTAAAATTCGAGAAAGGCGTGCCATTGCATCGTTTAAGGTCCTCGACAGCCATCGCTGGTTGCGTGGTTGTTTGGTGGCCTTTCGCATCATAGAACTTCATTTTTTTGTATTCTGCCACGGCAATGCCAAGGTCTGTTTCCTCGAAATAGTCTGTGGGCTGGGCTGAGCACCCCGCAGTAACATATTCTTTGAATTTACTCACCAAAGCCTGCATCATGACGCTTTCCACTTCGCGCGCTGACATCGCAGCTTCCACACGTCGACCTGAAGTTCCAATATTCCGAAAGCTTTGCGCGGCCATCACCGCCACGACACCGAAGAGCGCGACGGTCACCAGGATGGCCACGAGTGAGGCGCCGGATTCGTTATTCCATGATTGTTTGCTGTTCAAGAGCGGACTCCTGTTATGGCTTCAGCTGTGACAGCTTTTTCGTTTGGAATTGGGCCAATTGCTCCTGCAGGTAGAGGTCGCCGGTGACAACCCCATCAGCAAGGATAGCATGATCGGCCGGATCTTTTGAATCCGTGGCAAGCTCAAAGTTCCAGACCCATTCGCTGGGCGCAGACCTATCTTCAGCCACCTGCTGAATCACGCGCTCACCTTTGCGACCCATAATGCGCTCACCGGCTTTTAACTCATCAGTCGCCTTCAGGCCCGTTGGGGTCAGGAAGGGATGCTTCGCCGTCACGCGAACCGTTCCCTCGTCCGTTTGGACGGTCCACAGCGGAAGTTTTTCGGGGCCCGGGGTCACGCGTTTGATGGCGACGGCCTTGTCGCGGATGGGATTCCAGACCAGGTCATTGTCTTTGAGCTGGCGTATGGGTTTATCGGTACCATCGGCCATCCGAATTTTGGTGTTGGCCTCAAAGCAGCCGAGGTCCACGCGCAGGTTGGTTGTAGCGCTACAGGTTTGTGAATGTGCGGAATCCACCACAGTGAATGGAGTCCGGTTGCCACCGATGTCCACAGCATAGCAGCGGGCATTGGGTGGACAGGGTTCCACATTCGTGGGGGACGTTGCAATACCTGCCACTTCCCAGTTGGGCTTCGCCGGTGCAAAGTCGACGCTAAACGAACCTTGCTGACCGTCGGAAACGTGGGTAATGGTCTGCGTCTGGGTGAAAGTGGGGAACTGGCTGCCAAAGAACGGACATTTGTTGGTTCCTGCCGTCACGTGAACGAGACAACTGTTCTTTGATCCGTCATTGGCGGTGATGCTGCCCAATATTTTATAGTCCACAGGCACTGCTGAGGAATTGGCCGCTGCATCAAGTCCAGAGCCCACATGCGCCATCAGGAGTTTGGGATCAAACGAAGAAAGGCTATTGAGAATGGGACCGTCGACTGTAGTCAGCAAAGGATCTTCGGCCAGGACGATAGGCTTCATGGCGTTGAGTTTATTGAAATCCTGTTCCGTGGTGGATCTTAAAGCTGCCAGCTGTTCGGTCGTCAGGGTGGCCAAATTCACGAAAGTATCAAGGGGCGCATTCGCCATATCCTGTTTATGGGCAAGTCCAAGGCTGAACAGGTCGTTATACTGATTGATCGACAAATTATGGAGTTCAGGTATTTTATCAAAAAGTTTTTCAAGGTTACCAACCAGGGATTTGAGTTGCTCATAAACGGCTTTTTGTTGATCCGTGTCCAAGGTGCTAAGAGCCGACGCGAATGTCGACGCTAACGCAGTCGGTACCGTCACGCCAATACCGTAATTGCTGGTGGAAGGCGCGCAGAACGTGCCGTTGGCACCATTTTGGGTCAAGCCAGCCACAGCTTTGCCCGTGGGGTCTTTCGCGGCCATCTGCAAGGAATTTGCCTGAACAAGGCCGACGGTTTCCGATGTGATGTTCACGCACTGACCAGGAGCCACGGTGGCTTTATCCGTCCAGAGTTTACAGTACGCAGGCGCAGCGACCGTGAAGCGGAAGGGACAGCTCATGGCTGTTTCGTTGTTATTGGTCACGAGTGAGAGATAGGCATAGGTTTCAAAGGTTACTTCGTTCGTTCCATCAACAGCCACCAGAGGACGAGGTGTTGTCACCGTCCAGGTTCGAACGGCATCGTTGATACGGGTGACGCTGTTGGCTCGTTGGGCGGCCGTCAAATCGAGAACGAAGTGCTCGGAAAAGTCACTTTCAGGGGCTAACAAGGCTTCCGCCGACATGGGCAGACGAGCCATGAGTGCAAGCCCTGAAACAACCAGCTCCAGATTCATGGGGGCGTTCGGCTGAAATTTGGTTTGGCCGTTGGTGCTGCGCAGCACACAAACAGGGGGCTCGGGTTTTGGCACCGGAATAGTGGCTTTGCTCACCAACTTTTGGTTATCAAATGAGTTACTGGTAATTTCGGCTTCGTAGCCTTTAATCAGTCGAACGTTAGTGGAATCATAGACAGGTTTGATGAACCTGATGGACGATTTGTTATTGAGGACGGGCCGTGTCCCATTGGGTTTTACATAATTCTCGAAATCGATCCCTTTCAGATCCGCATCTGAGGGGCTGCTCACTTCCAGCTTCATGCTCGCAAAGTTCCACGTGTCAACAGTGGGCGAGCTGCGCGGCGTACCCATGGTGGTACCGGGAAAGTAAGGATCCGGATAGAGATAGGGCAGGGCAGCCGCATCATCCGATCGCGGATTGGCCCCGGTATAACTCATGAGTGCGGTGGCGGTCGAAAGACCCGAAATATTGTGGGTCTCGGCCTTTTGTTTTTGGCCCAGAACCTTGTTCGACTTCAGAGTCTGGTTGAGCTTGTCCATATTGTAATAGACTGTGGTACCCACCGTCAGGGCCAAAATCATGGCCAGGAAGATGGACGCATCCCCTCTTTCACCCTTTAAACTCAAAAATTTCAGTCCCATTGATGACCCCTCTCCATGCTATGACGCTTAAATGAGGTATCGGAACCCCATAATGTCATGGCCAAATAAATGTATAACCTGCGGATATTCCAAAACCTTACAGCCTGATTAAAGATCTGCAAAATATCCAAGACTGAGGTCTTTAATGCCGCTATACTCCCGGATCGGTTTTCCGGCGGGATCCAATGAGGCCGCCGCCAGGCAAGGAGTTGGAAGGCATGCAAAAAGCAGAAGTTTGCTCGAAGGAAAAGCAGGAGCGGTTGACTCAGGAGCTGACCTCCCTGATCGCAGAAACCAATGGGCTGGCCCTCCTGCCAACTCTGGAGCTCTTCCAGAATTCACGCCGTCTGCAGCCCCATCCTGACCTGCAGCAGCTGGTCGCCGCTTTCCGTCAGCAGGTGATTCTGTGCCAGCGAGGGATTGGTGATATCCATGCGCTGGTCGATCATCCGCTTGGCCGTTCGCTCTATCGATTTTTTAAGGCTTTTCCGCTGCCTTTTCGGGAAGAGCATACGCATCTCACGGGAGCCCTGCAGGCCTCCTTCCTTCATCCCCTTTTGCAAAAAAGACTGGATGGACCTGAGGGGCCGCTGTGTTTGGAAAAACTGCGAGCGGTTTACGGCGATGAAGCGGATCGGCTGACGACGGTGCAGGATGTGGAGCGCATGCTGACCCTGCGGGATAGCGAGAGATTCGAACGCTATCTGCAGGTCCTCTATTTACCCAAATTGGTCCTGATCGATCGTGAAGCCCATCGACAGGCCGCTTACCATATGGCCCGGACCATGATGGAAGAGTTCAATGTTGGCTTCATTCGCATCAAGTTCACCTATTCGCGACTGACCACAGATCCCAAGGAGCAGATCCCCGGCGCTGAACTCCTGACCAATGAAGAAAGCCTGCTGGGCCTCTATGAGGGATTTCGCGCCTATCAAAAGGAAGTGCCGCAGTTTCAATTCGCGCTCTCGCCTTGCTTTCGCAAAGAGCCGGGCTTTTACGATCAACGTTTCGCCACCAAGAAACAGCATTTTCAGCAGCAGGTGGATGAAATCATCGATATCCTCGACCGTCATCCGGAACTGGCGAGTTGCCTGCAGGAAGTCGATACGGTGGGTGATGAGCGCAGCCTTTATCGCAAGGAACATTTTTTGGAAATGCAGCAGGGTCTGCGCAAGCTCGCCTCACGCGGATTTTCCATCCGCAGTCACCACGGCGAAACCTTTTATACTTTGAAACGCGGAATACAGGCCGTGGATAATGCCATGAACATCTGGCGAATTGATACCCTGGAGCATGGTCTGGCCCTTGGCATCAACCCCAACTCCTATTTTCACATCATGCTGGAGCAGGCGCTGGCCCTGAACGACAAGCAGCAGGCCGTGCGATCGGAATCCACCCTGGGACGCGAACTCCTGGACATGTCCTGGGGCGAACACGCTCTCATCCTGGATCGGTTGGTTCAAGGCGTGCCTCTGTCGCCGCAGGAGGTCAACCGCTTCGTGAAGGTGAAGTTCCATCACGCGCGTGAGGTCGAACACTACCAGCATGATGTTTTGAATCGAGTCCTGGACAAGTCGATGACGGTCACCGCGCTGCCGACGAGCAATCAAAAGCTGACCACTGTGGTGCCGGGTTTCAAGGATCACCCCTTTTCCTGGTGGGAAAAGAAGGGCGTGGATCTGGGTGTGGGTACGGACAACTATGTAACGTTGGGAACCAACTATATTCGCGAACTGCTGCTCCTGCTCATGGCCGAACCCGAAGACTTGAAGATCACCAAACTCCTCATGGTGGCTACAGGTGAGAACCGCCGCCCCTTCCTCAGCCACCTGCTTTGGGAGATGCGTAAGAATCTGGCCTAATTTCCGTGCTTTAAGCCGCATAGCCGCGGACGAAATCGCGTCGCGGGGCTGCCAAACCCAATTTTTTCCTGACAAAAGAAAGCCCTAAACAAATGATTCCAAAAAGGAATAAAGCAAGGGGCAAGGTTTTATAGATTCTCACCGATAGTGTTAGGGGGAGGGACGATTCTCATGAGACTCACCGCTACACTATTCAGCATGCTTTTGGCGACTGTTTCGGCCTGTAAGCCGGCATCCTTCAAAAGCGTTGACGATGCCGCCGAGGCCATCCCGGAAACTGCCGTTTCCGATGATGCCCTTGGTGATACGACAGCGCCTTCGATTGTGGACGAGCCGATTGAATCCGTGGAAGTCGTGACCGTGGAGGGCAAATTGCAGATCCCGGCACCGGTGTCCACGGATGAAGAGGTTAAGGTTGCCTGCGCGGATGCGAAGAAGAATGGAACGCTGAAATCCAAAGCCATTCCCTTGTTCTTCCCAGCCAAGACAACAACCTGTGAATTCGAAAAGAACAATAATCTGAGTCGCAAGAACGAAGTCCTCCGCGCCCGGCGCGAGGAGTTTGTCGATCTTCCGTTGCAGGGCATGACCCGTCTTTGCAATATGAAGTTTGATGCGCCGCAGCAGGTGATGCGTTTTGATGATGAGATCATGATTACGTTGAACAGCCTTGTGGTGGCTTCCAGTCAGGATTATTCGACCAGGTCGAAAAACTTGAATGACCAACTGGTCTATGCCAATGGTCTGGGTGTGGATGCGAATGGTCTGGTCAGCTACAAGTGGCTGCCACCGAACGGGATGCAGAACCTGGAATATTTTAACGGCAAACTGTATAAGTATTGTCTGGGACTTGATCCCAAGCAGGCTGATTTTGATCAGCTCTGCCAGATTCCCAAGACATCAACCAATGGTGACATGAAGTTGACTCTGCCGCAGGACGCTTTCCTGAAGCTGGCCGCCAAAGCTGGGCTGGTTCTGGATAAGCAGATTGCGACACCGCCCAAGGCGCAGTTGGGTTTTATCACAACGGGTGATAACGACGACAGCGACTGTCAGCATCTCGACTTTCGCATGACTGTGACGATTGATTACATTCCCTGATTAGAACGTGACGGCATAACTGACCCGCAGCAGCTGACGATCAAAGCGCTGCGGGTTTTGTTTGACAGTTTCCTGGGTGATTCCCAAACCGAAACTTCCCAAGATCCCTGCCGTGGATGGTCCTACCCCAGTCGTCCAGCGATAATCCAGATTAGCCAAATCACGAATCAAGCCCGCCGCACCCGGCACGGTTTTGTCGATGGATTGACTGCGCTGCAGATCGATCTGAAGATTCTGTTCCGTATCGATGGCCCAGAGTCCCTGGACGAAAAATTGATCAGAAAGAAACTGGGCATCACCCTTGCGCCTTTGGTCCAGATTCCGATCCCATCCGGCACGAAATTGACTTTGGGTTCGCACATTTTCAATGCGGTCCAGGTCGGGGCGGCGAATCATGTCCTGCGCAATCGGCTGCGCCTTATCTTTTTTATCTTCGGGGTTGGCGCGCCGCATCACATACGAAAAAGCTGCCCCCATGATGAAGCTGGTTTTCTTTTCCTCTTCGATCGTTTGCTGCAGTCCGCCTACAGTGGTTTGCATGGACCAGTCATTATTCAAAACCCAGAGGTCGTCATTTTTAATTTCCCAGGTATCAGCGGAAAGTCCGTTGCGAACTTTTTGGGTGCCGCGAATCAGACTGAGCGTGTTGGTCCAGCTGCGATTGATCAGGTTCGACCAACTGGCAGCGACTTCACGACTTTCCAAATCGGTTGTTCCATCGATGTTACGACTGATACCCGCAGCCGCCGCTACGCTATTCATGGCATTCAGTTGACGATCATGGCGGTACGCAGCACGCGTTCCCGTAAAAGGGGCACCAATTTCCAGAACCGTTTCTTCCAGAGGACGCTGCGTATCATCCGCACCGTGACTGCGAATCCAGCCTGCTTCGAGCGTGTCACTGCTGTGAGCCTCGCGCCAGGTCGCAGCTGAACGGGCCTGCAAAGCCGTGAATGAAGTGGTTCCGGAATTGCCCGTAGTGGCACCGATTTCGGCCTGGGCATTGAGTTTGGCTTGTTCATAGAGGAATAGACTGCGTCCACCCCAGATATTCAGGTGATCCGGGCGTTTCAACTTGGGATTGCGGCTGGCGAGTTGCTGGTCGCGGTATTCGTACTCGATGGTGTTCAAGTTACGAATCGGAGCAGCAGAGAGCGGTCCAGTCGTCAGAAGCAGAGCAGCCGGCAGTAGCCTTGAACCCATGATGACATCCTTGTCGATCGTGATGGGACGAAGATCGGTGGACCCGAAAGCGTTTCCAGGTCCTGGTCCGTTTCCTCTATGGTATCAGGCTCCATCCGGCCTTATGAAGACTACTTTGAAAGTTTGCAGAATGATTTTGAGGTCGACCCAAAAGGAACGCGTGCGGATGTAGCGAATATCCAGTCGAACCCAGTCCTCAAAACCAATGCGGTTGCGGCCGCTGACCTGCCAGAGACAGGTGAGTCCCGGCTTGACCATGAGCCGCTGCATTTGCCAGCGTTTATATTTTTTGACTTCGCGCGGGAGCGGCGGCCGCGGGCCGACCAGGCTCATGTCGCCGACCAGAACATTCCAGAACTGGGGCATTTCATCGATACTGAACTTGCGAAGGTACTGACCAACCCAGGTAATACGCGGGTCACGACGGATCTTAAACACCGGACCGTTCATCTCATTACGATGGATGAGGCTACGGCGTTGTTTTTCAGCGTCCATCACCATGGTCCGAAGTTTATACATTCGGAACAGGCGCCCGCCTTCACCGACACGGATCTGGCAGAAAAAGATGGGACCACGACTGGACAGCTTGATCAAGGCCATGCTCATGAGAAGAACAGGAGCGGCCAGAATCAGGCCTACCACCGCGCCCATCACATCCAAAGTTCTTGTTAATTTTTCCACATGCGGCTGCCTTCTGACCACTGGAATTCGACCTGGCGTGAAACGACGAACCGGCTGTTCATCTTTTTCGAGTCGCGAACCGTAACGCCTTTCATAACGGCGCTTGGCGGATCGAGTTGCGGCATACATTCCCGGTGAAATTTCCTGGTGCTGCGCTTGTGCATGCATGGTTGAGACCCCTCGTGCTTGAAAAACCCTGCAGGGTATTTTGCAAGAACAAGACCAGTAGTTTTGGCGTGCCAAGCATAGTTAAGTCATGGAAACGAAAGGAAAAAAACTCCTTACGCGCACGAAAAAAGTGTCTGGAGTTGGGACGTTGACTGAAATTTCGACAGGATGAATTCGTTAATAAATGCGGCGGGTTGACAGTATTTTGCGAAATCTGTGCGGACGTAAGACAGCTCAGACCTCTTCATCGGGCAGATTATCGGGATCCAGGTGAATCAGGACATCAGCCTGCGGGAACCGTTCCATAATGCTGTCCTCGACCCGGTCCCCCAGGCGATGGGCATCAGCCAAAGGCATCTGGGCTGGCAGTTTTAAATGGAAGTCGACAAAGAGATTGGGGCCCAGACGACGGGTGCGGAGGCGATGAATGCCCTCGACGAGTCGATCGGTCGAGAGAGCGAGCCTCAGGATTTCCTGCTGGACTTCGGGTTCGGCTTCCACGTGCATGATGTGGGTGAAGGTGCTGACCAGCAAAGGCCAGGCTGTTTTAAATAAAAACAAGGAACCCAGAAGGCCCAGGACGCTATCGAGTGTCGTGCTTTCCAGCCAGTACACAGACAGCAAACCGATCGCCCCAAAACCATTCGTATAAAAGTCCGAGAGGTAATGGGCTCGATCGGATTTTACGGTCAGGGACACTTCGCCTTTTTCTGCCAATTGTTTTTCAAAGCGACCCAGGAACCATTGAATGGCAAGGCCGGAAAAAGCCGAGAGAAGCATGATGCCCAAAACATAGGGAAAGGACGCGCGATCCATGGCAGGATGCGAACCCTTGAACAGGAGTTCGAGGGACTGCCAGGCTAACAAACAGCCCAGGATCGTGATCAGAATCGACTGAACGAGGCTGCTGACCACTTCAAAGCCGCCGTGTCCGAAGGGGTGCTGATGATCCGCTTTCTCGCGAGCCTTGCGATAGAAAATAAAGTTGAGATAGGACACGAGACTGTCAGTCAGCGAATCGTAAAAACTGGCGAGCACAATCATCGAACCTGATAAGTGGAAACCAAAGAGCTTGAAAAGCGTGAGCCCGAGACTGATTAAAAATGCTTGTTTCAGAGCCATGCCTGCCATCCTCCTCGGTTCAAACATACCGCAAAAGATGTTTGATCAGTAAGCCTGAAGTCGCAAGCAGGACGACAATCCGCACAAGGCCTTGGCCACGCCGCAATACCAGACCCGCGCCGATATAGTTGCCACATAGGTAAAAAAACGCGCCGGCAAAACCCAACGGCCAGAGCACTTTTCCATTGAAACCAAACCAGGCGATCGCACCGACGTTTGAGGCGAGGTTAAATATTTTCGTGATGGCATTGGCACTGATCGTTTTTAGGCCGAGAACCTCGAATAAACTTAAAAAGAAGGTCCCCGTGCCGGGGCCGAAGATTCCATCATAAAACGCAATGCCCGCAATCCCAATGCGAGCCCAGGTTCGCTTGAGTGCCACTTCAATGGGATGCACGGCATCGATGTCGGCCGGACCCAGGTTGGCCGCACATTGCCGTTGGCGCTCATCCCAAAACCAACGTTTCAGCATAAAGCCCATCACGGCAAACAGCAGGATCGGGACCATGAAATGAAGATTGTCGAGGATCACCTTCTGTTGGGAAAGCCAGGCGCCCAGCGTTGCACACAGAGCGGCCCCGATAAAGAGTCGAATCCAATGGGCCCATGGCAGTTGGGGGAGAAGTTTGGCGCGACGATAGCGAAGCACAGCGGGCAGGGAGCCAATGGTGGATACGCATTTGTTACTACCCAGCAGGAGCGGAGCTGGTACGCCGAGGTTCAGGAGCGTTGGCATCGTAATCAGACCCCCGCCGCCGCCGATGGAGTCGACCAGTCCCGCGATACCTGCGGCGATAAAAAGCGGCCAGGCATGGGTTGCCAGAAAAACCAGAGAATCCAGGAAGGACAAGGAGTTGAGCGCGAGCCAATCAGGGGACATCAAGGAGCCTCATGACAGATGATCGGAACCGAACTGGAGCATAGTGCGTGTATCTCTGTAAGACCAGCCCTAACTTTTTGCTCTAGTCGAAAGCGGTTCGTGAACATGTCCTGAAAGACTTCAATTCAACTCTATGTTCCAAGCGGGAGATCAGGTATAAGATCGGCCTCATATTGGTTCGACCTGCTGAATGGAAGAGGAGTCAAGCGATGAAAGCTGTCTTTTTGCCTGCGATGTTTTTTGTAGCTGTGTCCGCGGAACAGGGTCTGGCCCTTCCCAAAATTGTGAGCCAACAGTTCAATTGTGCCTATAAGGCCAAGGATAATGGAGCTTGGAGCAATAGCGGTCAGGTTGATGCTCAGATGAATAACGACGGTTTGTCTTTGAACTTTTTAGATAACAACGGGTCGGGCATGGATGAGATCCGGACGACTGGCGAGGCTTTGGAATATAAAGTCGAGGGACGTTGCCCGGGTAGCATTTCCTTAAGCGACAGCGAAAAGAAATTCAAAATTCGGGATTTTAACTTCGTGGTGAACTTCGCCGACATCGGAACAAGCGAAGGAAAGATAGAACTTAAGGCGACTGGTCTGGCTAATGTGACCAACACCAATCAAAAGGATTCATTCGAAAAGGAGTGGGCCGTTAATAAAGTTCAGCTGGACCGCTGGAATGATGCGCCGGACGATTTTCAGAAGGCCCAGTTGAATCCTTTTGTAGCAAAGCAGGAATCTCAAACCGTCTGCGGCAATCAGCTGACTCTCCGCTTTGATGATCTTCGCGGTATGGTCGTGCGCAAGAAATCGAGCGACTCCGAGCCAACCGAAATCAGTTTGAATAAACTTCATATCACCTTTGATCCCTGCTAATTAAGGACGACTCATGCTCCGTTTTTTAGTTCCCCTGATCCTGCTTCCATGGCTTATGTCCTGCGAAAAGTTACACAATAGACTGAATCTGTTGGTGCTTGATTGCGGGGAAGAAGCGCGTGACAGGGGCGGGTCCTGGATCAAAATCCTGGATCCGCAAGGTAAGGAGTTACCTGAAACGGAGCAGCTGGATGCCCGGGTGCTCGAGATTAACGCGGAAGGGTCTCTGCCTCAGGCTCTTCCTGTAAGCCGGAAACATTGTGTGAGTACGGGCCAGGCCACCTCGCTGGTGGTTCGATCCCTGGCTCAGGATCGCAGCTGGAGTGTTTTGATCTCGGATGCTCAGCCGTGGCTGCCCATTGTGAAATTGCAGGATCAAAGCCAGCAACGGTTGCGTTTGCGGTGTCCCGATCCTTGGATTAACGATGGTCGTTTTAAACTGCCGCTCGAGATAACGCCTGGGACCCAGCTCGAAGCTTTGGCGCTGGCTCCTCGACTCGTGTCCTCGGATGGCCGCGAGTCACCGCAAAGCTTTGCATTGCAGAATGCTGCAGTGATTCTCTCCTGGCCTCAGGTCTGGCCCGATGGACCGGGTCAGCTGAGCTTGCGGCAACGTAATTTTTTACAGAATCCTCGCTCCTCTTTAGCAGAATCGGAAGAGTCCTGTGCGGTCATCATTGATCGCCAAAAGCCTGTTCTGCAGCTTACACCCGACCCAGGAGCGACCCGTTCGCTGGAAGTGCAGCCCGGATCTTTGCTGCGCCTCCATATGGCAGATACCCATCCTGCGTCCTTGCAGTGGTGTCTGAAAAAATCGGATGAAGCCCTCTGTGATAATGAAGAAAATTGGCAGACGGCGAAGGGCGAGGTCAGTCTCCCCATGCCCGTGCAAGGCCGCTGGATTCTGCAGGCTCGCGGTTATGATGCCGCGGGAAATGCTTCTGAGCCTTTGCAGCAAATGATCGACGTTGTCCAAGGCGATGTGATCCGGACGATCGCGTCACGCGTGGATCAAGCGTTGGCCGAGAAGGCTAACAACAGTTGGCAATCCGCTCTCACGTTGCTGCGGGCTTTGGTGGACTATCGTCGTCTCGTCCTTCCAACGGAACAGGATAAAGTCAAAAACAAACTTGTCGACGGCATTCTGTCAGCTACGGGAGCGATGCACGAAAGGCAACGGGTGACTTTGCCAGGAACTCCACGGCGGGTCTGGAGTCTTGGTCCTGCCCCCGAAAGTCCGTGGCTGGCCTTAACGTCCACACAAGCTTCACTCTGGTCGGGAGAAGGTCGCCCTATCACGCAGATTCCGGTTGGTGATGCGCTTGCCGCAGACTGGTCGCCTTCGCAGCAGGCCCTGGTTCTGAGCACAGCCGACGAGCTGGTGGTTTTGCGCCTCAAAGAGTTAAAGTTCCTGCCTCCATTGAGCTTGCGTTGGGCGGATCATTCCATCTTTGGCGCTCCAGGCGCTGTGAAGTGGATTCCAGGAGGCAACAGCCTCGCCGTAGCCATTCGAGGCGATCTACCGGCAGTCTTGAACTACGATGATAACGGTTTGCGCATCGTGCAAAGACTTGATCTCAAGGATACGGTGCAGTTGGCCATGGCACCCGATGGATGGCACGTGGCAGGGTCAAGCACCGAGGCTGTGAATGTGTGGGCGCTGGAGGGCGGATCATGGAAGACTGTGGCCAGCGAAGAGCAGGTTGCCGAAGATCTGCAGTTTACTCCCGCCACCGATGTTATTCCGAGTCGTCTCCTCATTCAGCTGAGCGATGGCCGGTTGAGGTCATGGAGTCCTAAAATTCTTTGGAAAGACCTTGATGAGGGTGTACTTGGTGAAAAACCCAGTGAGGGATACGACGTGGCGGAACCTGCTTCGTTGCAGCCTTGGTTGGATGGTACAGCTGGACTTATGGAACGCGGGGGCCGGTTGTATCATTGGTCGAATCTTCCCGAAAAAAAACTGCAAGCCATTCCACTCACCGACTTTGACTGGGACCGCCTGCGCAGCTGGAAAGTGGATCCGTGCCAGCGTGGGGTTTGGATGCGGGATGATCGCACGCTCAGTTATTGGGAATGGCAGGGTGAAATTGAGCCTGCGTTCCAAAGATTGGCTGAATGGACCACAGCTCCCTTCGTGCTCACGGAATTTGACATTCGTTGCCACAGCGGAGATCGGCGTTTCGTGACACTCGATTCGACTGGATTACGATTTTGGTCGTTGCATGGACCTTTGCCGATGGTGCGCGGTGATACCACGTCCACGGTCATCAGTACCTTCCATGGGGGTCGTCTCGAAGGTGAGACTCTTTTCACAGGAGGGTTTGATGGGGTCATTCGACTCTGGAACAAGGCCGGCGAAAAGATTCAGGATTGGGCGGGGCATACCGGACAGATCAATGAAGTGCGTTTTCTTCCTGAATGGCAACTGTTCACTTCCAGTGCTGAGGATGGAACATCCCGACTGTGGACGCTGACGGGCGAGTCCGTGCAACTGCCTTTGAATGATATTCGGGGAGCCAGTTTGCGTTTCGGTGTTGAGGTCTTTGACGAGACAACCTTGCTCAGCGCCGGGGCAGGTGTCCTGGCGATATGGACCAAAAATAGTGACACGACAAAACTTACCATAACCATTCCCATTGCTTCTGGCGAAAGGCCCGGCCGGGATGCCATGAAACGGCTGCCCGGCACGCCCCGTATTTTGGTGCGGCTGCTCAAGAGCGGGACCTGGCGAGGCCTGATTGTCCAACCTGATGGTTCTGCGCAGACCAGTGAACGTGGTCTTCCCACGCTGGAAAGGTTGAAATGGTTGGTATGGTCGAGCGACGCTACGCGTCTGGCCCTCCTGGGTTCAGGATCGGATCAGGCCCCTCGGATCTATCGGTATGGATCTGAGGGATGGATCGAGGAACCTTCTCGCATTCAAGGTTTCAAGCGCTTCACCTTTGCGCCTGATGGCTTGAGCTTTGCGGCCGTGGATGATAGCGGGCAACTCAGTCTCGGCAGTCTCGTTAACGGTCAGTGGCAGGTGACGCATAAGCAATCCATGCCGTCTCGCGACGAGATGGAAACAGGACTGCATTGGACCATGGATGGATCGCAGATTACCTACGCGCAGAGCGGTCGGGTTTTTATGTGGAATCGTAAGCTTGAAATCGAACATCAGTTCCAGGCTTTCCCTGTCATTGAAAATTTGACTTCGTTTGGCCTAAGCCAGGATCCCAATGTCCTGGCGGTGGGGTCTGGACCCTGGGTGCGACGGTTGGATCTTGATCTGGATCATTTGCAGACTCAATTGTGCAAATGGCTGGACGTGTACCTGGAAGGGCCGGACGCTCCGCCCGAGATCTCTGCACTCTGCAAATAAACTGACGATGGGATGGCTAGGGTATCAACGCATGAACGGCCTGGACCACGGATGCGAGTCTGCCATAATCCAGGCGGTTCGCTGTGTCATCCGGCGTATGATAACGTGGATTTCTGTAAAAGGCCGTTCCCGTTATCATGAATGCCGGATAACTTTCACGCCAGTACGATGAATGATCCGAAAACTCAATACCGACCAACCGTTCGCCTAGAATTCGGGCTAATTCCAGCAGAACGGCGACACCACTGCCGTTGTCATCGGCTCCTGGAAGTCCGCGATAGGCGTCGAAATGGGCTCCAATCACAACTCGCGAACCATCGACAGGGCCGAAGCGGGATATAATATTGTGATGCCACTGGCCGTTGGTTTCAAAATTCTGTTTGGACACTCGACCACCTGCGGATTGGAGCTCCTGTTCCAAGCAGGACTCAACCTTCTCCAAAACTTCGGGGTGTCTGGCATCGCGTGGACCAAATGCGAGTAACGTATCAATGTGATGTCGTAGGCGCACCGGGTCTCCCAAAGGCCATCCTTGCTGGAAGTCCAAACGGATCAATGGCTGTGTGGTGTAAAGCAAGAGAGGCAGAACCAAGCCACCGTAGACTATTATCCGGATTCCCAAATTTCTTAGCGTTTTTCGCCTATATCAGCCCGCAAACCTTTAGAGTTGACCGCAAGATATCTGAATTCGAAGCCCTGGACTACAGTTGGTAACGATCAGCTCGTTGCCCTCATGCTGACCTTCTCGCGTATGTCCATCTGTGACCGGCGGAAAAGCGACGCAAATTGATTTAGGCTAGCATGGAGCAAAAATTTCAAACAATGCTGTCATTGAGATTCCATCTTTTGTTCCCGGTTTCAGACTTCTCGAGTTTTTAAAGGAGGTCATGGAACTCGCCTTACGAGTCGAGATTATCCTTCCTCATGGACTTTCCATTCAGACAAGAATGTCGCCAAAGTCCGAGCATCATTTCTCGAATGCTAAGTTCATTATTGCTCATAACTTGCGACAATGTGAAGGTTGACTTTGCTATCATAAATGTTTTAAGAGTTCGGTGTCGTTATGCAAGATGAGGTGACACCATGACCCAGGCGTCCGCGACTCAGGATTCGTCGGCTGCTTTTGAAAAGCAGTCTCTCGCGCAGAAAATCTGGGGACTTGACTGGCGACAGCACTTCCCAAAATCCTCGTTCAGCATATCGTCGTTGATCGTGTCGCTCCGGGCGAAGCATGGCCAATGATCAACGAACTCTTTCCCGATGTCTATCAGCGCGATGAAACCCAAAGTTTCTTTAAAGATCAAAGTTCTTCTGAAGCCAGAAAGCGCTATTATGAAGAGCTAGGCGACTTCTTTGTATTCCGCGATGAGTCCTGTGGCAACCGGGTGATGGGCATGGCCGCTGGAACCATCCTTGACTGGAGCAGTTACAACTTCCGCAATATTGCCATTCATCCCGACTATCAGAACCTTGGACTCTATCCTCTATTCTTTGATCTGCTCGCCGAGATTATGAAATCTTATGGACTCAAGCGAATTGAAGGTGACGTCGCTCCTAGCAATCAGCATCATCTTCACGTTCTCAATGGAATGGGTTGCGTTGTCAGCTCACTCGGCCACGCGTCCCGAGCCTTGTGAGCTGACATTGCCTCCTGCCTTGAAAAGCCTGGAGCGAATGTTCCGTTTTCACGTTTACGATTTCGGTTCTTTTTTCCTGGAAGGTCTCGGTACCATTTATGGACGGGGGTGCTTTCTTTGGCCAGAGCAAGAGGACTATCCCGTTATCCATGGCTTTGGTGCCGCCTCGGGTAGCCAGCTGGCAACTCATAAAGCCTTGAGTGAAGCCATCCAACGCCTTGCTTTCCTGGATCCGATCGAGGTTTCGACGGAAGAGGCGACATTTGAGCCGACTCCAGACTATCATCAGGAATATTTTCTTCACCCGAAGCGTCGGTCGCTCCTTGCTGGCTGGCTGTCTGGAGAACATTTTCACCCCGAACTTGCCAGCCTCTTTCAGCGATCCGGAGTCGTGGATCTGGTCGACCTAACCCCCGATTGGTCCTGTCCAGGCGTAGTGGTGCGCGCTCTGATTGCAGGCACTCTACCCCTTGTTTTTGGGCGCTATAGGCCTGAAGCTTTTCCAGCTCGAGAAGAACATTTGGAGATTCATCCGATGATATAAACGATGTTGGTCTTAGGATCCAACCCGACCAGAATTCGGCACGTTCATATGAAAAGTCCATCTGGATTTTTGGCGCGATAGGGGTCTCTGTCCTGCGTACAAAGTAAAGAAAAAGAAAAGAAACGCGCTCGGTTACGGAGCGCATTCCCTGGAGGTAGTTCAATGAAGACAGTGATCTTCATCTGATGGAGAAGTCGAGAGAGCCTTCATCTTTGCGACTCTTGGCTGCCGCAAAGAGCTATTACTTTTATATCAAAATAAAACACTCAGCGTAAAGAAATTCTCCTTGTTCGGCTCACCGCATCACAGAACTTCCCGCCAGTCAGGACTTAGGGCGAAGGCCGCATTTATCAATCCGACGTGACTATATGTCTGGGGGAAGTTGCCGGAATGCGCGGACGCATGACCCAGCGTCACGTGCTCAGGGTAAAGGCCCTGAGGGGTCGCGTAGCGGGTGAGTTTCTGAAGGAGGTCGCGTCCACGCTCCTTTTCCCCGACGGTGGCATAGGCGTGCGCCAGCCAGAAGGAACAGACCAGGAACGCATCCTGGGGTTGACCAAAATCGTCTTCACGCAGGTAACGGTAGAGGAGGAGCCCTGCGTCGTCCTTGAGCCCCTGGGCTCCGAGCTTGGAAGCAATGGAGTGGACAGTGGCCCGATTGCTGTCTGCGTCAGGAAAGCGCAGTATGGGCATCATGAGCATGGACGCATCCAGTGTATTGTCGATAGGACTGTTATAAACCACCATATCATGCGTCGCCGCACGGATGTGCTCCAGCGCCTTCTGTCGAGCCTGATCGATCCTGTCGAGCGTTAACTGGGCGGAAGGTCCCAGCTGTCCTGCCTGCCGAATCTTGAGAACGCGATCCAATCCAGCCCAACACATCAGGTTGGTGAAGGTATGCTCAATTTTGGTGCCACGCAGTTCCCACAGCCCAGCATCTGGCTGGCCTATGGATTGCATGCAGCGTTCGGTGAGCCAGTCCATCAGCGCGTTGAGATGGGGCGAACGAAGCGAGACAAAACGCTCGTCAAAATAGATGGGCGCCAGGGTTAGGATCATCTCTCCGTAGGCATCGTGCTGTTGCTGCAGAGCGGCCGCATTGCCTGTGCGAACAGGGCGTGAATCCATATAACCGGCCCATTGCTGATGCCAGCGTTCCGGCAAAGGCAGACTTTGATCCAGGGCATAGACCGGAGCCAGGTCGTGATCGAAACGTACAATGTTGATCAAAAATTTGAAGAAGCCTTCCATCTCTTCAAAGTGCCCCAAATTATTGAAGGCACTGAGCGTGAAGAAAGTATCCCGCAGCCAGCAGAAACGATAATCCCAGTTGCGCTCCTTGCCAAAGGTTTCCGGCATACTGGTGGTCGTCGCCGCAAGGATGGCTCCGGTGTCTTCATAACAATGAAGCTTCAACGTGATGGCGGAACGGATCACTTCCTTTTGGAAGAGCACAGGAATCGTGCAGTGCTTGACCCAGGTTTGCCAGTAGCGTTCCGTTTTCGCGAGAAAGTTCTGCACGACGCTGGTGAGGTCATCTTCCAGCGGCATATCCCAGAGCAAAGCGAAATAGGCCGGCTCGTCCAGGAAGAAGGATTGGCCGTCGATCAAATAGGTCAAGGGAATGTTGGTGACGAGACGCAAGCCACCTTGCGGATGTTCATAGCGCACATGACTGTTGAAGCGTTGGGCGCGCAAGGGTTCCTTCGTCCAACCCGATATGGGTTGGCAGGACACACGAATGCGCGGTCGTCCACCTTGCGGTTCCACCACACGCATCAACGCAGCCGGACGGTACATGCGTCCGTACTGTTCAAAGCGCGGAGCGAAATCCGTGACGACGATCTTCTGCCCATCGTCGGTGCTCAAACGCGATTCCAGAATTGCTGTGTTCGGACGGTAAGCCTGTTCTGTTTGGGTGGGACCGTCCAAGCTGATCGAGAAGAATCCACCCTCCGGATCCAAAAGCTGGCCGAAGATGGGATCCGAGTCAGGGCGTGGCATACAGAGCCAGACGATACTGCTGTCCTGCTTGATCAGAGCCGAGATTTGACAGTTGCCGATGAGCGAGAAATCATACATAGTGCTACCTCTTTGAAATAGTTTTAAATCAAAGTAATTCACGGAGACAAGATGAAACTCACCCTCCGCTTTTTGCTCCCGGTTCTGGCTGCGTTGGCGCTTCTGGCTTACGCACTGGTGCCGTTTGTGGAACACCTCATGGAGGTCTGGTCCGTTCGGGATCTTAACATACGCAGCATTTTGATTGGCAAAACAGTTGGCCCTGATTTGCAGCGTCTGCTCGTGGCGCCCGAAGATGTCGCAAAGAATAAAAAGAAACTTCAGGCTGCCCTCGTGAAAGCCACCGAGGACGAACGCCTTTTGGCCCTTCAAATATGTGATTCCCGGCAGAAGATACTAATGAAAACCGATAATTTTCCTGAAGGATTTGCCTGCTCGACCATGGATCGTGAGCCTGCCTATCATGGGAAATTGTTCAAACTGCCGGGCGGCTCGATTCATTTTTCATATGCCGTGATCGATACGCCGGAACCGGAACCTGCCGAAGTCACAGACGGCATCGAAGGCACGGATGGGACCTTTCTGCAGGAAGAGGGCGCCCCCATTGCCGAGCGCATCCCGAGCGAGGTTTTGGCCCGCAGCGCGGGCTTTTATCCGCTGAAGCTGATGATCGTGCAGGATATGAGTTACGTCGACCGACGCAGTCGTGAAACCACCCTTTATATGGCCGGGGTGTTTCTGTCGATCGGACTGCTGATGGCTTTGCTGGTGCTCGGCATTGTTCGTTGGAGTTTGAGTCACTGGGTGCAGAGTGTGCGCAGTCTGGTGGGGGGCCTACGCAATCCTTCCAAAGCCCGGCTTGCCATCCAGAATAACCAGGAATTCCTGCCGATATTGAAGGATGTTCAGGCACTGGTCAAAGAGATGGAAGTGTCACGTCAGCAGCAGGATGAGACGCGTATGACCTGGAACGCGGCCACGCTGCGCGAAATCCTTAAGAAGCAGCTGTCCGGAGAACGCGTGATTGTAGCGTCGAACCGTGAACCCTATATTCACAACCGCAAGGGCGACACCATCCGCGTGCAAAAACCTGCCAGCGGCCTTGTCACCGCGCTCGAACCGATTCTGCGAGCATGCTCAGGAACCTGGGTGGCCCACGGGAGTGGGAATGCCGACCGCGACGTGGTCGATGGGCATGACCGCGTGCGCGTTCCACCCGAAAAACCCAGTTATTCGATTCGTCGGATCTGGCTCACGGCGGAGGAGGAGCAGGGTTACTACTTTGGTTTTGCCAATGAAGGCTTGTGGCCTCTCTGTCACATCGCTCACACGCGCCCCAAATTTCGCAGCGAAGACTGGCACTGCTATATGAAGGCCAATCAGAAATTCGCCAAAGCCGTCTGTGAGGAAGCCACTGATCCGTCGCCTGTGATTCTCGTCCAGGACTATCACCTCGCCCTGGCGCCGCTTCTGATTCGTTCGCAGCTCCCACAGGCGACGATCCTAAGCTTTTGGCATATACCCTGGCCTAATGCCGAATCGTTCGGCATCTGTCCGTGGAAGAATGAAATCCTGAGCGGCCTTCTCGGCAGTTCAATCCTTGGGTTCCACACCCAGTTTCACTGCAATAACTTCATGGAATGCGTCGACCGCTACCTGGAAGCGCGCATCGATCGCGAGACCAATACTATCATTTATAAAGGCAAGGCCACGCAAATTCGGGCCTATCCTATTTCCATTGAGTGGCCACCGAAGTCACTGGAAGGGACGCCGCCCGCTGCGGAATGCCGTCTCCGTTTGCAGCAAAAGCATGGGATCGATCCGAAATGCAAGATAGGTGTTGGAATCGATCGCCTCGACTATACCAAGGGCATCGTGGAACGCCTTCGTTCGGTGGAAAGGCTTCTGCAAAAGGATCCACAGGCTATCGGTAACTTCGTCTTCGTGCAGATCAGTGCCCCCAGCCGTTCGTCCATTCCCAGCTATCAGGAATTCGCGGCCGAGGTTGATAAGGTGGTGGCCCAGATTAATGCGGACTACGGTCGGGACAACTGGCAGCCTATCGTCTATCTGCCTGTTCATCATGAAGCCGAAGAAGTTTACCTGTATTTGCGTGCGGCTGACATCTGCCTTGTCACATCTTTGCATGATGGCATGAATCTCGTAGCCAAGGAGTACGCGGCGGCGCATGATGATGAGCAGGGTGTGCTGATTCTCAGTACCTTTGCCGGAGCCTCTCGGGAACTGACCGGGGCTTTGATCGTCAACCCCTATGATATTGACCAAACGGCCCAGGCCTTGGCGGTTGGTCTGCGGATGAGTCCGGAAGAGCAGCGCGAACGCATGAACCTGATGCGCGCCTTTATCCGCGAATTTAATGTTTATCGGTGGGCAGGCCGTATGCTATTGGATGCCAGCCGGATTCGTTTGCTGGATAAGCTTCAGCATGCTCGCCTTCAATCGCATGGGGCTGACAGTAACGAAGAGGAAACCTACAATTTCGGTATTCTGCCATCCGGAGGGCCGATACGCCTATGAAATATCTTTTTGATGACGAAGGCCTGCGTATGCTGGAGGCCTTTTGTTACTCTGACGCTTTGTTTTCTTTCGATTTCGATGGAACGCTGGCGCCTATTGTGCCCAATCCGGATGATGCCCGCGCTTCACCCAAGACGGATGACTACCTGCGGGCTCTTCATGAGAACGCGTCGATCGTGGTGATCTCGGGACGGAGTCGACCCGATCTTCTCACGCGCCTGCCCTTCAAGGTGGACTTTGCCATTGGCAACCATGGCCTTGAAGGCCTGCCGAGTTCCACAGGCAGTTTGGAAATTGCGGCCGACATGACCAGGCAATGGTATGAGAAACTCAAGCCCGCCTTGGCCAAGACTACCGGTGTGGTCATTGAAAATAAAAGTTTTAGCCTGGCCGTTCATTATCGACAGGCGACAGATAAGCGTAAGATTAAATTGAAACTCCTCGAACTAGCCAGCTCATTAGTGCCGGCGCCACGCATTCTGCTGGGCAAGTATGTGGTGAATCTGGTGGCCTCGGGGGCGCCGCATAAGGGTGTCGCCTTGCTGGAATTGATGCTGCGCACGGGCAAACGGTCGGCGGTGTATGTCGGCGATGATGAAAACGATGAGGACGTCTTTCGCCTGGGCGAGGAAAGTCTTCTCACGATCCGCGTGGGCGAGGATGAAAACTCGGCGGCTCTCTACTATTTGAAAAATCAGGCCGAAATTGATAGGATGCTGCGTCACTGCCTGGATACGTACAAAAAGATAGGGCGCAAACGCTCCCTTTAGCACAGGACATTTCCATCGAATCGTTGCATCATATTGAACTTCTGGTCCGCTTGAGCGTTGAGTTGCATAACCTGAACGCCCAGGCGCAGAGGCATCACGAGCTTTCCCTGGTGCAGTGGCTTGTGCTTCGGAAAATTCTGGCTTCACCTGGAATTTCGGCTTCGTCTCTGGCTTTACTCTCCGGGATCCATCCGAGCACGCTCACACCCACTCTGCAAAGGCTTGAAGGATCCGAGTGGATCTTCATGCTGGAACGTCCCAGCGATCTACGGCAGAAGATGCTGATCATTAGTCAGAAGGGGTACCGGGTCTGCGTGAAGTTTGAAAAAACCCTGCGGGGGGTTCTGAAGAACCTTGACGTCAAGGACGGTGAGGACCCCATTGATGCCACGCGTCACCTGACCGTTACGCTGGCGCAAAGGCTGCAGGATACCAAAGCCTGACCCCCATGCGGGGGCCTGACGGGGTAGGGGCTTGGGGTCAATCCACGAACGCCATATCCAAAAGCGGGCTACGACGAGGACCTCCATTCGGGACAGGAGCCTCGTTCCGCATCCGCCAGCGGTGGAGCAGGATCTCTTCAAAATCACTCAGCACATTATTGTAGATGACATGCGCATCGTACGGCGATTCATAGGGACTGAAGTACTTATGAACATCTCCATCCGCAAACCACTTGATGCACATATAATAGAAGTGATCTGAAGTCTGTAATTTCCGCCAGGCATGCAGCAAATCAGGATCCCCAAGCGATTTCACAACACCTTCCAGGCGGAAGATGCGTTCGATCGAGGAATCCTGAATGGAATTGCCGAGCCAGGCGGTCAGATCCCTATCGACGTCCGCCCAGGATACCGGCTCAGGAAAAGACAACTTACCGATCGGCTGATAGCGATCAATCACCTCACGCGGTGTGGCGAAACTAAAATCGGGATGCATCAGGACTTCACCCGGCAAGGCCCGCATGAATTCAAAGATTCCTGTGTCGGCCCACTGATGCTCACCAAAGGTTTCATAATCCATGAATAGATTAATCACCTCGCCGTTACCAGCCGTCTGATGCACCCACCGGGCAAAGGTCTCGGCATGCAAGGGCCAGGCTTCCCAGCCTCGATTGGAAAAGCGGAATGCGATATCATCGGAGAGCCGATAGTTTTTCAGCAGCAAAGCCAGCTTCCGGCAGGGCGCGGGCTGATAGAGGAAATTCGGGGAACGCCAGTCCAAAATACGATCGGCACCTTCGGCGATCACACCGCGATAGCCCAATTCCTCGATTATTTCACCAATGCGATTCTGGAATATAAGCTCGGTATTGCGAAAGACCACCGGTTCGTAATCAAAAAGGTCGCGCACCTTCTGCCGATGCAAGCGAATCTGGGCGACAAACTCTTCGGGTGAAAAGAGGCTGGCCAGCGAGTGATAATAGGTCTCGCTGAGGATTTCCACGCAGCCGGTATCCACGAGCCTTTGAAAGGACTCAATCACGTCCGGCGCCCAGCGTTCCATTTGCTCCAGGCACACACCGCTGATGGAAAACGAAACCCGAAATTCGCCCTTCCAACGATGAATTTCCTCCAGCAGGAGTTGATTCATGGGGCGATAGCATTTATTCGCGACTTTTTCCATGATGGTGGCGTTGGCATAATCATCTTCGTAGTGATGCTCCGAGCCGATCTTGAAAAAATCATAGTCCTTACGCAGACGAAAGGGCTGATGGACCTGAAAGTAGAAGCATACGCTCGTCATACAGGAATCACCTTTCGATAAATGGTTTTGAGTTGTTCGGCGACGGTTCGCCAGGACATTTTGGAAAGAGTGGTCTTTTGATGCTCCAGCAGACTTTTATGAAGTTGCCTATTTTCACAGAATTCGATCATCATTTTAGCCAGCCCATCGCGATCCCAGAAATCAACATGCATCGACCGCGGCAGGAGTTCGGACGCACCGGCCTGCTTCGACACAATCACGGGGACTTCATAGCGCATGGCTTCAAATGGCGTCAGGCCAAAGGGTTCGGAGACGGACGTCATCACAAAAAGATCGGCCATGGAATACAGCCGATCGACGGCCGCGCCGCGCAAAAAACCGGTAAAATGAAAGCGATTCTGAATCCGGAGCGTCGCCGCTTCCTCGATCATGCGCGGCAGCATATCGCCGGCGCCGCACATGACAAAGCGATAGTTAGGATGCGTTTCCAGCACCTTCGCGGCCGCCCTCAGAAAATATTCCGGACCCTTTTGCAAGGTCACGCGACCGACGAAGATAATCAGCTTTTCCTTGAAACTTTTTTTAATTAACAAAGGATCGACCAGCTTGTCATGGCTCACGGCATTATGAACGACATCGATCTTGCTGGCATCGATATGATAGCGATCGATCAAAGTCTTTTTCGTGCGGTGACTCACGGCTACGACGCGATCCGCATGTTCCATGCCGATTTTTTCAAGCTGAAAAATCTTAGGATTGGGATGATCGCCGGTGCGATCGTATTCTGTGGCATGAATATGGGCAATGAAGGGCTTGCCGGATCTTTTCTTGGCTGCCATGGCTGCGGGAAACGTCATCCAATCATGGGCGTGGATGACATCAAACTCCGACTGTTGCGCCAAATGCCAGCCGACTTCGGCAAAACGCTGAACTTCCTCAAAAAGATTGTGCGAGTAATGGCCTGACAGGCTCATGATACTGGGGGCGGGCTTGCCTTCGCGTGGAATCGCGCCCTCGAAGCGCTGGATCATGCGGGCATATTCTTTGTTTTCAATGTAAGGGTAAAGGGCCGTCTCCACAGTCAGAACCGTGACCTGCTCTGGCAATGGAAAATCGTCATCGCTCCGTTTCCGCCAAACCTCTTCGGCCGACATCATCTGGTATCCTTCGCGTGGCATACCTTCTATGGCTTTGGGAAGGACAAACAGAACCTCCTCGCCGCTTTCGGCAAGGTGCCTTGTCATGCCGTAGCAGGCCGTGCCGAGGCCACCGCTGATAAACGGCGGAAATTCCCAACCAAACATAAGAATCCGCATAGCTCCATCCCACCATGTGTCAGAGTTTAGGCCTCAGACTTTCTCAGCTTTCAGCTCATTCAGAAGTTCAATCAAGGCCGCCACGCTCCAGGCCTGGGTTAGACAACCATCCGGTTTATAGGGAAACAGGCTATCGAAAATTTCAGAAACACCCATGATGCCCCTCTGCATTAAATGTTCCTGCCAAAGAGCTGAAAAATTGCGGCGTAAAAAATTTCGGGCTTTTTGGGGGTCTTCATAAATTTTTAATACGGCTTTCACATAGGGGCTGATAAGCCAGGGCCAAACGGTGCCTTGATGATAAGCAGCGTCCCGCTCTTTGGGGCCGCCTTGATAGAACGGAATAAAGCCTGGATCTTCGGGACTGAGCGTGCGCAGACCGTAAGGTGTTATCAGGTGACTCGTCACGACGTCCAGTACGGATTGCTGCTCCTCCCGATTCAACGGGCAAAAATCCAGGCTTATCGCTACGATTTGATTCGGGCGAATATGGCGATCCACAGAACCATGGGGGCTGACGCAGTCGGCCAGGTAGCCTGCATCCTGCAGCCAGAATTTTTTACGGAATGCGGCCGGCGTGGACTCCAGAAGACTGATCCAGCCTGGGAGCGAGTTCACAGGGGCGATATCCTGCAAAAAGGCCAAGGCCGCCATCCACATGGCGTTGATCTCGACAGGATAACCACCACGCGGCGTCACCGGCACGCCATCCACCGTAGCATCCATCCAGGTCACCTGCGTCTGGGATGAGCCCGCTTGAATCAGCCCATCTTCGCTGACGCGAACGAGATGACTGCGGCCCTGCACCAGGTCGTCGATGATCTGAACCAGATCGGGAAGGATGGTCTGCAGGCCAGCCTTGTCACGTGTCGCGATCCAATATTGCTGCAGTGCTGAGAACATCCAAAAGGTCGCGTCGACGGAATTATAACTGCCGCTCTGGTGTCCTTGGCCCAGATAGTTGGGTATCAAACCATCTTTCGCCTGGCGTAAATAAGTCTGGACAATCGGCAGGAGGCGCTCCGGTTCGCCGCGACCCAAGGTTAGGCCCGGCAGAGCGATCATGGTATCGCGACCCCATTCCCCGAACCAGGGATAACCAGCAACGATGGACGGGTTGCCATCGGGCCGTTGCACCATGAATTTTTCAGCTTCAAACTTCACCTGAGCCAAGGGTTCGCCGTCATGGATGAAGCGCTGATGCAAGGCCAGGCGCCTTTGTTCTTCCTTCATCCAGAGGCCGCGGATGTCCGCACGCGGTGTCGATTGAAAGCCAAAGATCAGATAAAGCTCCTGGTCAGGTTCCAGGACAGCTTCGTAAAGACCGGGGCAAAACAAATCTTCCTGATAATCAAAGCCACGTTCCTGCTCCCTAACATACTCGACCTGCTTGACCCAGAAAGGTCCGGGATAAAATGTGGCCCCGCGGTCAGTGCCCATATGGAGTGCGGGTTTTTGCGGCAGAGGCTCAATTTTATGGCCTTCGGCGTCGGGAAATGTTTTGACCTGAAAGTCGCTCGTTTCATGTTGTAAGTGATGATGGCTGCGATAAGCCAGCAAAGGTCGCAAGATAAGTTGGACAGATTCTGTGCTGATGATCTTATAACGCACCAGAACCGCATCGCGATCGTGCAGGAGCATGCAGGAGCGCTGCAGCAGATAAGAGCCGGCTCGATAGGTTATGACCGGATAGAGATCATACTCAAACGAATCAAAATGCGAATAGCCCTCGGGGTAGTAGACGGAGCCCGGATGCTTATTCGTGTAAAGATCCATGATCCGGCCTCGCACGCTGAGACTGGCCTCAAGCTTAGCGAGAAAAACGTGTTTTTCGTTCAACACGCCTGCATCGCTGACCAGAAGGCCATGATAGCGACGCGTGGGGCAGTCGAGGATGGTGCTGTTGGAGTAGCTGCCACGACTATTGGCATCGAGCCACTCCCTTTGAAGGAGCTGCGGAAGGTCAGCGAGGGCGGCCTTGGTAATAGGGAGCATGTTGAATCTCGCTTTGCCGATGTTTACCTGGATCGCATCTTTAGAGGAATTTCATCAAAAATCAATAGGTAATTGCAAGGCGGCTGACACCATCCGGTAGGAATAGATCAGATCACGCATCGCCGCGGTTATATTTTGTTGATCAGGAGAACCTGAAAGCCACACGGCTCCAAGCTGCAGTGCAAAACGTGTCCCTCAAGGTCCCAGCGGTGATGGCTAAACGCATCTGTTAGCGAGTATTGCCCAGGGCCTATTGGCTGCAAATCCAAATCGATGCTTTGCTGCTGATGAATGTCAAGATTGGCGATAACCAGAGCGTGCGGTTCGTTCGCCTTTTGGGACAGCCGCAAGGCCGCGATGATGGCCACATGGCCGTGATCCACGAATTCCACGTTGCCTTGCAGCTGAAAAGCCTGGAATTGTAGCATCACTTCGTGTGTTCTTTGGATCATGGGCCAAAAATCGTGACCGGTCGTCGCGGGCGGCATCACAGGGCTTCGACCAATGAAATTGATTTTTTCTTCAATCCCGACTTCAACGCCTTGGGTAAGACCTGTGGCACCAATACCTAAAAGTGCGCAAAGGATATAACGTGGGCGTGTGGCCTGCACGTTGGCAAATTCCTCGGCAGGGACGCCGCTATCATGGGAATTGATCGGGGTAAACCAGGGTATGGCCGGGGTCGTCTCGTGGATGTAACGAAAGTATCGGCGCAGTTCGCCTGAGAAATGATGCTCCCAGGTCGTGGCCAGGAGGAGGTCCACAGCATAGTGCCGCAAAACTTTCTGGGTGGCCTCGGGCAGTGTGAAGAGTTCGGCCAGGATGCCAAGCTCAGGATATTCGCGTCGCAGCCTTTGCGTGACGTGCATGGCAAAAGCCGGATCCGTGCTGTGTAAATTATCGAGTCGGATCATGCCGCCCGTGGCTGCCGCATAGCCTCCCCAAAAAAGGGCATAACATTCCATGTGCTCCCAGATGGCTCGCCTGGTCTGCGGATCGGGATGCTGATAATTAATGAGAGCCAAATCATTCCACTTATGAAAACCGTCATGGCTTTGGTAGCCATTGCGTTTCAAACCATCTCCTTCCGCCGGATCCGGATAAATCCAGTGCGGGCACTTTTTCACGATTTCGCTGTCAATGGCTACATGGTTCAGGACCAGGTCCAGGCAAAGGCCCAAATTCAATTGTTGGGCTGCCTCGACCAATTCTTCAAAAGGCTCCATGCTTGACGCCGTAACGCCCTTGGGTAGGAAATCGGGCTCCATAGCAAAAAGTTCGGTGGCGGCATACGGGCTTTGGGAATAACCCTGTTTGGTGACGGGCAGAATATGAACCATATTGAAGCCAAGCTCAGCGGCCCGCTCCAGGACAGTTTTCCACTGATCCATGGTGCCACAGGCAGTTGGAATCAAGGTATAAAGGCGCAGGCCCTGCAGCTGACGCGGGAACACCAGAAGTTGCCACAGGTCGCCACGCAGCCAGAACCACTGGTGACCGTCCATAGTATATTGAAGAGTGAAAAAAAAAGTTCCGATCTTGGTGAGTGGGCATTGGATGGTGAAGAGGCCGGTTCTGGCGGCAGTCAGATCAAGTTCAAAGAATTCACCCGATGCTGAAAGATTGGAGTAAAGTCTTGCCCGCGGGGCTGGTCCTTGCTCTTTAAATTGGAGTTCCACCTGCAGGGATTCGCCTTGCCTCAAGCGCACGCGGCCCTGCCTTCCCCCTTTGACCGTCATCACAACCTGTGATTCATTGCCGATTTGCAGGCCACTGTCCGGTAGCCGACATCTTCGATCAAATCTTGCATGCATATTGGTTTCCTCGAACCCCTTTGCTAGAGTAGGGGGCGTGTTGCTGAATGCCTTGCACAAAAATCCCGACCCGAAGAGGCCCACCATGCATGACATCGTTGATGTGATACTGGATCATCCGTCCTACACCGAGAAAGTGACGGCATTTCAGATCACCTTCCGCAAAAGTCTTGAGCACAACTTTGGTTCCATTCTGGAAAAATCCTCGCCGCGCGAACAGTTGCTCGGACTATGCCACACCGTAAGGCAGCTCCTGATGAATCGCTGGATCGCGACCCAGGGGACTTACTATCGGAGTAACGGCAAACGACTTTATTATCTCTCCATGGAATACCTTTTAGGGCGTTTGGTCAAGAATGCTCTCATCAACCTCGATCTTTTGGAGGTCGGGCGTGAAGCCATGCAAGGGTTAGGCCTGGACCTGGACAGCATCGCCGAACTTGAAATGGACCCAGGGTTGGGGAACGGCGGGCTGGGCCGGCTGGCAGCCTGCTATATGGATTCACTCAGCACCTTGAATTTGCCGGCCTACGGTTATGGGATTCGATTTGAGTTCGGCATGTTCCGCCAAGTGATCGAGAATGGGGCACAGAAGGAAGTGCCTGACCCCTGGCTGCGCGATGGCAATCCGCTTGAGATCGAAAAGAACATTCATTCTTATCAAATATGCTTCGGCGGCAAGAGTGTATTTCACGAGAATGTCCAAGGCCACATTTTTGCAGAATGGGAACCCGAGTATAAGGTGGTGGCTGTTCCTCACGATTTACCTGTCCCTGGCTATGGCACGATGAATGTCAACAGCCTGCGTCTTTGGGCGGCCAAGGCCGATGAAGAATTTCACTTCGGGATTTTTGATTCAGGTGATTACGTGGGTGCGGTGATGGATAAGGTCCAAAGTGAGGTCCTATCCAAGGTTTTGTATCCGAATGACTCCAATGAGCTGGGAAAACTTCTGCGACTCAAGCAGCAGTATTTTTTAGTGGCAGCCTCCCTGCAGGATATCCTGCGGCGCTTCAAGAACACCAACAGCACGATCACGGATCTGCCGAGCAAGGTCGTGATTCAGCTGAATGATACGCATCCGACCCTGGCCATACCCGAATTGATGCGCCTGCTGATTGATGTGGAAAGCCTGTCGTGGGAAGAAGCCTTTGCCATCACCCAGCAGACCATAGCCTTCACCAATCACACGGTCATGCCCGAGGCCTTGGAATGCTGGCCAGGTGCCATGTTTCAGAAAACCCTGCCGCGGCATTATCAGATCATTGAAGAAATGAATCGGCGTTTTATGAAAATGCTGAAAGACAAGCCTATCTACGACCAGAGTTTTATCGAACGCGTTTCGATTCTGGGACGCGGGGCCCAACCTGAAGTGCGCATGGCCAACCTTGCCGTGGCCACGAGTTTTTCCGTGAATGGTGTCGCCGCGCTGCATACGACGCTCCTGAAGGAAAAGGTTTTTCCTGAATTCCATAGCCTGTTCCCGGATAAATTCAACAACAAGACCAATGGTATCAGCCCGCGTCGCTGGCTGCGTTTGGCCAACCCTGAACTCAGCTCACTCATCACCGAGAGCCTGGGGCATGAAAACTGGGTCACCGATCTGGAGCAGCTCCGAGCCCTCGAACGCTTTGTCGACGACCAGGCTTTTCTGAATCAGTTGGGCGTGATCAAGCAGCGCAACAAGGAACGTCTGGCGACGCTGATTCATCAGGAAATAGCGGAGAAAGTCGATCCGAACAGCATGTTCGACGTCCTGGTTAAACGCATCCATGAATACAAGCGGCAGCTTCTGAAAATCCTCCATTGCCTGCATATGTACCACGAGCTGCGCTTGAATTATGATGAGCATCAGCAGCCTCGAACCGTAGTGTTCGCCGGCAAGGCGGCTCCTGGCTATAAGATGGCCAAACTCATCATTCAATTTATTCATGCGGCAGCCGCCATGATCAATCGGGATCCGTTGACGCGTGATCGTCTGAAGGTCGTTTTCCTGCCCAACTACAACGTGTCGTTGGCCGAACGCATTATTCCGGCGGCCAACCTTTCGGAACAGATTTCGACAGCCGGGACCGAGGCCTCGGGTACGGGTAACATGAAGTTCTGTTTGAATGGAGCTCTGATACTTGGGACCTTGGATGGGGCGAATATCGAGATTCGCGATCATGTCGGCGCGGACAATATTTTTATTTTTGGTCACAACGTGAATGAACTGCGAACGCTGCAGGCGTCAGGCTATCGGCCCCATGATTACTACCAAAAGCATGATAATATCCGGCGCATCCTCGATGAGATCCGGCATGGATTTTTCAGCCGCGGGGATCGTGAGCGATTCAAACCGATCTGGGACACTCTGGTGACCTGGGGTGACCACTACTATCATCTGGCGGATTTTCCGGACTATGTCCGCAGCAACGAGGAGGTCGATAAGGTTTACGGTGACCAGCGCTTGTGGCAGCAGAAGTCACTGATGAATATTGCCCGCATCGGCTGGTTCTCCTCGGATCGGGCCATCCAGGAGTACACGCGAGAAATCTGGCACCTGCATCCCTGTCCTTTGGAACAGGCCCAGGGTGTGGAGGATCGATTTGGTTTCTAGGTGACGTCCTCTCGGGAATGAATTCCCGAGCATCCCTCGCATCAGGCGATTCGCCCAAGGCTCAGCGTCTCACGTCCGAGACGGAGAATGTTCCTCGCAGCATTCACGTCCCGGTCATGG
>NZ_DASQYZ010000354.1:0-16150 GCF_035638955.1 Oligoflexus sp. | reverse complement strand
GTAATGATTCTGAAGTTGCTGAACCCACAAGCTTTTTGTCTTTGGATGTCTGGGACATGGATGAAGCCTCATTTCCGCCACTTTCATTATACTAATTTATCGGCAGAAACTGTCTCATACTTGGCTGAGATATAGGGCCTGGAGAGGGCTAATGCATTGTAAATATTAAGTAATATACTGAAATTATTTGAAAAAATTAATCTGCTCTAAACAAGTTCAAATCCTGCCCCCGCTACCAAAACTTTAAGACTTGTCTTGGATACTTAAAATGCAGCCAACTTCCTCACGGAACGGCTGCATTTTTAATTCTGCCGTTCGACTGTCGATGCTGATTCCAAAGCTTCAACCGCTCGTCTTGAATCGTCATCGAAAGCGGTGCGCGCGGATTCAGTTAAAGCGGCACTTGTATAACTTGTTTACACCCTGCTAGCCACCAAGAGCCACCAGCGGTAAATACGATTGAAAGTGCTGTTACGTCAGTCCAGGAACTAGTAAAGTTGTATGTGATTGATCGCGTTGGATCTTCCCCAACGGGGTCGAACGAGGCGCTGGAGTTGGCAGCCACCGGGGAGGGAATTCGGGCTGGTGCACCCATCCCAAGAAATAAACTGCCAGCTTAAAAATTCTGTCACCAGCCCCTTCGTGGCTTGTGACGTTTTCATTTCTAGATTTTACAGCTTAGGCATGGGCAAACATTCCATGATCTCCACCGAGTCCCCCGGGAAAATGGTAAAGTGGGGATGATCCAAAAATAACTTAACCGCCGCTTCATGGGATTCAGCTCGCACGACCGTGTATGCAGTTAATTTGTTCTTGATATCTGAGGTGCCCTGCTCATTGACGCGTTTGGTTTTCCCCAAGGGCGCACCCTGATCGACTATTGCACTGCTATTCTTCATAGCCCACTTCATCCAGGCCGTTTTACCTTCATTCTCCCGCGCCTGTTTTGAGTTTTCGTCAAGAGCGTCCCATTTTTTTCTCTTCTCATCCGAATCGCTGCTAATAAAGACGGCCATAAATTGCTTCATTTTTAATCCTCCGATACGAGGGGTACTATACATGTGATTCCCCAGTTTGGTTACTTTTGAAATGTTTCGGTCCTATGTCCGAAATCCAAGCCAGGATTTTCCTGTCTGAACGTGCTTTCCCTCGAATTCGAAGGCTCAAGATGGGATCCAACTCGTGATAAAATCTTAGGGGTCTCTTCGCCAGCCGTCAAGGAAAGGAAACCGTAAGAGAGTTTTGAAGCCTGTTGTTATTATTCTGGGAATAGGCAGTTTTTTGGCATGTAGCAAGAAGGAGGAGGACGAATCTGAGAAGTTCACCATTCAACCCCAGCTGCTTCGCCTGCCAGTGGCTCATACGGTTGCATTGAAGAAGCGCCATGGCCCCCATCTGATCGACCCGGCTGACGAAACCTCCCTGATGCAGAGTTTCACCCCCTACTTCCATCAAGCTCTCTGTCTATGACATTGCAATTTCAACGGGCGACGT
The DNA here is from genome assembly GCF_035638955.1 of Oligoflexus sp. Classification (GTDB taxonomy): domain Bacteria; phylum Bdellovibrionota_B; class Oligoflexia; order Oligoflexales; family Oligoflexaceae; genus Oligoflexus. The sequence goes on along the minus strand of NZ_DASQYZ010000354.1, from coordinate 14,656 downwards.
CGACGACTGGAATGCGCCGGGCAACAACATCTATCAATGTGCGGGTGCAACAAACGAAGAGTGCATGAACCAGCTGAGATTCAGCTTGGGCTATACACCAAGGTCCGGGTCGGCATGTGTGCTGTTCCAGGGACGGCAGACCATTGAAATTACGGGCTCATCGACCTTGAATGGCGTTACCTATATTACCGACACCGCCGGTGGTATCATCGCGGGTGCCTTTGCGGACGCCACTCCCGTGACGTTTAAGTTCAGCGGTTGCGCGGTTCAGATACCTCTGGCACAACCCATCAATGCCGAACTCACGGATGAACAGAAAGCAGAAGCAGAGGCCGAAGATTGTGTTGATTGTGCTCCGAGCGTCAGCGCCAACGTCGGTCTGCGTTTGCTCTTTGATAGCTATAACTTCGCAGCTATGGGAAATATGCAGAACAATGCCACCAGGCAGCTTGTTGCAAACGCCGTTGATAATCTAGCCAACATAAGCTTCAATACAGACGACTCGGCGTGCAAAGGCGACAAAGAAGGACTCTTTATCTGCACCCAGCGCACGGCGCTTTTTGCAACAGATGAATCCGCGCCTCAGATCAAGCGCTTCGATATCGCGCTTATGGATACTGACTCCGTTGATGGTCGCACAGGCAACGAAGTGCACTATTCAACCTTCAAGCTTGAAGATCATACAGGCGAACGCACGGCGCTCAACGGTATAGATCTGATCCCCTATAAGGCAACCCTGATTCCCTAATGCAAAGCGGGAAGCTAAGCTTCCCGCCTCAGCCGGCACAGTGAGGGCCGCCGGCTCCTCCTGGGCCGTCATGATCGGTGACCAATGGCTTAATCAAGGAGACTCACGTTGAGCTTCTCAATCTTACCGCTGAACGTAAATGGAACCTGATAGTCATTGCTGATCGGTGATCCAGTATCCCGGCCCACATCAAATGTCTCTGAAGCCGAGTACATAGCTGGTACGACCTTGCTGATATCCCCTTGTGCAACGGACTTGCCGTTGATGAAGATTTCCCCACGCCCACTATCCTTTCCAGTTTTTGTAAAAACGAATTTCAATTCCGAACGACCGCTTGGCACTTTTTCACTTGAGGTCATTCGATAAATGCTTTCGCCCATATAATTGTGAATGTAATTCAGCATTCCATCTTTAATGAAAAAAGAATATCCGGCGAAGCGGCCGCCACATGTGACAAGAACGCCATCAGCCCCGGCTTCCGGAATGTCGACCATGGCTACTATTGAATGCGGGCGATTTTTAACTGGCGGAGAAACCGGCTCTGAAACCCTGTATTCGTCCTGAGTATAAGAAAACTCTTTAATGCCCTTAGTGAAAGACGCATACGTCGCAGCAACTCGAGAGGCGGTTGTGTCGTCGAGAGGGAAAACATTGTGCTTCGTCGCTTCCTCCACCCAAAGTTGCTTCATTTCAGCCAATTTTTCTGGATATTTCTGGGCCAGATCATGGGTTTCTGAATAGTCCTCGTCGAGATGGTAGAGTTGCCAAATATCGGCATCGAAGTTGGGATTGGAAGAACCCGTGTCCCATGGGAGTCTTCCATGGAAGGTCACGGCTTTCCAACCGTCGACCCAGATGCCTCGATTCCCCAGCATCTCAAAGTATTGAATCTTCTTATTGGTTTTAGCCTGGCCATTGAACAGAGATGGCGCAAAAGTCACACCCTCGAGTGGTTTTTGCTCGATTCCATTCACGATCTTCGGTACAGGGATTCCGGTAATATCATAGATGGTCGAGGCCACATCAATCATGTGAGCAAATTGCGGCCGTATGCTGCCCTTATCAGAAATCTTCCTTGGCCAGGACACGATCAGTGGATCACGAACACCGCCCTCATTCGCAGACTGCTTGAAATAGCGAAAGGGTGTATTGCCCGCCAATGCCCATCCAGCTGGGTAGTGATTGAAAGCATTGATGGAACCCAACTCGTTCATGTGTGCCAGATTTTCTTCAAGAGAATCCGGGATCCCATTGAATACACGAATTTCATTGAAGGAACCAACCAGGCTACCCTCACCACTTGCGCCATTATCGGAAGTAATGAGAATGAGGGTGTTGTCCAGTTCGCCACTTTTTTCGAGCTGGTCCAGAATCCTGCCGAACTGGGCATCCGTATGCTCGACCATTCCAGCAAAGACTTCCTGCATGTGGGCATAAAGTTTCTTTTCGGAATCGGCGAGGGTGTCCCAGGCAGGAATGACTTCGGTCCTTGGGGAGAGAGCCGTATCACCAGGAACGATGCCCATGAGTTTCTGCCGGGCCAGGATCTGCTCCCTGGCAATATCCCAGCCTTGATCGAATTTGCCGGCATATTTGTCTATGTATTCCTTGGGTGCATGATGCGGAGCGTGAGCCGCACCGGGGGCAAAGTACATGAAGAATGGCTTCCCGGGATTGCCGGCTTTTTGCTGCTCCAGCCACTTGAGTGCCTGATCAGTCATATCCTGAGTAAAGTGATATTTAGGATCTTTTGTATGCGGTTCAACTGGAGTTTTGTCATCCCAAAGAGTCGGTTCCCACTGGCTGGTTTCTCCTGCCAGGAAACCATACCAGCGTTCAAAGCCTTGCCCTATAGGCCAGAGATCATAGGGACCGTGTTTACCCACCTCGTTCACAGGCGTGTTATGCCATTTACCGAAACCTGCAGTGTTGTATCCATTGTTTTTTAATGTTTCTACAAACAGAGCTTTTTCTTTGGGGATACGTCCCGTATAGCCGGGAAAATCCGTCTGGAGTTCTTCAATCACTCCCGTTCCGACCGAATGATGGTTGCGTCCTGTGAGGAGGGCGGCGCGACTCGGAGAGCAAAGCGCGGTTGTGTGAAAATTTGTATAGCGCAAGCCGTTTTTTGCCACGCGATCGATATTAGGTGTCTGAATCAAACTTCCAAAGGGCCCCAGCTGGCCGAAGCCTACATCATCCAGCAGGAAAATGAGGATGTTAGGAGCTTTCTCTGGCTTGCTTTGGTCGGGCGTGTTCGGATTCGCCGCCGCGATGGCAACCGGAGCCAGGGTCAGGCAGGTGGCCATGACCCCTAAAGAAATTTGACTTGGATAGTGTCTGTGCAAACTCATCACGTTTCTCCCATGAAAAATACTCATTTCAGTTTTTAGACTTCACGCACCGAAAACCGATATTGGATCCAGCGCTATCGACAGCACCTTTGCCACGTGAACCGACGAGATAGCGGGTACAATAATGATCGCTACAAAGAAAGGATCCGCCGCGCTGCACACGCTTTGGAACCCCTGGTTCGCCAGGGTCTTGGCTTGAATTGGGCCCACGGGGGTTGGGGACAACACCTTGGACGGCATCGACGGCATAGGTATCAGGTCGATACCAATCCGCTGTCCATTGCCAGACATTGCCGCCCATATCATAGAGTCCATAACCGTTGGGTGGAAAAGCTCGCACGGGAGATGTCTGCGTGTAGCCATCCTCGGCAGCATTTTGCGTTGGAAATTTCCCCTGCCAGATATTGGCGGGCCAACGGCCGCGAGGTTTGAGTTCGTCCCCCCACGCATAACGCTTGCCCTTTAGCCCACCCCGTGCCGCATATTCAAATTCAGCCTCCGTGGGCAGGCGTCCGTCGGCCCATTGGCAATAGGCCTCGGCATCCGCATAAGCAATATGAACCGCAGGGTGTTCCATACGTTCCCGAATTCCTGAGGAGGGACCTTCGGGATGATGCCAGGCAGCACCCGGCACGTAGCTCCACCAATCCATGGCATTGGCTAAAGATGCAAGCTGCGTCGGCTGTGAAAAGACAGCAGAACCTGAAACCAGTTTGTCCACGGGTACACCAGGATAGTCCTTGGGCTGGAGGGGTCGTTCTGCAATCGTCTTATATCCCGTCTGTTGCACAAACTTTCGGAAACTGGCATTGGTCACAGGGGTCGCATCCATCCAAAAAGACGAGATAGAGACGGGATGGAGTGGGAGTGCATCTTCAAGCTTGCAATCCTTGCAACCCATTTCAAAGGTCCCGTCAGGAATCAGGACCATTCCGGACTGTTCAAGTGATTTTGTGGATGGGGGAGAAGACGCTGATGATGTTCCGGATGATGGGAGTGGAGTGAGCATCAAAAGAAACAAGAGTCCAGGTTTTCGCATAGGAATAGCCTCGTAATCGGCCTGCCATCGGCATGCCGCTAAAGAATGAATGGAATGCCCAGGTTTACCGTTTTTTATAAGCGTTTTTCACAAGTTTCATATTGGGTTCACAAGCCTTGGGGCCGGCTGTAGCAGCCTTGACAGAGATGGTTTTTGAAGGTTCCCATTGGGTTGTAGATTTTTTGTCGACGGCTATTGCATTGTCCGAGGATTCATCCGCATAACCGTTGGTTGCGATGACAATCCCAACCATGATGGTGATCGCCGTTCTTAACATCAGGATACTCCCTTGACGGCATTAAGAAGTTTTAAGCTTATGTACGAGTCCCATTGAGGACTGTCTACGCTCTAAACATTCAATTGAAAATCGGTATGATTGTCTGCGGAAATTACCCGGTGGCGATAGCATGCAGAGGCGGTCTATTAGCAAAGTTCCTGCGGTTCGATTTATAGTCCATCCAGTTTAATCAGTTCAACAGGGTGTCGATAGCTGGCAACGGTTCCAGGCTGTAAATAGCGAGCCAGTATTGTTTCATACTGTTCGTTTGCCTGTAGTTTTTCTATAGCAAGTTTTAATTTGAGGAGGCGTTCCTTGTTTCGCGATAGAAGACCTGCGGAAATATTCATTTTGTTGATCGGTTCAAAATCAAGTATGGCGCCAGGCGAGTTCTTGGTGAGGTCGCTTCTGGTATTCAAATCGGCAACCACGGCATCCACACGATCTTTCAAAACCATGTCGCCTGCTTGGGTGTACGAATCAATTTCAATCACTATGCACCCTGCCATGGTTTCATTCAAAATTTTCTTTACATGCGAGAGACCACGGAGCACTGCTATTTTGCAGTCTTTTTTATCATGCAAGATCGAGCGTTTTTCCGGTTTAAAATGGACCCCATAGACGATTTTGATAAAGACCAGCAGGTACTGAGTTTCCTTTAAGGGTTCCAAAGTCAGACGGGAACCTATGATTATAGCGTTCGGGTCTTTGATATAGCTATTGCGCGCTCGTTTTGTAGGTAAAATTGTGATCACGTCATCAGGGGCTTTGACGCTGTTGAGAATATCGATCACGATACCGCGCTTCTGGTCGACGATGTATGGGGGTACAACGAACGAAAGAATCTCACCAGCAAAACAAAGGGGTAGATTGAAAGCAAACAGATGAAGCACTAAAAGCAGAAACAACATGAAGGCTTTCATTTAAATATCTCCGTTTTTCAGAGAGTAAGGTAGATGAAAGGATGAAACCATATGATATTTGCAGCATACATGGTCAGCAAACTATGATGGATCGCTTCGTTCCTGATCTGATCCATAGCGTTACAAAAAATCCGGCTTTATTCCATGCCTGAGATTAGCAGTGCACGGTACAGCTCGTCCCGAAATACGTGGGGATAAGATTCCACTGACAGCTTGTCCTAAATCGATAGAAGATTCCATCCGCAATTCGTCGAAAGTCTTTTTTTCGAGGCTTTTTACCGGCTCAGATAGCGCTTGAAGCACTTCACTCTGACTGACAAATTTTACTCATAAGGCTTCGATGTGAGCGGATAAGAGCGCCCAAGGGATTTTCTTTATCGTGGAGAGCGATGACTTCTAGATCTTTGAACTGCATAAACCGGGTTTCTCGCTTTCCGAGTCCCTTAATTAATCGGACCATTTTGCTGCATCGTGGAATAAAAAGGTTCACTCTGATCCAAGGGAAAATGAAAGAAATATGTGCGGATCGATTGATCCTTCACGATGGAACGGGCTGAGAAGACCGGCGTGCAAGTTCCACCCGGCCAACGCGCGGATGGTGTCAGGTACAGGTCGATGCCCTGCTCAACGGCGTGTTGTCCCAGGTTCTGGCATAAGCTGTAATCGCGGGGATGAACGAGCGAAGGAAAGCTTGCCACGTATGGCCTCAGGTCAGCATAGTGCTGCGCTGCAAGATCCGCCTTGAACATACAACGAGCCTGAATGATCGGGCTGTGAGCATTGTTCAAATCATTGATATCAATCTCAGGACGGTGATAGAGCGTCTCACGGACAGAAGTTTCCTCTTCGAGAGCTCCATACCACACTCCATAATTTTTACGTCCAAACCGGCCCCATCTCCAGAACTGCTCATCAAAACAAAGCATGCTGTCATCAATCTTCGCGTATTGCTCGAAACGCTGTCGCTGCGGAAGACTGTGATCAATGCCACTTGAAAGATTGTCCGCGTATTGCAAGACGGTCCAATCCTCTTCGTCCACGAGGTCATCGAAGAGATTTTGGCTTGGACTGCAGGTCGCGATATTGCGAAAGGCTTCAAACGTTCCGTGGCTTTGGAGCTTGAGTTCCGGAATAAGTCCTATCATCAGGCCGATATCCGGAGCTGATCGAGGAGACGGCGCACGGTAAAGAGGCGAGTCATCGACTGCATAGGATCTTCAGCAATGAATTCCAAAGCCGAACGCCCTTGAAACAGCTCACGAGGGGTTTTAAGCCAGGCATATACGACTTCACGATTGTGCGGAAAGAGGATACGCAGATTCTTGTGAATACCAACGAGATGGCTCACACGCAGCAACTTGTCCGGATCTTCCGGAATCACAAGTTCCTTCTTCAGGGCAGCGAGGCGCTGGCGGTTTTCCTTGATGCCCAGGATGAGGGCGATGTCTTTCTGAGTAAAACCATAGTGCTCGGCAATGTTCCAAAACGCAGTTCCTAGCACCTTTTGGAGCTGCTCGGGACTTGGGCGTTTGGTTTCGACGGGTGTCTGTGGCATAGCGGCACTTGGCCTCCTTGGTGGACAAGATAGCTCTTTTGTCGTATGATTTCAATGAAACCTTGAGATAGTTTTATAATATAATGATTATATTGAATATATTAAAGTATGAAATCATACATACCCCACCAATTCAATTCCTGGCTGCAGGAAGTTAGCGACACTTCCCATGAGGGCAAAACCAAGCTGCCTCAGTCTCCAGCCCTTGCTATCTTCTTCGCCAGGGGTTTGACCCGGCAAGCTGAGGAGAAAAACCATGTCCCAGGATCGTATCCATATTCGTAAAGTCGACGTCCTTTCAGATAGCCACTATATCCTGCGCAAAACCGCCTTCGATTATCTCCGTAACGATGGCACATGGCAGACATCAACCCGCGAGTCCTATGACCGAGGCAACGGAGCCACTTTGCTGCTGTATAATCGCAGTAGGAAAACGGTTATATTGACACGACAGTTCCGATATCCGGCCTTTGTCAACGGCAGTGACGGCTTTCTCATTGAAGCCTGCGCCGGAGTCCTTGACGAGAAGGACCCTGCGGCCTGCGCCAGACGTGAGGCGGAGGAAGAGACAGGTTTTCACATCCACGAAGTCCAAAAAGTCTTCGAAGCGTTTATGAGCCCTGGAGCGGTCACTGAGCGTCTTTATTTTTACATCGGCGAATATGAGGACAAGGATCGAAAATCCAAGGGAGGGGGCAAACCGGGCGAAGGAGAGGATATTGAGGTACTGGAAATGACCCTCAATGAGGCCATGGATAAAATCTCAAGTGGAGCTATCGTGGACGGCAAGACGATTATGCTGCTCCAGCATCTTAAGCTTTCGGGACTTATGGATTAGGGACCTGGGTCGAATGAGCCCAGGGGTCATGAACCCCTGGACGCTTACAGTTGGATAATTATTCCGGTGCCTCCTCGGTGACAGCCGGGGCTTCACTCTCAGCAGGTTCATCACCGCTGGATGTCACAGAGCGCACAATGTTACTCACCTTCACCCAATTTGAAGCCACCGCTGGATCCGAGTTGAAAATAACCCTGACTGGGGTGACAAGACTATTCAGTGTCCAAGACTTGCGACCACAAAACTGCGACGATCTCCAGCCCGTGGCATCTTCGATGACCACGTGATCGTAATCACAGGATGCATGATTCTCAACATCGACAGACAGTGCAAAGCTCACGCGGGAGCCTTCGCTCTTGGGTATCGTCATCAGGACCTTGCTCTGGTTATGACCAAATGGCCCGAAGGTCGACACTTTTTGCGGCGTTGGTGTAGGGCGCGGCACGGTTGTAGGACGCGGCGTTGGAGTTGGCTGTGGAGTTGTTGTCGGGCGTTCGTTGCCAGAATTATTCAGGCTTGGATAAAGATATTTCAGTCCTGCCACGTCTCCGCGTGAGAGGGTCGTCAATTCGTTGTTATGGCAGTAGTTCATGATGGAATTCGAATCAAAGCTGCCCACGTAAACATTGCGATCACTATTGCGAACCTTCTCATCATAGTCGCCGCAACCAGGAGCATCCGTTCTTTCGTGCTCGTGCAGAAGACCAAGAGCATGGCCGAATTCGTGCACGGCCGTGGCTCGCGTTTGTTTCACAGCAAAGTCTCTGGCCCAGGTACCCGAACCAGGATATTTTCCGTCCCGGCTGACATCGATACGCATGGTTCCGGCCTGGCAGCGAGTCCCACAGGAGTAACGCGAGGCTCCCACCATCGAAAGGCCACCACCGGCTGAGATCGAATGGCCGGACCAGTTGTGATAACGACTGAAGGTCACGCGAATCATCTGTGCACTTCTATCGCTGGTGGTGCAATCGCCCCAGCCGACGAGACCGATACCGACCTTGCTGGAGTAATCATTCGTGACGTGCGATTTAATATCGTTGACCAGTTCAGCCGAAATCTCGCTTCGGTTGATAATGCAGACCGGAATGGATCGAGGATTGGCCCATTTGCTCTGGGTGGAAACCACGGAATCCGGAGTGGATGTCTCAGAGTCTTGCTGGCCACAGGCCATAGCGCCCAAGAGGATGAGGGCTGCAGAAACGCGTTGAATCAATGTCAACTCCTACGTTGCGTTAAGGATTGGTTGACCCTGTTTTGTTCAGGGCATTTTGAAAGCAGTCACTTGAAGCAGAACTAGCCAAATGAAGTGTGAGATGCTTTCCAACAAAGGCGATCTTGCAGAAAGATGCCCATTCGATGCGTGAGTCTGTTCTTGAAGACAGATGTCATGCTTTGATCTCCGACGTAGATACAACGATGAAGTGCTTAACTGATTCAAGTTAGTAAAGCAAGATTTCTTAATGTAAAAAGGCGATAAACACAGATGCGCAAAGTCCTGCAGAGAAAATGTTGCGATGAAGAGACAGAGTTGATGAGATGCCTGGAGGCGTGGCCCAGTCAGGTATGGACCCACTCATGACGACTTTGATGCAGGACCTATAAAATATGTGGGTGGGCATTTCAAAGATAATTGAGTCATGCCGCAAATGTGAACCGCGTCCAACGCTGAAAAGTATGCCAAAGCTCAATTGTGCGGCACGTTTTCACGCTCTTCTACGGCAAACCAGGAAAGCAGGGCCTGCCTTCGCTGTTAAATGAGAAAATAACCAAAGCTCAAGGTCAAGAGCTCTCCATACTGCCCCGGCAAAGACTTTGCTGCGGGAGCAGAATAAATGGAACGATCCACAGTTTCTGTCAGAAAACGATCAAAGGCCACGAATCGGAGAGTTCCATAACCGCGTGGAAAGGGAAAATGTACGCCCAGTCCGATGCGCCCTCCCAGATATCCACGTTCGACCTCAATCGTCCCGGAGGGGCTGTAAAGATACGATGTGGTGTGAGCGAGACCCAGTTCCACAAAAATGAGGCTGGAGGTTACTTTTCTCAAAGTCACAGCCATGGACTCCACCTGAGCTTGTGTGGAACCTTTTCTATCATAGCTGGCAACAGCGAGTAGATCGTCGCGAAAGCGGTAGATCCCCTCCAGACCTTTCACGTAAATACCCAGCTTCAGTCCCAATGCGGCTTTAGGACTTGAGGTGTCGCTTGACTCAGCCCTTAGCATGGGAATATTTAAAGTCAGGAACAAACCAAGGACAAAGGTTCTGCGAGCTGACGCCATAGGCCGATCCCAGACTATGAAATTCAAAGACTTTCCAGTACCGTGGAAAAACAATTCATAATACAATAACAGGTCAAGGATGATAAAGGTATCCCATGATCTTCAAGAAAATTGGAAAGAGCCTGGTCAGCTTTCTCTACCTCAGCGGCTGCGGTGACACTCATTTTTTGGAAGAGCCCGAAGTCTACTGCGAAGGCCAGAGTTCGATCGACGGCTGCTACGATTCTGATGTTCCTACGGACGGAACCTGTCCCCAGGGAACCATTAAGGTTCGCAAAGTCCGCACGGCACCATCAGCTTGTCCGGTGGCACTCTAAATATGAAGTATCAACCCTGCTCCGCGTTGGAAGCCAGGAGGGACGGACATGTGCTCAAGCTTGCGACGCCCTGGATTTCGCTTGAGATTGAATATCATGACAACGACCTCCCCGTTATCGATAGGGCCTTGCGCTCGATCAAGGAACTCAAGAGCTCAGCGGCTTTGGACTGGTTGCTCGCCCGCCTTTGTCACTATCCTGTCTGCTCTGTCGTGCCACGAAAGTTGACCATTCGAGAATGGCTCAGGGGTGCCCTTCAGGAACCACCGCTTCATAGTCAAAAATCAAGGAAGCTTGCGACAGGACTCGGCATCCAGGAACTGCTGTCCTCGGCAGCGCATGGGAACAATGTCTTGCCAGTGGATGAAATTCTTGCCTTGGCGCGAAAGCCTGGTACCCGATCTTACGATGCTTTATCACTCTTTACGCAGCTTAGGGTCGCGCTCTGCGCGTACAATACGGCTACGGAACCAGAGCCCTATGAAGAACTCTTTGCATCCAGTCCATCCGGGTTTCTTAAATTTGCTAAAATCTACATTCGTCAGAACCATTTTGTGACAACGCGCGCCATCGACAGTCTTCGACCGGCCTTGGCTTGCAAACCCTTTGCTCATCTGCTCACCCAATTTATAGCATCCGAACAAGGCCACGATAGTCTCATGTGGCAGAGTTTGATGGCCCTGGATGGTCCCGACCCGGCTGATATCGAAATTCTTCCCGAAGTCCAGGCGCTGGTCGCGCTGCTTGAATTTACGGCAACCCATTATCGACTGGCCTTCGCCGTCGTCCTGGATCTCTTTGAACGGGAATCACCGGGGGAGCAACACCCGCTGGCACAGGTCCTTTTGAAAAGTGAGCAAGGCAAGAACGCTGCCCTGGGACTCGCGAGACACACCGCAATCAATCACCACATGCAGCACGACGAATTCGGCTACCGGTTGGCTTCCGTCCTGCCCTATCTGCGCGAAACCTCGGCTTTGGCTACCATCCATCTGGCTGATGCTGGCTTGCGGTTGAGGGAGGGCATTCGTAGAAAAATGCATGATCTCCTGATCCTGCATCTTCATCATCCCACATCGTTAACCGCAAGGACGCCAGTATAAACGTCCTGCGTTCCTGAAGAAACCATTGCATGGTTTATGGCAAGTCCATTAAAACCTTTAGCGATCGTTCCTTCAGGAGATTCTGCCATGTTGATACCCATGAGGCCCAGTGTGGCCTTCACCGTGCTTTTGGCCTTCCTCGCGTGTCGCCCGATGTTCCTTTTTGGGGCGGATACCAAGCCTGACCCAGCCCAGGAGCGGGCCCAGCTCATTAGGACCCAGTACAGCAAATTTGAATACCGCGTGCCTATGCGCGATGGATCCCGCCTTTTCACAAGCGTCTATATGCCCATAAGCGCGGCTCCAGGCAAAACCTATCCCTTTCTGATGGTGCGAACGCCTTATTCGGTAGCGCCCTATGGATTGGATCGCTACAAGACACGATTGGGGCCGACAGCCGAGTATGAGAAAGAAGGCTTTATCTTTGTCTTCCAGGATGTCCGCGGCAAGCACATGTCGGAAGGCACTTTTGTTAATATGACTCCCCATCGCGCGTCGAAACAAAGTAAGACCGATTTTGATGAGAGCACCGATACCTACGATACCATTGCCTGGCTGTTGAAAAACGTGCCGCATCATAATGGGAAAGTCGGGCAGTGGGGGATTTCTTATCCTGGCTTTTATACGTCAGCCGGAGCCATTGATTCGCATCCGGCGTTGAAAGCCATCTCGCCTCAGGCGCCGATTGCCGATTGGTGGCGAGGCGATGACATGCATCGGAACGGAGCATTTAATCTTCAGCTGGCCTTTAGCTTTTTTAATGATTTTGGCCGCATCCGATCCGAACTGTGGGATGAGGAGGAACCCTTTAAATTCGACTATGGAACTCCGGACGCCTATCAGTTCTTTCTCGATCTCGGACCTTTGTCTCAAATCAACTCCAAATATTTTAGCAATAAAATTCCTTTCTGGAACGAAGTCGCAGCTCATCCGAATTACGATAAATTTTGGCAGGAGCGTAATCTTCTTCCCCATCTGAAGGGAATCAAGGCGGCAGTCATGACCGTGGGCGGCTGGTACGATACCGAAGACCTCTATGGTCCCCTTCAAACATACAAGGCCATTGAAAGCCAGAATCCAGGCATTTCCAACACTCTGGTCATGGGACCCTGGACCCACGGCGGCTGGCAGAGAACACCTGGTGAAAAGGTGGGTGATACCGAATTTGGATTCAAGACGTCGGAAACCTATCAAAAGATGGAACTCGCTTTTTTCAACCATCACCTCAAAAAGGCCGCGAATCTTCGTCTCCCTGAAGCCATGGTCTTTGAGACCGGAGCCAATCGTTGGCGCAATTTTGAGAGCTGGCCACCCCAAGGGATCAAAAAGCAAAAGTATTTCTTTCGAGACAATCGTCGACTCGATCAGGCGAGTGCGTCCCAGACCAACCCTCAGTTTGATGAATACCCGAGTGATCCCGCTCGACCCGTTCCTTATACGACCGAGGTGAGTACCCGCTGGAGCAGCGCGTATATGGGCGCAGATCAACGATTTGCTGCCCAACGCCCTGATGTCCTCGTTTACCAAACCGAACCTCTCAAGGACGACCTGACACTCGCAGGATCCCTTGATGTTGATCTTTGGTTTTCCACGACCGGCAGCGACGCGGATATCGTAATCAAATTGATCGACGTTTGGCCTGGGAAAGTTCGGGGCTGGGCTCCGGAGACGGATAAGCCGGAGAAGAAAAATCCAGGGGCTCAGCAGCTTCTGGTGCGTGGTGAACCCCTCAGAGCCCGCTTCCGGGACGGCTGGGAAACGCCCAAAGCTTTTGTCCCGGGCGAGATCACTCGCATTCGTTATTCCATGAATGATGTGCTCCATACGTTTCAACGCGGCCATAGAATCATGATCCAGGTGCAATCATCCTGGTTTCCTTTTATCGACCGGAATCCTCAGAAATTTGTACCGAATATCTTTGAAGCGCAGGAGAATGATTTTGTGAAGGCGAATCATCGGATTTATCGCGATGCCGGTCATCCGAGCTTTGTGTCGTTACCGGTCCTTTAACGCAATTTTTCCTTTACGGACTTTGAAGCCATGTAGATATGCATGTCTCAGTCCAGAACCATCTGTCAGGTCGGCTTTGAGGGTAGAATGAAGTGAAAGATGGAGAGACATCCAGACTTGTCGGGCTTGTCATGAAGTCCTATGATGCAGGTGTCTTCTGAATCTTGATACACACTCAACACTCATATGAAGAAGGCCATGAACTATGCAAACCGGAATTATACCCACAAAAGGCAATGATAAAAAATCTGCAGGTCAACAGAATAAGGTTCCCCATACGACTGACAAAAACCGTATCGATGAAATTGCCCAATCCAGTGAACCAGGCCGGCAAGGGGAGGGCAGCACCTATGTTCCACCCAGCTTAAGGACCGGACCTGTGGATCAGGAATTTCCGAATGGTGCGTCCACAGGATCAGGCGAGTATGGATTGGATCATTTCCTTGATAAGGATGCGATCGCAAGCCCAGACGCAAGGGCCGATTCCGATGCGAATCAGCCTCAGAGCCTGCCTGATGTGGATCAAATCCTGGCCGGTACACCTATCAATGATAAATCATCAGCCACGACCAGAGGGAGTTCGCAGCAGGGCGATTCCCTGGATAACATGTCGTCGATTGATGATTTGGCGAAAATTCAGTCCGAGGGTCTGGCTTCAAGCGATAGCCATTGGGATGAACAAGCTCAGGCCAGCTCTTCAAAGAAGTCCACCAAGGCTCCGGCCTTGACTCATGCCCATGGGCATCACGATCAGCTCAGTGGAACCGCCTCCTTGCCTGAAGCAGAAGGCTATCAAGCCATGCAGGATGAGCTTGCTTCGACATCCATACAACCTCTGGGACGTGAATCCAGCGCTCTGACCAAACCCAGGGAATCATGGCCCCAGGTCGGAACAGGACAGACTCGGGAATCATGGAACTCTCTGTCCCAGCATATGCGGCAGGCGTTCGATCGCGTGGATCAAAATGTGAAGAAGAAACCAGTGCCTTATGTCATAGGAGCGTTAGGGGTCGGTTTCGCGCTGGCGAAAATCATTGTCTAACTCAAGACCTTCAGAAGGTGAAGCCTGACTTCACCTTCCCCTTTCCTTTCCCATCCTTTCTTTTCCTCAGCGCAATACCAAACGATTGGAATCCATCAACTCGAATAATAATGGGGCATCGGCTGAGCTTATGGCCGCCGAAGACTTGACCGCTGTTGCTGTGCTC
>NZ_DASQYZ010000353.1:0-2985 GCF_035638955.1 Oligoflexus sp. | reverse complement strand
AGCGTGGTCCTAAACTTCTGATTCCACAGGAGCAGGTCGGGATCAACATCCCGGTCACACGGCAATCCATGTATGTGCTTGGATAGAAAAGTACACTAAACTCTTTTTATGACTGTCTCAAAATAGCTGATTTATTCCGTTTCGAACAGTTCTACGCCCTCGCAGGATAACTGCGTCCGGGGATTGATCCCTTCAAAATCTCGCTTCACCCTCGGAAATGTTTGCGACAGAGCCTAAATGAGGCCCCGCTGCACGTCAAAGACTGTAAGCAAAACCCAAAGATGTTCCGAGATTCTCAAGTTTATAGTTTGAGACTTTTACCCCATTTATTTTAAAGTCTTCAGAAGAAATCGACTTTTCAAAAAGAATACTAAAATCCATATTCAGGCGATCGATTCCAGTTTTTGGTCTGAAGGAGGTCCCCAGGAGTCCTGTAGTGACATTATGATTCACACCAGTATCTCGAATATCGTAATAACCAGCGCCAGCAAAAACCCAAACACCAAGATCAAGCACCTTATAATTTGGAACAAATTTGAACGAACGGGTGGAGAAATTTTTCGTGCCGTTTGATACACCTGCACCCACTTCAGCGCCAAGTCCAAAGGTCTCTGAAGCAGAAGGAATAAACACTCCAAGGTATGCTGTTTGAAGCTTATTTTTAATGGTTCGCTCTTCTCCGTCAATCGAGAATTTGCTGGATAAATCAGATCTTCCAACGCCAATCGTTATCGCTGGACTGTTAGCATAGGCATTGGAAGCCGCAAGAGCAAAAAAAATAACTGGTGTAAATCTCATTGTGATTTCTCCTTTGTTAGGTTTGAGAATTAATGAAGTACGCAGCGTGCAAATTGGAAGGGGCAGATCGAAAAGGTTAAAGTAAATCAGTTGAAGCCAATTCCTCATGCGGCGTCTTTGTTAAAACACATCGCTAGTATTCTTTAACCCTTAAGGATCTTGCTGAACAGGTCGCAGAAGTCAGGGCCATGAACAATACAAAAAAGTTTTTTCATTACGTTGAACTCCTATTGCAGACGTTCTCAAATCGTTGGGAGGAAAGGGCTATATGGCAAGTTGTGTAGCAAGTTTAGCTGGATTTAACAAGTCATGAGGAACTGGCTAATTGATTGAACGTTCTCCGCCGACGTCTTGGGAGCGTCGGTAAATTGGTGTCTCGTAATCTGAAACTGTGATAAAACGGCCAGAGAAAGAAACACCTTATGAGATCTCAAATATCTGCAATTAAAGTGGAAATCAAACTTCATGAAATCCCCAAAGCCATGATAGCGATAGGTGTGGAGATTGCTCATACGAGCTGTAACAAAGATGGATGCCCGATCGATCAAATAATATCGTGACCGGAAAGTCTTCCTGTTGGAGCTGTATTGCAGCCGCAAGTCCGACGCCCGGCCGACTGGAATGGATGGCCGCATTGAAGACAGTTACGAATTTTGACTTGAATCCCGCTCAGTCCCATCTGTCTGCGAAGCTTGTTTTGCAGCTCGATTTCCCGAATAACGGCAGCAGGAAGGACTTTAATAAGTGAAGTGGAAGCGGCATCCAAGGATCCCTGTTGCGACGTTGATTCTTCCATGGAAGTTTCTCCGAAGTGATGACTGATTCACATTGACCGTGAGATAAACATTCACGGCCAGTTAGGGCATTTAATCAGGGTTCAACAGCCTCAACTTAATCACCATAGCGCCTCAAAAGCATTAACATGTCCACCCGGTACCTGCCGAAAACCACCGGGATTCTGGTTTCCATTTTGGCATTCCCAAGTATAATTAAATCAGAATATTATGTTTTAATCTTCTCATCCACTAACTAACCTCGGCTCTGGGTGGGAATTCTTTCGAAATGAGCTTCCAGGCGAGGTTTCACCTGCCAGGGCCCTGGCGACGGCTGGGATAAGGTATTCAAAAGACCTTGGTCGTTGTGTTTTGAGGCGCTTGCGCACTGTGTGTAAGGCTGGTTCCTAAGTGATTGGTGAATTCATAATCCTTGCCCAAAGCATTTTTTGGCGGGAACATTTCAATCGGCAGTTGTACCGAAGGGGTTGCCAGGTGAACTTTCTTTTTGTCGACGACGAACCCGAGATCCTTGAGTGGTACGTGGACCTTTTTCGATTTATGGCTCCTGAAGCAAAACTAACTATGGCAGCGGACGGCAGGGCGGCTTTGGAGAGCTGCAGGTCCACACATTTTTCGTTGATCGTGACCGACTGCAACATGCCCAATATGGATGGAATGGAGTTCATAAGGCATTTAAGGTCCGAGGACAACTTGAGCAGGGCTGCACCCGTTATCATAGCTTCAGGGCGTGATCTCCCGATGGACTTTATCGCAAAATATGACAATGTTCACGAAATTCAGAAGCCGATCCACGGACAAATTTTGCTTAAATTGTCTTCAAAGCTGACAAAAATTCCCATTTTTTAGCGCCATGCGTGACCAGGGAATCGTGCCTTCCCGATCCGGTTTTTCTCTCAACCCGCGCAAACACAAAGCGTTGGTCTGCGATGCATCCGATAGTGGCACTTCTTTGGCCATTCACTCTTACGAGATTCAGCTGAAAGCCGTCTTCTATCATTATGGACTTGCCAATATGGGTAAAATCAAGCCATACGGTCGAACCTGTTTTTTCATTGAAAACCGAAATTGAAGCCATGGCTCCTCTGGAACCAAATCGGATCGAGCGGAGGGTAATCTGGTAGAGGCCTTCAACCACAATCGCTTCGCCAATATATCGCTGCAGAGTCAGAGTCATCCAATTCCCTCATTTCTTTTTTGGATTCAATCCAGGCGGGAATCCTTGTGATTTCCGCGAATCCCGCTCGTCCTCGCTTTCAGCTTTTCCCGCCACCGTTCGAAATCGGCCAGATATATGGAGCGGTCGGGGTCAGGCACTCCGAGGGATCCCGCTTTCATTTTCGGCCATACCACTTCGAAGAACATTTCGTTAAATTTTCGGATATGCCCTCGG
>NZ_DASQYZ010000352.1:0-10808 GCF_035638955.1 Oligoflexus sp. | reverse complement strand
TTGAAGATGAATCCTTCTCGTCTCTGGATGCCGCGGATGCGGAGCGAGCCAAGGCCTGGCAGGATTCTTTTTCCTACCGGATTCTGGCGAATGTGATGTGGGCACCGGACGCACCCTATTGGGTGGAGATGGCGGCTTTTTGCGGTTCCGCCGACTTCGGTGGTCGTGATGATCCAACCGGTGTAAAACTTCCCGCTCGCAACACCATGGCGTTAGGCGTAAGGCCGGCTTATATGTTCACGCAAAACCATTCCGCAGAAGTGGACCTTTACTGGTCCCTGATTGAAAACGGTATGGCCTTTCAGGATAGCCAATTCCAAACGAAGTATGAAGGCAAACCCATCGATCGCGAAATGGCCAAGGCAACGCTGGCTTATGTCCTGCGGCCTTTGCCTTTTGAATGGGCGCGGCCGGTGATTCGTTTCTATAGCACCTTTGCCAAATGGAACGGCAAGACCGAAGGCGACAATTATCTAACCTCCTATCTGCGGCCGCTCTATAAGGACAAGACTTCGGGTTATACCCTGGGAGTGATGGCGGATGTTTGGCTTTGAAAGGAGCAGTTCCATGAAGAATCGTATGAGCCTCGCGCTGCTGATATTCACTGTCAGTTGTGTGAGCACCGGACGGGACACCGCGACCCTGCAGCGGAAAAATCCTCTGGCAGGCAAACGTTTCCATGTGGATAAGGCCAGCGTCGCAGCCAGGGAAGCAGAGAAGCTGCAGGTCCAGGATCCCGGCACAGCGAAAACACTGCGTTTTCTGGCTGATCAACCCTCGGCCATCTGGTTTGGTGGCTGGAGCGGTCCCATTCAGACCGCCGTGGAAAAGGCTGTGCAGAGCGCTGAAGCCGAAGGTTCCCAGCTGGTGGCGGTTGCCTACAATGTTCCTCATCGCGATTGTGGTCAGCATTCCTCGGGCGGACTCGAGGGCGGTGCTTACAAAAAATGGATCGATGACTTTGCGAAAGGCCTGGGTCAGCACGAGGCCGTCATCATTCTGGAGCCGGATGCCATTCCTTTGATCACGTGCCTGAACGAGGCCACCAAAAAGGAACGTTGGCAGCTCTTGAATTATGCTCTGGAGTCCTTTAAAACAAGGTCCAAAGCGCTGGTTTATATGGACGTTGGGCATGGTAGCTGGATCCCGGCCGGCATCATGAAGGAACGATTGAACGCCATCGGCATTGATCAAGCGGATGGTTTTTCCATTAACACGTCCAATTATCAATCCACCGCAGACAGCATCGCATTCGGTCGTAAACTGCAACGGATTTTCCCCGGCAAGGGCCTCGTGATTGATACCTCGCGCAATGGTAACGGTCCGAGTCCGGACAACGCCTGGTGCAATCCTCGCGGTCGAGCCATAGGACCCATGCCGCAGGTGGTCACGGATGTGCCCGGTGTCGATGCGTACCTTTGGACCAAAAAACCCGGTGAATCGGATGGTGCCTGCAATGGTGGGCCGGCCGCGGGAGAGTTCTGGATTGATGTGGCCAAGGAGCTGGTCGATAACGCCGAGGTTACAGCAAATTGATTTTAAAACTGACGAAGGAGGGGATTTTATGAAAATACAGATGGTGCTCTGCAGTCTTTTGATGCCGTCCAGCCTGCTGATCAGTTGCAGCAAGGATGACAGTGATGACAGCAGCAGTGAAGTTCCGATCACGCAGCAGCCGGGTCCTGGTCTGCAGGAACCCACAGGATTTGTTCTCGACGATTTCAAAACCTGTGCGCCGGATTACAAAACCTCGGTGGAAACCTATTGGTATGCATTCAACGACACGACCGATGGCGGGAAATCCACCTCGCAATTGGCATTAGGTGCGCCTCTGGCCGACGGTGGTCCATGTTCCTTGAAATGGAGCGGTCAGGTGACGATCGACTATGAGTATGGTTACGCCGGTATTGGTCTGGATTTGGGTGGAACGACGTTGTCTGGATATAAAAGCATCGTGTTCAAGGTGCGTGGCGATGGAGCCGCCTATCGTTTGAAACTGCCGATGAAGGCCCAACTCGATCGCAACGAGTTCAATTTCCATGGGGTGGACATGATGTGCGGTGATGGCTCATCCAACTGGAAGACGGTTACCCTTGATCTGGCGACATTGCAGCAGGAGCAGGGTTGGGGACAGCCCGTTAAACTGGATTTGGCCGATGTTGGCAAGATTCAAATCCAGACCAAAGGCCAACCGATTCCTGCCTTTGCATGCGAGATCGCAGCTTTGAGCCTGATGAAGTAAAAGAACCCGCATTCACTTGGGGCAGTCGACTAGCGACACGGAAAGCCAGGCGCTCAAGGCCTTGCCGCGATACTGAAACGCGACGGGGTACCACAGCTTCGTATCGGTCCCGCTGGAAGATTGAGCTGGGCCTGTCACCTCAATGGGTATGGGATCAAGAATGGCCACAATCGGGCTCGTGGAGTCGGGTTTCTGCCGCGCCCGGGATTGTCCGTTTTTCAACTGGCAGGCTCGCGGATATTTCTCAGCAGGGACCGAGTTCTCCATGTCACCGATATCGGGATTGACCATCGTTGGTGCCGTCACCACGGGTGGAGGCACAGGATCCGATGGGACCGGAGCTGATGCAGGAACGGGAGCCATGACCGCAGGCTTGCGTTCCGGAGCCGGGCCCGGTGGGACGACCGCTTTGTGTTCTGAAGCTGACGTCGTCGCAGTTTTATTGTCGGCAGCAGACGTTCGATCCAATGGCGCAGAATTCGCGGCGGGCTTGCGTTCTGTGGCAGCCGTTCGATCCAAAGGCGCAGAATTCGCGGCGGGCTTGCGTTCAGTGGCAACCGGCACGGGTGTTTTGCGATCCGCCATGGGTTCAGCGTAAAAGGCTTCAAGGATTTTTCGTTGTTCGTCTTTGGTCAGATTGGGTCGACGATAGAGCAGATTCTTGAAGACTTCACCCTGCTCGATGGATAAACGCGCGAGCGGTCGATCAAAATTTATTCCATAAGCTCGGCCCTTGGCCTCCTGGCAATGACCATAGGCCAGATCATAGTTGCCTTTCAATTCAGGATGATCCTTGAACTCACCATCCACAGCACCTGTAAAACAAGCTCTTTGATCAGGTTTCAGCCAGCAGTAAAAATGCGCCTGCAGATCGCTCCAGCGGCCACCGGTGGAATTTCTTAAACAGACATTGAGTTTGGGAGGATTCGGATCACCGCGCTGCTCGCGCAACAGGCGTAATGCCTGGAGAACTTGAGCGGGACCATAATCCGAACCAGCAGGAGCCTTGCCCTGTGCCTGGACAGGAGGGGGAGCTAGCCAGACGATGAGCAAGAGAGCAGCAAGTCGCACGAAACACACCCCTTCATTCATCATAATATACTTAGGATATATCACAATTCCATGCAGCGGGCCAGGGCTTTGGCCGGCTCATAGCCGCCGATTTTCCCTGCCGTTGTCAGGTCAGACAGCATTTGCGTTGCGTAAACACAGTGCATTTTGCTGTTCGGATGCACGTATTCCCAGTATTTGAAGCCAGCTGGATCAGCACAAAAAGCTTTGGGTCCATCAAAGCGCCCTTGCAGATTCCCGACATAGCAAGGGGCGTCCAATCGATTGAATCCATAATTTTTCGGGTTTTCCACGGTCTTTTGATTGATCTCGTTGGCCTGGAACAGCGTGACATTGACCTCGGGCAATTCCTTCGGCAGGGTCTTGAGCATGGCGCGCAGTGCCGTGTTATGCGCGGCTGTCACCGCGTAGAGTGTGGCATCACTGGCTTTGGGAGGATCCTTGGGATTGCGATTCAGGCCACCGAGCTCGGGCATGGTGCCAATGACAAACTGGCGAAAGCCGATATCCTGAAGGTTCTCAATCCCGTCCTGAATATCGCTGACCGTATCCTTGACCTGTTTTTCCAGCGCTTCGGTCACAGGATTCTGGTTGGCGTCCTGGGCCTTGACGGCATTCTTGAAGTAATTCTGAGGTCCGATCCAAATCACAACGAGCGTGCTGGCAAAGTCGAGCTTCTTCAATTCACTTTTGCTGTCGCTGATTTGCTGCAGCAGGGAAGGGATGTCGGCTTCACCCGACGAACCGTTCTTGCGGGTTTCAGCTAAACCGACCGCATAATTATCGAGCGTCCAGTTCAATCCTGCGCTGACGTAGTCAGCCCAGATGGGGCCATTGCTGAAGCGTGATTTATAAAAAACCCGCGCCGGCACATAGGTGTTCTGGGTGAGCTTGTTCAAATGACCCGGGTCGGAAAGCGAATCGCCGAACACCAGAAGTTTGGTGATTTTGGCTTTAGCCGGGTTTTGCACCTGCCCGGTCAACCACTTCTCCTGATTGGGTTTGACCAGATCATTGACGTTGGGACCTTTATCCTCATTCGCCGCCGAAGCCTTATCCTGACTCGGCGCGGCTGGATTGGTTTGGCAGGCGCCGAGGAACATCACGAGACATGCAAGGTATCGAAGCATCCGGGAACCTCCCTTATTTTCCATCGGATCAGTATAGACAAGTCCGCCTTCTTCCGAAAGGAAATCGCCATCATGGGCTAGAGCAGGAGTATCCGGCAGGTGCTTTGGTGGATTTCGCAAATTGTTGATCTTTGCGTCGTCATCTGGCTGCGATGGATGCGCTGGCGGCTCGCGTTTGGACTGGTTCTACTGCTGCCGAATTCGCTGAAAGCCAGTGTCACGCAGCTTGAGCCCGGGGTTTTTGAGGTGGCTGATTGGGATTGGCAGAATCAATCTCTGCTTCTGGAAGGGCAGTGGCGCTTTTTTCCCATGCAGCTCCTGGCTCCGAACGAGGCCCGGGCGCGCATGTCCGAAGCGTATCCTTTGAAGATTCCGGGAGCCTGGAACAGGATCCCTGGCAAGGACGGCCAACCGATGGGTGCGCATGGCTACGGGACCTATGTCGCCCGCGTGGATGGTTTGCCGGATCTGAATACCCCGCTGAGTCTTCGTCTGCAGTATGCAACATCCAACTACCGATTGTTCTGGTTGCGCAGCGCGGATCAGGACGCAGACATCATGATTCAGGCCGGGCATGTGGGCCAGTCCAAGGACGAGTCGATGCCCCAGTTTCTGGAAAAGCTTCAAGCGGTGCCCTCGCTACCGGACAGCGGTCCTGTCTGGATCGTGGTCCATGTTTCCAACTATCATTGGGTTGAAGGGGGCATGTTCTATGCGCCTGAATTGGGTTTAACCGAACGCATGGATCGGGCCTATTACAGCCGATTTATAGGCACGCTCCTGTTGTCCGGAATGTTCATCATGCTGATGCTCATTAACCTCAGCGTCTACCTGCGACAGCGTGATGATAAATTCGCGCTTTGGCTGGTTCTGCTGTCGGCCATTGCTCTGCTATCCACATCAACATTCTTCAGCCAGGTTTATTACTTCATCTTCACGCCTTCCCTGCGCGCGCATCAGCTGTTTCGCTATGGACAGAATGCATTTGGGACTTTGATTCTCACTGTTTTTAATCAACTCGTTTACCTGCAGTATCCACGGCAAGCCAAACGTTGGATTGCCTGGGTCATGTGGTCGATTGCCATGCTGGCCCAATCGGTTTATGCCTTTTCGCCTTTCACCATGCCGATTCCTGTGTTGCGGGCCAACCAGGCCGTGGTGCTGGCTTTTCCGTTTCTGGTCACCTGGCAGGTCTGGCTTGCGTGGCGGGCCCGTGAAGAAAATTCAGGTCTGTCGATGCTGAGTTTTACGTTTTTCTTTGCGACTCTATTGAATGACCTTCTGATCGTGTTCCGAGTCTATACCGGGCCGATGCTCAGCAGCTGGGGTCTCCTGGTCATCGTCTTTATGCAGACGCAGCTTTTAGCCATTAAATTTGCCCAGGCCTTTGAAAAAACCCGCAGCATGAGTCGTGCTCTGACGGAACTGAACCAGTCCCTTGAGCAGCGTGTGGCACTCCAGACCCGCGAGATACGATCGCTCCTGACCCATGTGAAAATTGGGATCTTTGGTCTGATGGGTAGCTCGAAAAAAATATCCAAGGATTACAGTCAGCATCTGGAAATTCTTTTCGAGGATACCAGACTCGAAGGGCGGCATGGACTCGAGCTGCTGCTGACTGGCACGGATCTTATGCAGGATAAAATCGATCAAATCGATCAGGCACTGAATACATGCATGGGCGAAGCGGAAATCAATTTTCAACTGAATGCCCATGTCCTCCCCACCACCTTAAAGCGCCGTGATAAGCAGGGTCAAGTGCATCACTATGAACTCACATGGGATGCCGTCCCGAACGAAGAGGGTCTGATTGCAATGATTCTGGTCACTGTGAATGACGTGACCGAACTTCGTAAATTCGAAAGCGTGGCGCAGAGGAAGTCAGTGGAGCTGGCCATGGTTGGCGAGATCCTGGGGATCAGGGAGGACGAATTCCGCCGCTTCCTCAGCGATGCCCGTGATCTTCTGCAGCATAGCCGTAAGCTTCTGCAATCCTCGGCCCAAAATCAGGAACGCCTCGGCCTGATCCTGATCGATGTCCACACGTTGAAGGGCTCAGCTCGCACGCTCCATCTCAGCCGCTTGACCGAGGCTCTGCACTTTTTGGAGAAGAACTATAAGGGCAAGCCGCTCGATGCCGACGCCGCCTTGCGTTTGCAGAACGATCTGGACGGAGCCCTGCTTATACTGCAGGACTATGAAGATGTCGCCATCCAAAAGCTCAAATGGGATGCCGATGAAAGCCCGATGGTCAAGGTGAAAAAAGAACTTCTGGAAGGCGGGTTTTTAGCTATAAAACGGCTCCTGCCCAACCTTTCGGCCGAGGATGCCCAGGCGTGCAAGCCGCTCTGTCATCTTTTGCAGATCGTCAGTGAAGTGCCCTTGGAACCGCTGCTCAAAAATCTTTTGCAGAATACGGCGCGCGTGGCCGCCGATCTGGGCAAGCCTGCTCCGCGTCTGCAGGTTCATGTGCCGATGGTGAGCTGTAACAAAGCGATGGAGCAGCTCCTGCGCAAGATTCTCATTCATATCGTGCGCAACATGATGGATCATGGCATTGAATTGCCTGCGGAGAGAGCCAGGCAGGGTAAAGCCGCCAACGGCTTGATCAGTATCGAAGCCGAGGCGGTTGCCGATTCTATTGTCCTGCGCATTCGAGATGATGGACGTGGACTGGATCTCAATGAGCTGGCCAGGGTTCACGGTGGTGCTTCCGATATGAGCGAGTCCATGATTGCCGATCTCATCTTTAAGGAAGGTCTTTCGACGGCCCGGACGGTGACTGATATGTCTGGTCATGGCCTTGGCATGGCCGCTGTAAGAAAATTTGTCGAAGAAAGCGGCGGTACGGTTGAGGTGGTGCTGGAACCGGAACGCCAGGGTTCACGACGTACCTTTCATCTCTGCGTGCATTTGCCTTTAACAGGCTTTACCAATCATTCCCATTCCAGTGGTTCAGCAGCCTGAAAATTGGCTCCGCCCCCTGTGGCAGGGGACGGAACTTGAATTTCAGTATGGTCCCAGCTCAAGGGAGCTGTAACAGGCTTTTGCGGAATGTTTCCCCCACAACCGAACCATGTTTGTGAAAGACGGGTGGCTCGCCCAACGGAGCCGGGACCGTGCTCCAGCTTCCCGTCTGCTCGTCACCATAGATCCGGCCGGACCACACATGAACCCATTGTCCCTTGGGAAAATAGACCTTTCTTGTGGATTGACCTGGGTCAACAACAGGAGCAATCAGAAATTCGGGGCCCAGGAGCCATTGGTAATGATTTTTGATGGATTCCGGATCCGCAGGATAATGGAGAAACAAGGATCGCGCGACAGGATATCCGTGTCGATGGGCTTCATCGAACAGCTGTTCCCGGTAATCGGCCAGCAGAGCAAAGACCTTGGCGAACCTCGCAAAGGACGTGAGCGTTTCATCATCACTGTAGAACTGATGGTTCGCGTCCGGACTGTTGCCTTCGTGATTGCGATAGGCGGCTGTGAAGGCGCTGAGTTCCGCTCCGCGCTGCAGTAGTTCCTTGGTCCGGGCGAAGTTAATCACTGGCCAGCCCGCTACCGATCGCCTTAGGGCAATCAAACCTCCAATATCCATGTGATTGACGCTGAGTCCGGAAAGGCCACCCGAGAGCAGCCCCGTGATCGCGGATTTCATACCATCATGTTCATCCCAGGTCGTCATCTGGTCGCCGAGCCAGTACAGAGGCGCATGGCGTGAACTGCGCAGCGAACCTGCCCGTAAAAACGCGACAGCGTCTCCTTCGAGTCCGGCTTCGCGAATGGCTTCCCGGTTGAGTCTGGCCCAAAGCTCCGGATAAAGATTATGGACCGCAGCGGCGTCCCCATGGTGCAATTTCGCGTCGAAGGGCAGGGCTTCCCCAAAATCGGCCATCCAGCCTTTCATTCCCGCGTCGATCAAAGATGAGATGATAACTTTTTTATACCAGTCGAAGGCCTCAGGATTGGTGAGATCGACCAATGTCCCCGTGAAACCACCGCTATCAATCTCATAGGGGGCTCCGTTCTGTTTCTGCACCAGAAAACCACGATCGCGAGCTTCGGCAAAGAGGTTGCGTTTCATATTAGGCTTGCTGGCAGCATCCGTCAGAAATGGATTCACATAGCCGAGGGTATTGATCCCTTCCGCTGCAAAATCCTGCACCAGCTGACTCCAATCGGGGTAGGCGTTGTCATCGACCTCCCAGTTCCACCACATGCGAATCCCAAAAGGCGTCTGGCGTTTGCCTTGCCAATCCTGAATCCAAAAGCCGGCGATCGGTGTGCCTTTGGCTTTCAGCCTTTGCCAAATGTCCCGAATAAAGGGACCGCCACCCATCAAACCGATGATGGCACCCTTGTGAAACCAGCGTGGAACCCGAGGGAGCCGTCCGCTATATTCGGTGAACGATTCGATCAAATCCAGCGGGGTCGAGCCCGCAATCATTTGACCGGTGAGTGTGGAGGACCAGACGCGAATTTCCGCCATCGATGTGTCCTCCAGATCAAAGCTGGAGTATTCCGAGTTCTCTAAAAACAGAGCCCGCATCCGGGTTGTCAGAGTGAAGGGAAGAGCCGCATAGGTTGTGGACCAGTTGCCAGCCGCGCCGCGGGAGATTCGATTCAAGGCGAAACTGTAAGGTTGCAGGCCTCGCAGATGACCTTGTTCGGTTGAAAGAATAGGAACGGTGCGACCTTTCAGATCGAAATGGGTGAACTGTTCTCCGAAACCCAGAAAGTGCTCGTCAGGCGTGGATTGAAAATTCATAAACACACGATTGACGTTGGGATCAGCGACATGAATATGAAACTGAAGACGCTCCGCAGTGAGGGCCTCAAACTTCACAGTATAGGCAACCCGGCAGTCAGGACCTGATAGCATGCCTTGGATTTGCAGACTCTCGTTCACCACTTCGATGCTATCAACGGACTGCTGACGACATTTCATCTGATCCGACTTATCGTGAATGGTAAACGATCCGCGCCACTGGGTTATGGACGCCTGGCCTCGGCCCGCAAGAACAAAAGCTCGGCCGGGGCGGCTTTGCCACATAACCTTATCCACTGGGGTGGCCTCATGAATCGAGAGTTCCGCTTTGTTCGCGTCCCAGGTGATTTGAAAGGCGCCGAGCTTCCAGACACTCGTCGGAAGCAGCGAGGTCACCTCGGATACGTCACGCCCAGTCCAATCGTGGCGTGGACTCCAGTCACGGGCCATGCAGGGTTGGGCAAGAAAAAAACTGAGAAACGCGAGACGTAGAGCTGTCATGGTCCTATCCTTTTCCGTCCAAGGCATGCACTGGGATTTCCTTGCTGCTGCTTTAACACGCCGCCTGCCCAAGAGCAATCAGCCTTCGTGCCACGCAACCAGGCGGTTCCTGCGAAATTTTCTTCATGCCATTGGGTTTTCGCGCCGAAAAACTCCCTAGGAATGATGCGAACAAGGAAGCTGTTTTGGTGCAAAGCGCAAAATATTTAATTTTCGCCCTGCTGGCCTGCCTCTTATGGGGCAGTCAGCTTTTGGCAGAAAGCCGCGAAAATTGCTTTTCCTGCGCGATCAAAGTGAAGTCTTTGCGTCATCCTTTGGAATTAAGAGGCAGCTGGCTCTTCACACGCGACGATTTACCGGAAAATAAAAATCCCGAAACGGACACCAGTTCGTGGGTGACCGTGGATGCCCCGGGCCCGTGGAGCAAGGCCTACAATGATGGCGCCTATTTTGAAGTGGGTTGGTATCGTGGGAACTTTCAGTTTCGTCCGAAGCTGATTGGGAAAAAAGCTGTTTTTTATGTTGATGCCTATATGAGCCGCCTGCAGATCTTTATGGATGGCGTGGAAATCATGGCGCGCGAGGGTCGTCACACCCATGAACGCTATTATTCCATCCAGCCCATTCCTGTGGTGATCAATATCACCAAGCCTGAGCACGTCATTACCATGCGTATTGATACGCGTCTCATGGTGGGTATCTATCAGCTGCCGTTTCAACTCCGTCCCTATCGGGACTTTGATCCGGTGATCACGTTCTATCAACTTTATGGGGGTGAGGTGCGAAACATCGCAGCCTACATCCTGTTCTTCTTTGGCCTCTTCTTCCTCGCTGTTTACGCTCGGACGCACTATACCCTTTATCTTGTGGCCGGGCTCACGGGTATCGGCATTTTCCCGTTCTATGCGTTTCCTCATGACAACATGATCAAGCTCTTTGACCCGGAGAAACTCTGGATCCTGCACTATATTGGTATCAGCTGCATGGCTTTGGGTCATGTGACCTACTCACAGTATTTCTGGAAATCCACGCCGCGGATCAACCGTATCAATTGCATCGTGGTGGCTTTGCTCGCTGGCCTGTTCGTCGCCAT
>NZ_DASQYZ010000351.1:0-1967 GCF_035638955.1 Oligoflexus sp. | reverse complement strand
TAGAGGAGCGGGGAGCGCATACTCCATCAGGGCGCTAAAGGTTTCACCCTTCAACAAAGACGCCGGATATACGGAAGCATCTTATTCTCGTTCTTCCATCGCAACTGTTTCTCTTGCTTCGATCGGCGGGACCATATACAGAATAATGGACTTTTCAAAATGCCGTCCTTTGAAGCTCAGCGCCATAACCACTCCCCTGAGTACGGTGAACTGGCGAATATGACGAGTCCCAGGTCAAAACACCAGAGATTTTTTGCAACATAACGGAAATAAGACCCCTCCTCGATTCGATTGATATTCGAGGCAAAATAGTGACCGTCGATGCCCTTCACAGCACAAAGGATTTCGCAGCCTGGCTCAAGGGCAAGGAAGCCGATTATGTTTTTCCGATGAAAGGAAACAGGAAAAAGCTTATCGACCGTCTGGACATGCTCAATATCAAGGAAAATTCCTATTCAAAAGCGAGCACGCAGGAACGTGGACATGGAAGAGAGGATAAAAGAACTCCATACCTGATGAAGGAGCTTCCATCCTGGCTTCATTTTCCAACTGCAGAACAGGCCTTTATCATTGAACGTGAAAGCATTACCAAAAGGAGCGGCAAAGTCAGGCATGATCATGTATATGGCCTGACGAGTCTTAAGGATGCCGATGCAGGGGCAATGCTCCAGTTGAATCGAGGCCACTGGTCCATTGAAAACAAAATGTTTTATGTAAGAGACGTGACATTTAACGAGGATCGCAGCGGGGTCAGGTCCGGCTCTCTTCCCCATCTTATGATCACTCTGCGTAACGTGATCATGGGCCTGTTCAGGAAAAAAGGCCAATTTCAGATCGCAAAAACCATTCGATGCTGCCTTTATGGCCAAGACACCGATCTGGAATATCTCTTCTCAAAAATCTAAAGCCAAATGAGATAAGAGATTCTTACAAAAGAACGCCGTCTCTCACGGCGCCTTTGCGACCATAAGATGGACTTTTTGCCAGAAAGTCGAAAGGGTTCAATTCTGGCCTTCCTTCCAGCAGGAATTTCAAGGGAAGCACAATCCAGTGTAGCGGACCCACTCAACGCCTGGATTAATTCCTAGGCATTCTTTCCGGGGCCCTGCAATCTTGTCCGGAATACGGGGCACGGAGCTCAGTAAACGTCCGTCTGTACATCAACAGATGAAAAGCATTCGTGAGCAAATGGTGGGTCAGCCTTAAAGGGTTTGATGCAGAATCGGGGAAAGTCTGACTTCTGCAGGTTTCCCTCAATCACTTCGCTAAATTAGTGCGAGCTTTCCGGCATCTAGCGAGCAACGCAGAGGCCGTTCCCAAGACCTCTTTCATCTTTGAGCCGAACTGAGCAGCCATATCCAGGACCGTCCATCGATCCTCCTTCGCCCAGGCGAACAATATCCCAGGTTCCAAGATCAGGGCAGATTGAGGCCAGTTGATTTTTCACAGCCTCGGGACTCGCCAGTCCTGTCCCTGCAGGGCAAGGTCCGTCTTTGCCAACTTTGATCACGGAGAGATTTGCACAAAGTGAGTGACCGAGATCTCGAGTATCGGCATCACGGATACCACATCCATAGCCAGGACCATCAATGGAACCTCCATCGGCAAGGCGCACGATATCCCACGTGCCGAGCTTTTGACAGTAACTGTCCTGATTGGCACGTGCGAGATCAGTTCCAACAAGGGCCGAACCTTTTGCACAATTCCTATCACCATTGACCTTGGTTACAGCTTGAACTTTACGACAAAGAGAGCCCCCGAGATTCCGATTATCAAAGCTTCGTGTCTTGCAGTTATAACCTGGTCCATCCATTGATCCACCGCCGGCAAGTCTCAGGATATCCCATGTACCTAGAATCCCACAAATCGTACTGGCTTGGGCCGCAGCTTCAGCAACTGTAAGTTCCTGATAGCCTGTAGGACAGGCCGAATCCCCGATCACCTCGACAATAGTCGCGGCAAATGTT
>NZ_DASQYZ010000350.1:0-4016 GCF_035638955.1 Oligoflexus sp. | reverse complement strand
GGACGGTCCTTCGTATATTGGGCTCATTCCTATACCGGCCACTGACCTCGGTCGAACAGAAGAGATTGTGCTCGACCAGGACGGAGTGCTGACAGCTCTGCAGGGGGGTGGAACCATCAAGGAGCAGCTCCGCATTAACTCTTATAATTACAAGAGCAGTGTACCGCTGGCATTGACGAGCGATCAGGAGGAGGTCATCGATAACGCCTACGGTGGCTTTATTGTGGAGATGGGCGATAGCACAGAGTACACGAGCTTTGCAGAGTTCCAGGTGAGCGTGCACCGGGCTGAGCTTGCCACGTCCTGGGACGCTTCAGCCCGAAAGCTGAATCTCCGCTACGTGAACGGCGCAACAGCTATCGATCTTTCTTATCTGCCTGCCTATCCGGGGACTTGGGGATACACCCCACCCCTGGATGAGCTGTTTCCCGAGCGGCGCGTTAACGGGGGCCACACCTATCCAGCGGCAGATCTGGAGCGGGATTCGACGCTGTCACAGCAGGGGCGAACGGGTAGACTTGAGAAAAATGGTGCAGTCCTCGAGAGTACTCCAGGGCTCGTTTCCTATCTGCTCACAGAGCCTCGAAGCGCAACGTATGTCGGCTATAACCCGTTGCCCGATTTAGCAGATTTTCGCCTGTCGATCCCCGGCGGCAAGAGGATTGTCGCCAACGGGAAGATTGGTCTTGCCCGGGTTCTGATACAAATCTCAACCGACACTGTCGAAGTCGACTTTGCGATGAAAGATGAGCAAAAATCCGAGCCGGGTCTGGCATCTGAATTTCTGCTCTTCGGCTTTGCAACTCCGCCCAAAGTGATTTGCAATGGTGTCCAGCTCCAGTCCCTTGATACTCGAACGGTGAACGGGGAAATGGCTTACCTCATCGAAGCGTTCAAGCCTCGGCACCGGTAAGATGTTATCTCCACAGGTCTGGACCTTTCGAAACTGATTCGAAATATCGACTTACCATCGACCTGGTCAGGCGGGACTGATAAGAAGGAGGGTTCCTGAGCTTCCAGCCTTAACCTTGTGTCGTGTATGGGCAGGAACAAAGTACACTTGACCGTCTTTCAGTTGAACGTCCTCGTGATTTACAGTCAAGTTCAATACACCATCCACAACAAGAAGCGCTTCTGCATAAGGATGGGCCTCCTCCGGAATTTCTGAGCCATTCATTCGCAGGACTCTGATATTTGTTTCGCCAATTAAGCCAACTGATTGGCTTTTCCAATCTTGAGGAAGCTGCTCGGCAATTAATTTGAGATCGATTCGAGACAAAATTACGCCTCCTGAAATGGTCTTAGGAGTATGCGACCACAACCGGCTAAAATCAACCTGGTGAGGACGCTTTCTTGATTTATCTTAGGGGATGGCAAGGATGGTTGTGTTGCCATAAGCCTCTGGTATTTTGACCTGGGACTCGTCATATTCGCCAGTTCACCGAACTTGATAGCCTTCAAGAGAAAGCGTTTTGCGGCTTTTTCATCGCCTGCGATCGGTACACACAAAAGTATTGGATAGATTAGATAATCGATCCAGGGAGCTCCGCGAAATTCAAGGAAGATATTGGCCATAAAATGAAATCCAATACCTCAGTCTGTCATCTTCCAAAAGCTCACGGTGTAAAACGGCCGTTTACTCATGATGTGCAATTCCAATATCCTGCCTCACACTGTTATCCTCACCTTCACTGTAAGTTTGGTGCGACAGGTGTCCTGCTTTCATTCATGCCAGCGAAAGTCTGCCGATTGATTTCATTATCATCTTCATCCTGTTTATTTGGTTTACTTCTGCTTAGTGCCGAGAAGGGCCTCTGCTTTTGAGTGGCTTGAATACAGCATAAAGTAATCAGAGTGGATAAGAATGAAAAGGTTCCGCTGTGGTTGCATGAAGAAAAATGATAGTGATCGTCTGGTAAAAATCATGCGGCCGCAGGAACTGTGTTTTTGCGATATCTCTGTTCAAGAAAGTGCTTGGCGTTCTTGCCGGGACTGGTCCTGTTGCCTCTTCAACTGATGGAGCGATCTGTATGAAAAGAGTTGAGATTGGTCTTGTGTCCTTGTTCTTGGCTGGCAGTATTCTGGGATGCGGGTCCCGCGGCACAGATTCAAATCTTGCGGCTTCCGCCCGCGGTCCTCAAACCTTTTATGTCGACAGTGTGGCGGGATCGGATGTGGCTTCGGGCACTTCGCTTTCCACACCATGGAAGTCGCTGACAAAAATCAACGCGACGAAACTTCTGGCTGGCGATGTGATCCGGCTGAGACGAGGCTCAGCCTGGGATACGGGGCTGACTATCAAGGATTCGGGAACGGCCGAGGCTCGCATCATCATTGAAGCCTATGGGGATGAGGATAAGCCTGTTCAGGAAATGAAGTCGCCGATTATCGAGAATCCCGGTGCGGGGCGGTGGGGGGCCGCCGTTGAAGTCAAAGGCAGCTACATTACAGTAGAAGGTCTGCTGCTCCGTAATGCCAACGCCCGTGGGGTTATGATTAATGAGGGCGCGAATCATAATATCATCCGCCATAACGAAATTGCCAATGTTGGCATTGGGGTTCAAACCTTCGGGCAATTCAACCTCATTACAAGAAATTATGTCCATGACGTCCATATGATTGTGAACGATCCCAGGGACCCTGATAAACCCAGGAGTGGAAGCAATGATTTTGGTGCCAACTGCTTCTGGCTCGAGAACACGGACAATGAAATATCATACAACCGTGGCGAGAACTGTATCGGCCCCAGCTATGACTATGGAAAGGACGGCGGATTCGTGGAACTCTTTGGTGTCACCGATCGTTCCCATATCCATCACAATTACGCGAAAAATACCGATGGTTTCAGCGAAATCGGAGGCCCAGGCGGGGATGCCAGCGCTCATGCAATCAGAATGCATCATAACGTCATCGTCGACGTGGTGACGCCTGTGCTTTGCGTTCATACAGAAAGTTCTCTGGCAAAAATTGAGGATGTGCGCTTTGAAAATAATACGGTTTACAAACCGGCTGGGGGCGGCAGCCCGGCTATCGACTGCTTCAAGAAAGGAGAAGATCCGAAAACCCTGCTCCTCAGAAACAACATTTTTGTTAGCGATGTCCGCATTGCCCCTTCAGCAGCCTTCAGTCATACCAATAATCTTTACAACATGGTCGGCGGGATCTCTCCTGGTTTTGCCCTTGACCCCACCGAAAAGCTTTCTGACGCGGGATTCTTCGACGCCCAGGGAGGTGATTTGCGCCTCGCAGAAGGGAGCAAAGCCATTGATGCTGGTCTCGAGTTAGGCTATCAAGCCGACTACACCGGCCGTGCAGCCGCAGGGTTGCCCGATCTCGGTGCCTATGAATTCGGTTCAGCCATTACCGTCTTTGCTGCCGGAGAAGCTGCCGACGGCGTTTATCCCACCATGCGTCTCCTGGTGGACGACATCCCAGTTGCCACATGGACTGACACCAAGGGCAACCCGGCGCTTCGTCAGTTCCAAACGTTTACTTATAATCATCCAAAGACCATTGCCATCGACAGGATCAAAGTCGAGTTCGTGAACGACGGTGGGGCAAGAGGAGCGCGCAATCTGATGGTGGACAAGGTCAGCCTTGACGGAAAAAACTATCATACGGAAGCAGAGACCTCCTATTCGACCTCATGCCAGTCGGGATATCAAAAGTCCGAGTGGTTGTACTGCAACGGCACCGTTGCTTATAAAAACTAATGACCAGGCCGGCCGGAAGGTCGGCCTCTCCCTGTAGACAGCATTTTTTGCCCTCTTATATGGTATCGCATCTCAGATTATTCAAGATTCATACCTTTTTGAACTATTTCACACGCTAGCTTAATAAAGAGTGGGCATTACCCTGTCTGTGAGGTGGCTATTGCGAGAGGCGATCTTAATTGCAGGAGCAACTATAATCTTTGTCCTATGCGCCGATAGGTTTTGAATCGGGGTAGAGGCGAAGAGCCGCTTGTACTGATTTCAAGGGAGACACTGATGGGCCTACTCAGGCCAGGACAGACG
>NZ_DASQYZ010000349.1:0-3624 GCF_035638955.1 Oligoflexus sp. | reverse complement strand
CTCCGCCCTGGGTCGATCCAAAGGCGGATTGACCAGCAAGGTTCATATGCTGACCGATGCGCATGGAAATCCTAAAAGCTTTGAAGTGACCGAAGGGAACGCACATGATTTGCGAATGGCTGAAAGTTTATCGGCTCGATCAGCCGACATCGTGATTGCGGATAAAGGCTATGATTCCAAGCCTCTTCGAGACGCGCTGCTCGGTTCTGGCAAAATCCCCATTATCCCTTCCCGGAAATGTAGCATGTCTGCCAATCCTCATTTTGACAAAGAGATTTACAAGGCTCGACATGCCATAGAAAATCTTTTTGCCAAGATGAAACAATATCGGGCCTTTGCAACTCGTTTTGATAAATTGAAACGCAACTATGTCGCAGCAACAAGCTTGGTATGTTTCATGGTTTGGACTCAGTAGCATATATTTGGTGGGAAAATGGGACAAAAACAAATCAAAAAAATGCGTCGAGAACAAAGGAAAATCTTGGAGGAAGTCAGGCCTATTTTTTCTCAAGCGGTTAAAGAGCTGGAAGGTGACAGAGATCTCCTCGACGAATGGATAGAAATGGTACTGTTCCTAAAAATGAACGAACAGGGTATCCCGATCACAGAATATCTCCCCTCAAAATTGGGGTTTAAGGCCAAGCTGACGATATTTACGCCAGAGTTTTCAAGACGAAATGAGTACACGCCCTAGAAGTCAAAAAATTTTTCCTGCTCTGCGGACAGAGCATCCCACGCCTCTTTTTCGTGCTGGCCATCATCCAAAAGCGCAGGCCTGCGGTGCTGAAAAATCTCGTCCGCGAACTTCAATATCACGTCGCCCTTCGCGGGAAGCTGAACAGTGAGCGTGAGGATGTCCTCTGGCCGGATATTGGTTCTGTTGCGCCTGGTTAAGTCGGTGGTATTCCCGAGGAAACCTCGGGAGGGCGGCTCATGCTTTTTGACACCAAAGGTCATTGTTTTGAGCGCCAGATCATCATGCTCCATGTCCGCTGGTATCTTTCCTATAAGCTGAGCTACCGCGACCTTGAAGAGATGGCCAGGGAACGTGGGCCTGAGGTTGATCACGCACTAGAGGATTGGTTCGGTGAGGGGGTGGGGAAAGCCTTGTGGGCCTTCCCCTTCGATCAATTGACACACACAAGCGAGGCTGCCGGCAGACCCGGCTGACAAACCTTCTGTTTTATTGGGCGAATCAAGTTTGCACATAATAGCCAAAAGTACTAGGCGGACAAATTTCCAGTGAAGGATGCAGCCGGTCCCGGCAGAGCTTTACGAGCATAGCAAAAAGTATTAGGCCCGCTGATTGGTGTAGATATTTGACGTGAAGGCAGAAAGGAATTGAGGAACAAAGGCCGTTTCGGGCCTTTTCTCACGGTCGTCTGCAAGAATCCTGCGGCGGTCACGAGCCCGAAGTGACTGGCGGCGCTGCTCCGCTGTCACCGAAAAAGGTAAAGAAGAGACCAACAAGGACGCAAAGAAGTCGCTCGCGATGCTAACCAAAGAAGCGCTCGCCAACGTTTACCAGCGCCATGTCCCTTTGAAAGGGGGCAGCGCCTCGCCCTGTCCAGATACTTTTCCCAGCTAGGGCAATTTGAATCCAGACAATAAAACGGACTGGCTGGCTTACAGTTTTCCAGGTTGAGATATCGTCTTGAAATCATCGAGTTTTATAGGGGTTTTTCACTATGAAGATGGAAGAGTTTATGAAAAAACCGGCGAGCGCTCGACATTTTCTGCATAACGTCAAATTGGTCAATTTGTGGACGAAGGAAGGGCATACGCAGACAGAAATCGCCAGGAACCTTGGCGTCAGCGACGCCCTCATATCCCATTATAGAAAGGTTGCTGTCAGGTGGCCGACCTCTGCTTTAAAGGTCATCCATGAAAATGAGGCATCGTTTCCGGGGAAGGTCCTTACTGCACTCGCAGGGCGGACGTTCTCGGATCTCAGAGGTGGTGACCCGGCACGCAAAAGGAAAAAGCCGTCGCTCCTTGCAACCGTTCTGACAATCGCCGATGGCAGACAAATTCACTTCGGCGAATCTCAAGCGCGGGATACGGAGAGGATATTGATGGAGGAGCGCCTTGCCAATCAGGAACTGCGGCAACGCGTTCGAGACCTTGAAGGCCAACAGCAAAAATCCCACTGGGTCAAGGGACCGCCCGGGCCGTTGTTGAGGGCCGATGTCGGGTATTTACAGGATGTGCTCATTCACAAGAATTCAGCCAGAGTCGAACTCGATAGACAAAAGCATCTTGTATTAATTTTTTGCGGGACCAAGGATCGGTTTGAGGAGGTGGTTGAAATGCTTTTGTAAAGTAAGCAGGGATTCATGAGAGCGAGGTTTTTTTACCTCATGAAGCATATCCCCTGCCAGAACGAGTTCATCCTCGTTAACGAAAAGACAGACTCTGGAGCTGCGCAAATTTTCTGAGTCCATTGCGGTTATTGTTTCAACCTCTATTCCAGCCCGTTGAAGCAATTCAGCAATGACATCAGCTTGAAATTTATCCGGAAATGAAGCGAAGTGTTCCAATTTCATAGATCCTCATTCGAACCGTTCAATGGATTCAGCTTTGCATCAGCAAAACCATGGGATGGAAAAGGTCAAAAGTCGAAGCCCTGTCGAGTGAAGGACTGGAAAATGTTCGAAATCCATAAATTCCGGTTTCACAACGACATTGGATTTCGCCAATCGAAACTCTTTTTTCATAAAAATTAATCGTGTATGTCATTTTTTTAATCCTGCTCCTTAATATGTGTACTTTCAACAGGTGAAAGTGTGCATTTTTGGCAATTTTTAGAATAGTGTTTCCAGCCCCCGTATTTTTTGCCGCAATTGTCGTATACCGCGGATTATGAACAAAAACGCGTTACAGCAAAGATCCGTTCGGGAAAGGTCCATCTGAGGGCAAATCAGTAGGGAAGGAGGCCTCCTTGCATGACTCCGCCGTTGAGCTGACGCAGGGCGCATAAAGCTTGCGCCCGAAAGATTGAATGTATTATGGCTCCTGGCCCCAGCCAGGATCCAGTTTATAGGCAAATCGATGCGACGGAAAAAATCCACATTGACCAGACAGAAGCGGAATCCAATTGAGATAGGCGTCGCTTCGCTCCCAGTGAAACCTTACTCCGGAATCGGGTGACATCTTCCTGCGGAATCGACCGCCACCTTCACCGGAATACACAAACCAACAAACTGGAGATTGTTTGGGTCCACCCAGGTTTCTCGAGCCAGTGCTTACAATAACATCTACAAAGCAAGCACTGTTCTGGAGTCGATCAAACTTTTGGATGGAATTATGCAGCTTTCCTGCTTTTCAGGCTTTCATTTGTCCTCCAGAGGTTGCTCTTGAAATTTGTCCTGGTCGGGACGCAATTGATTTTCCACAATTATTCAGTAAGCAGTGCACATCGTGGTTTCACCATTATCCTGGGTGAGCAGTGACCGGTTTTACGCCGCTTGTGATCAACATAAAGGCTCAGAATGAACGTCGCTGTCATGAGCGGCAAAGCTGACGGCAAATCCTTTGCAGACGTGGGGCAGCGACAAAACTCGTTGAGATAGGGCAGGTTTTGACACTTTGATTTTGTCATGCGTTTTGTCACTGGAACGATGC
>NZ_DASQYZ010000348.1:0-34882 GCF_035638955.1 Oligoflexus sp. | reverse complement strand
GCGTGAAAAATTTATCAATCACGGTTTGAAACTGCTGCATCGTCGACGCGATGGCCTGGATGTGCCTTGCGAAGCTGTCTCTCGAATTTTGATCCTGATGCCCGAGGCAACTCTCAAGCTCGTGAATGCAGCTGCTCAGTGAGGTGAGGCCCAGAGTCCTGGCTTCACCTTTCAGAGTGTGAAGCTCCGTTCGCCAGGCAGGCGTACCGGCTGCTTCATAATCAACGAGGGAACTCATCCGATCACGATGTTGGATCAGAAAGTGACAGGCGCGCTCGACATCGACCTTTTTTATTTCGGCCAGCTTCTGATCAAAGGCTTCCTGCAAACTTTTCTCAGCGTTGATCTTCTGCTCGAGTTCAACCTGCTTTGTGATGTCACGAATGGAAAGAATGACAATGACGATCGTGTTGGCCTTGTCCCGTAACGGTTGCCAAAACAGCGAGAGGGTACGGCCTTGCCTATTGATCTGGTCTGGCAGGTGTCCCGAGTTGAAGTCCCAGGATTCGCCTGCTTCACCGATGCTAAAACCAAGGCTTTGCTCGACGATGCTTCTGGTTTCACGCGAACTGGTATCTTCACCAAAAAGGACGTCCATCAGATTGCGCCCGAGGAGGGGCTCACCGCCGAGAAGTTGCTCGGCATAGCGGGAATAGTCGGGATGAATGCAGAGGTCTTTGCCAATTTGCAGGATGCCTTCTTCAATTGTATCGAGGATGTCTTGAAGTTCCTGCTTTTTTATGCGTACTTCACGACTCTTTTTGATGGAGTGAAGAGCCAACATGAGAAAACAGATCACCAGAAAAAGAATGATCAGAGAAATTTTTTGAGTCTTCCTGGCTTGGTCCAATTCGGCAGTTTGCGCTTTGTTTTCAGCTTCGAGCAGTTTCCTGCTGTCTTCGAGCCTTTTGAGGTTCAGTTGAGCTTCGGCGGTTTTGGTAATCTCGGCGCTGTGCTCATCCAAATAGGCCTTATAATACTTGAGGGCCAACCGAAGCGCCTCATTTTCCTCTTGGATGCGTCCCAGCCCCTGCATAATTACAGCTTTGGTGCTGTGGTACATATAATGAAAGTGAACTTTATTGCTTTCGATCTGGCCGACCGTCTGCAATTCTTCCCAGGCTTTGTCATACTGTCCAAGCTCGACATAGCTTCTTACAATATCGATTTGCACTTTTTGGCGGAAATTGACATTCGTCTGTTTGGTGTTCCAGTACTGCGTCGCCTTACTGTAGAAATCGATGGCTTTGGGGTAGTCTTTGAGAGCGAAATAAATTTTGCCCCTGAGATCATCAGCATAAGCTTTATGTTCGGGGACCTGGAAGATTGGATTTTTGGCAGCTCCGGCATTCAAGATGCGAAGAGCCTCTTCAGGATCCCTTTTCAGCATCGTGATGGCCAAGGAGTGCGTAAAGGTGTAACCGAGGAATTTGAGGGATTGCCCTTCAAAGTACCCGACAGCCTCGCGCAAAAGACGAATGCTGTCATCGATTCGATCAAAAACCGCATTGTCATAGGCCATGCCGACGATCGCCAGGAAAATATGGTAGAGGGCATCGTGCGGCAATGTTTTAAAGAGCGGAATCGTTCGGTCGACCAGTAACGCAAATTCCTTATTATCCTGGGCTCTGGTATAGAAAAACGCCATGTAAACCGCAGCAATGACCTCGTACTGCGGATTTTGGCCTTTCCTGGCTTCATCGAGAGAATATTTATGCTGTTTTTCAGCATTTTGGAAGTCGCCTTCGAATTCGAAGGCCACAGCTTTCATGCTATTGAGAATAATCCGCTCCCGGAGCATGGAACGCGACTCCGCGAGAGGCAAGGCCACTTCCACCCATCGGGTCATTTCCTTGGCATCACCATACATACCGGCTGCTTCCGCAATGGCGGCGGCAATGATAACAAAGGACTCAGGATCCTTTTCGGATGTCATCTCACGCACGAGTTCCTGGCCCACGCGTACCGCTTCAAGCGGTTCGTCGTAAACCAGGCGGATGACTCGGTTGATCTGTTGCTGCTGGCTTAGTGACGGGGCTGCGATAACCTGCTGCAAGCAGACCATAGTGCCGATCAAAATAAGTAAGATAAACCTCAAAAGCCCGTTTCCTTTGCCAAAGCGCTCTCTTGGATATCGGCGCTTTGGGGCGATCTTGAAAGGAGGAAATCGGGCTCTTGCAGGCTTCCCTTTGGTATCTTTTCACTTTTTGAGCTTCACCGCATCCAAATCAACCTCATAGCGCACGGCTTCCTCTCCAACCAAAGCGAACACGGTCTTAAGCGCCTTGGTGTTCACCCCCGTGAATCCACTGAGAGGCAGACTCACCGTGTGCCACTGGCCATCACGGGGCAGGGCATAAGGGGAATCCTGAAGGTTGAACCAGAACTCCTGGCTCTTGTCATCGACCATACCCACTTTGAGCTTGCCCTGAGAGCGTGTACGGGCTGAAAATTCGAGCGTCTTGTAGTCGAGGAGTTTGGTAAGATCCGTTCCAGCATAGGCAAATCCGAACCAATACCCTGATCCATCGGCCACAAGATGATAGCATTCCCTGCCACGGAGACAGTTGCTGGCCACCTTGGACGCTTCAAATCCATGGA
The DNA here is from genome assembly GCF_035638955.1 of Oligoflexus sp. GTDB lineage: Bacteria > Bdellovibrionota_B > Oligoflexia > Oligoflexales > Oligoflexaceae > Oligoflexus. The sequence continues at coordinate 32,281 of NZ_DASQYZ010000348.1, read as the reverse complement.
ACGTCCAAATCTGTGAACGCATTTCGCCCTTGAGCTCGTCGACGGCGCCCAGCTTGTCGTCACCCTCGAAGTAATATTCCGTGGCTTTTGGTATCAAGAGATAATCATCAGGATTGTTGGACTTATTATCGAAGTAGATATTATCGATCGAAATTTCCGTAGGACCTTTCAAGCCGGACGCCACCAGCGCGAAGGGATAGTCCACGTGTCCCCAATCATAATCCGGCTGCAGGAAATCACTCCTTGGAATGCGCAGCGTATGCCACTGGCCATCCCGTTTGAATCCATAAGGTTCGGTGCCAGGAATGAAATAGACCCACGAGCCATAGGAATGGTTCGATCCGATTTTGAACGCTGCCTGCGAAGTTGTTTTAAGTGATACGGTCATAAAACGATAGCCACCCAGGTTAACCTTGCTTCCGGGTGTATAACCCACGCCGAACCATCCTTGGGATCCATCGCTCCGCAAGGCGATGGATTCGCTGCCTTCCGCTGCTCCTGCATCGGATGTGATCGTAAAGCCGTTTTTATTCCAGGCGTCCAAACGCATCCCAGTCTCAGCCGGCTGCCCTTGACTGCTCAGGCTTTCGCTGGAGACGTTATACGTGATGCCCCCGGGGGTATAAGGTTTGTCGACTTTCTTAAGCATTTCGTCCGTCTGATAAACCCGAACCCAATCCACCTGCATCGTCTGGGGAAAGACCGAGTCATCCGGCATTAGATTGCCTGTAAAAAGTGTGGCGGGACTGCCCACAGCCACTTGAAACAGCAGGTAATAAGGCCAGGCACGAAATTCATGCATCTCAGTCGTGCCATTGAATTGTGCCAGAGCATAAGTCCGACCATCGAGTTTATAAACGATATGGGTATCGTACCACTCGACTTCAAAAATATGAAAATCGTCCGCGAACGGTCGGTCAAGACTGGCCCCCTCACCCCAGCCCACATGACCGTTGGCCTGGGAATGAAAGTAGTGAAGGCTGCCATAAATCTTCTGATCACCGCCATCGCCATTCTTAAACTCGGAGGCGTGACCGCCACGCATTTCCACAATGTCGATCTCGCCGGATAGCGGCCAGGGATCGAGGTCCGAGACATTTCCCATCATCCAGAAAGCCGGCCAGACCGCGCGTCCCCTGGGCAGTTTCATTCGTGCTGCAATCTTGCCAAAGAGAAATTGCTGTTTGTCTTTCGTGTTGATGCGAGCCGATGTATAGCCGCCATTACCCGTGAAATTTCGGATGGCACGGATATTCAGAAGGCCATTTTCCAGCCACAGATTGTCAGAACTGTTGGTATAGGTCTGCCATTCGTTATTCCCCCAGCCCCATTGACCCTGGCCCAAATCATAAGACCACTTCGTTGGATCCAGGCGCGAACTCTCGAACTCATCCTGCCAGACAAGTTGCCATTTCGCGCCTGGATCATAGTGCTGACCCTGAGCCGTGATCGCGCTGCCGAACGCCAGGACGCAGGTCATTCCGTAACCGAAAATATTCAAACCCATGATTTACTCCGAGCGAAGGCCGAAGCCGTAGCGAAAAAGCCCTTTGTTGCGATCACCAAATGGCAACTGATCCATGCTTGCCGGCCATGTTTGCGATAGCTTGCCGGTAAAACTGTAGTCACCGAAAAGGACGTCCGCCACGCCTTCACCCTGACTCCCGGGGAGCCAGGCCGCGACCAGGGCTTGCCATTGGGGTAATTCCTTGGTGATCACAAGAGGCCGTCCTGACAGAAGCACAACCACCATCGGACCCTCGATGGACCGGACGCGGTGTAATAAGGCCAGGTCCTCTTGAGGCAGACTTAAGTTACGCCGATCACCTTGGAATTCGGCATAGGGTTTTTCGCCAACGACCACCAGGCGCAGACTTGATTTGGATGAACAGGCTGCGTCAGAAAATTTGCCATCCGACGCGTGGATCAAGGACAGACCTTTCTCACGAGCTTGATCCCGCAGCCCATCGAGGATTGTTTTGGAGCCGGGTGTTTTGGAGGCATTATCCAGCGTTCCTTGCCAACCCGTGGTCCAGGCTCCAGCCTGAATACCAAAGTTGTCCGCTTTGGAACCCGCGACGCAGAGTGTTTTGTACTTTGCGGCCGTGATCGGCAGGGTTTGAGCTTCGTTTTTAAGCAGGACGAGGGATTTACGCACGGCTTCGCGCGCCAGCTCCCGATGGTTGGAGTGGCCAAAGAATTTTTTATCGACCAAACCGAGAGGCTCCTGGTCAGGACTTTGGTCCAATAAACCTGCCCGTACTTTCACCTTGATAATGCGCGCGACGGCATCGTCGATCCGTTGTCGGGGCAGGCGTCCATCCTGCACGGCTTCCACCAGCAGTTGATGAGCGCGAGCATAACGGAACTGCGAATCCTTCTGCTTAGAGTTGAGCCACAGTTGGTCATGCACCATAACCATATCAACGCCCGCTTGTACGGCCTGGATAAGCTGATTTTGATAGCGTTTCAGAGGATCGGTGATGCCTGGCGTCCGCAGTTCATCAATGGCATTCCAGTCGGACACGACGAGACCTTCGAATCCGAGCCCGCCTTGGCTCGCCGGCTTTTTAAGGTAATCCATAATGAGCGAACGTTCGGCATGCATGGGGATGCCGTTGACGCTGTTATAGGACACCATGATCGTGTCCACATTTGCCTTGATGGCCTCCTGGAAACCCAGGCCATGCATGGCAAGAATATCCTTCAGCGCACCGCGCGTATCACCGCGGTCCATCCCGAACTCGCCTGGCAGGGGATATCCCGTTCCCCACAAGGTGCCGCCGTCGCCCAGAAAATGCTTGGCCGTGGCCGCCAGGCGCCATGGTCCGAGCGGAGTCTCCTGCAGACCGCGAATGTAAGGCTGGACCAAAAGCCTTTGCAGCTCGGGATGCTCACCGAAACTTTCATAAGTCCGTCCCCATCGCAGGTCACGAGCGACGGAAACAGCAGGTGCGAAAGTCCAGTTGAATCCTGTTGCCAGGACTTCGCGCGCAACGGCCGCCCCAATTTTTTGCAGGAGTTCCGGATCGCGGGTGGCACCAAGTCCTATATTATGGGGAAAAACCGTGGCGCCGCGCACCAGGGCATGGCCATGGACGGCGTCAACCCCGATCAGCAGCGGCACAGCCCCGGGCGTGGAGCGGGCTTCGTCCTGCAGGTTTTCCAGCTCCTGCAGCCAGGCGTCCTGGGTATTGGGCTGAATCATGGAGTCGCCTCCAGCCAGCACAGAACCCAGGCCAAGATCACGAACCGGATGCTGGTTCGTTCCCATGGCGGTTTTGATGTTTAGAATTTCCGCCTGAATCATTTGCCCGACCTTCGCCTCCAGGCTGAGTCGCGACACGTAGCTCTCGATCCATTTGTTATCCGCACCTGCAGGGCCTGGCTGGGCACTGTGGGCCATTGTCGACCGGAAGAGTCCCATAGCGTTCAAGTTAAGAGCGACCAGTATGGTCAAGGTTCTTGCCGTAATCATGCGGCATACTCCTTTTTGAAAATTGAAAGCAGGCTACCGCGATTTAGTTTGATAAGGAAACAAATTATATTCGTTGAGTTATCTTACTCAAAGAATGCGCCCAACAGACGCTGACAAGCCGGGAATGACCTGTGTAAGATTACGGAGTGAGCGGCGGAGATGGCCCATGACGAGGAGTATCGAATGAAGAGCCTTATTTTCAGACTGGTCGTTGCCAGTTTACTGATCAGCAGTGGATGTTTTACGCGACATAAGGATGATGTGCTTCCTGTTCCTGTTGTGTCGACGCCTTTTACACCTTCCGGTTCGGTTGGCATTGTAAATGAAGTGGCCCGCAGTATCAAAAGGGTTGAAGTGCGCGTGCGCGTGACCGACCCGACATCCTGTACGGTCGGTTTCCCTCATAATCAGATGCGTTTCGAATTGATTCACATGACCCAGCCGAAAATTCTGGTCAAATTGGTGGAACCGGTGAAGCGCAACTTTGCTTTTATTGAACGTTTGGAGGATGGTCAGACTTATGAAGGACGCATCATTTATCTGCCGCAGGAACGTGTGCTCGCCAAAAAGACTTTTTTTGCGAGTCAGTCCGATATGGATCTGGAGCTGAGCCTTCCCTGTCGGTGACGGGACGAAACTCAGCTGACAAGACGATAAGCATGGGTCGAGCGGTGGGCCTTGAACAGATGGGAAGGAAGGCTGATGACTACGATAAAGGGCACGCATCCCTTGGAATTCGGCGCCAGCAATTCCAGGCGAATGCTGGCCTTCTGATCCTCGAGATAGCTCTTCACAGCATCCATTCCTACGCCACGACCGGAAATGTCGCTGACCTTGTCTCGTGACGACAGTCCGGAATGGAAAATAAGGTTGCACACAGCTTCCAGGGATGGTGACGAGTCCCGAGCGATCAGGGATTTTTCCAAGGCCCGGCGCCGGATGGCTTCCACATTCAAGCCCATGCCATCGTCCTGGAAACGCAGGGTGAGCTGACCATCGTCAGCATTGTCCTGCAATGTAATGATCAGATGGCCGTGCTCAGGTTTGCCCGCCTGGACGTGGACATCCGGGGTTTCGATACCATGATCCAGGGCATTGCGCATCAGGTGAGTCAGCACATCCTTGAGCAGCCGTGAGCCTTCAGGAGTAAAAACGATATCAGAATCCGGTAGCGAAAGAATCGGCTCGGCCTTGCCAAGGTCCTTGGCCAGACGTGGTACGTCTGCCAGGGTATCGGCGAAAAGCTTTTCGGCTGGTGTATAGTAGAACCGGGCCAGACCTTCCCAAATTTGCTCGCGAACTTCGTCCAGAGTATCTGGCTTCATGCCTTCGAGAGCCTGCAGGTACTGACCGACCATGGACGCCGTCAAGCTACCTTCAAGACTACGCCCAAGCCTTTGGCTTCCTGTATTTTCATAGTGCTCCAAAGCCTGACGTACCAGTTGGAGGTCACGCTGGAGGCGCGCCCGATCCACCTTCACAAGGTCCTGTTGAAGTTCAGCAAGATAATCTTCAGCTTGATGGACCTCATGGGCCAGATGTTTGAACCCAAGGCTTCGCGCGGACCCTTTCAAAGTATGATAAGCGATAAAAGCCCGGTTGATGTCCTGGGTTTCCAGACGGGATTCAGCCAGAACTTTTTCAACCGCTTCAAGATAGCGTCGGGCAGCCAGGCGAAAATCGTCAAATGGCTGAAGCCCGATCGCCAGAATCTCATTGACGACCTGCATCTCTTCGCGACCGAGCCGAGCCTCGCCTTCCAGGGCCCTTAATTCCGTCACATCACGGATGCTGACGAGGATCTTTTCCACCCTGCGGGTCTCATCGGCCACAGGATGCCATTCAAGGGCCAGTATTTTTTTGCTCGTTCTGCCCTGAAAGGTGAGTTCTTTGATAAGGCCTGCCTGATTCATCTGATAATTGAGGATGTCCTCGCCCAGGCTGGCCTCCAGGACCGATACACACTGCGATTTTGCATCAGCGTTGAGTTCACTGCGATGGAACAGGAACTGCACGATATTCTGGCCAGCGACCTGTTCGGTTTCGAAAATATCTTCGAGATATTTCGAATAATGCTCTCCGATGGTTTTGCTGGCATGAACAGTCAGGATACCCTGCTGGATGTTGGCCATGATCAGCTTGATTTCCTCGGTTTTTTCCCGCACCTTCTCTTCGAGCTGCTCGTAAAGTTCCACGTTCTCCAGGGACACGGCTGCCTGCGAGGCCAGAAAGTCGACAATACGGGCCCGTTCGCTATTAAAGGCCCCTGGCATGCTATTATTTTCCAGATAAATGAATCCGGCGAGCCGGCCCATGCGCAGGATCGGGGTCAAGAGGATCGACAGCACCCGATTGTCTTTAATATAGGGATCATTCTTAAGGTGCTTGTCGTCCTGCGCGTCATGAATAAGAACCGCTTTGGGCAGGCGGACAAATGAGTCCAGCATTTCCTGAGAAAGGTGGACTGAGTTCCGAGCCTGTTCGCGATCAAAATCCTCGGCATGGGCTTTGGAGAGTTTTTTGGCATGAATGTGGAATTGCTTGTCATGATCATCGATTCTAACGAGCAGAACCTTTTCCGCACCGGAGTTTTCAACCAAAAATCCAAGGAGTCTGGACAGAAGGCCCCGTACGCTAATTTCTGAAGAAAGCGACTGCGAGACTTTCATGACAGTATTCAGGTCCAGGCTCATGGCTGTCGACCTGCCACCCATAGCGGTGGTCATAGTCAGATCTTTTTGCGTGACAAGCACCGATTCGGTCACGTGCGGCAGGCCTGGTTCGGACGGCAAACCTGTCTGCTGAATAAGTCCTTGAGCCAGGGCAGTGGCATAGAGTTCGGGATGCTGGTCCTTGAGCAGACTGAAGACGCGTGTGGCTCCAAACTGGAGGAAGGTATTCAAGGTCTGGGCCAGATAGATCACCTGCAGCTTATCGGTCCCTTCCGCCACGATATAGCGGAATGCGGCCAGGACTGCGATGCATTCCACTTCCTTGGAGTAGCTGCGGGCCTCCGCGACGGCCGCATCATAGAGTCTCAGCGTATCGATAAAAGGTTTACGGTGCAGCCGCGCGTACTCGGCGTTAAAGAGCAGGACCGCATAGTGGAAGTTGGCTGGATTGTGTCGGGCCCATTTCTGCATTTTCCTCGCGATGGCGTGCATTTTCAATCTGAGGCTCAGCTTCGGGACGAATGAAAAACTGTGATAGCAGCCGGCGCCGACCAGGAAGAACAAAAAGTTGGCCCAAAAATCCTCGATATTGCCGACAAGGGACAAATTCCCACAAGAGGACCGGATCTGAGCCATGGCCTCAGCCATTTGACCGTTGAAATAGAGAATTTTCGCCCTATAAATGCTGGGTATCGCATCATAAGCCCCCGACGAGAAGCTTTTGCGATCCCGGCTTTCGGTGTAGCCTTCCCAGTCAAGGTTGTCCGGCCCCGCGGTGAGACCCTTCAGATTGTAATAGACGCCTTTCCCCAGGCGGGTCCCCAAAATGATGTCAGGACTCTGGGATTCCTTGATGGCCTTCTCATGCTGGTCCACTGTATTGATAAAGTCGTCCACGTGATTCAGCGGTGGATAGCTGGCCAGCTGATGGAAAGACAGAAAGGAAAATTTATTGCCAGATCGCAGGGCGTAGTCATTGGATTTTTGAATGACGCCCAGGATTTGACTTTGGTTGAAGTGCCAGAAGTAGATAAAGCCTTCGTAGAGTAGATACGTCTTTGATTTCCAGGCAAGATCGTCGAAACGTTCCGCCAAGGCCACAGAGATTTCGCCGAATCTCCTGGCTCCAGCCTGATCCCCCAGAAAGTGGAGAAGAACCGAATAGGTTGCGTAAACATAGGATACCTCGGGTGCAAGCCCGTGGCGCAGGGAAAGCTGAAGCGCCTTCATGACAAACAGGAGCGAGGCATTCTTATCAGTTTTCCAGTAATGAAAGATGCAGGCGATGATCAGCAAGCGTATTTGGTACTGCAGCAGCGGATTCTGGATGGCTTCGCCTGCCATGAGATCCTGATCGGTTTTTTTGCGAAGAGCCCACTTGACCTTGATGATTTCCAGAAGAATATGGAGGTCGTTGGGTTTTTTGGGGAGCTTGATGCCAAGGACCTTGTTCGCTTCGGCAAAGATTTTTAGGCCCTTGCGATGCATATAGAGGCCTTCAAAATGAGTCATCTCAAGATCGAAGACCCGAATTTTTTCCAGATCGCTGGTAACATTGGCAATGAGTTCCCGGCCGTATTCCTGAGCCAGATCCGCCTGGCCTATGAAAAACGCCAGATCGCAGAGTTCGAAGAGGGTCGCGCTCTTGAGTTCGTAGGCCGTCGCAAAGCTGTCATCCTTGAGAAGAGTCTCAGCGACCTTGACAGTATGGAACGCGGCATGGAAGGACGCGGCATTTTTCGCGATCATCGAGGCCTTAAGGTGAACCCTGACAGCGAAATGTCGTTCCTCGCGGGTGGTGATCAGATGCAGGGCTTCACTGTAATGTCGGGCCAGTTCCACGGATTTATCCGCGTAATCATCAGCTGCGGCCATCATGCGGGCAATCCGCAGATGAACGTTTTGCTTCAGCTGAGGATCCAGGGAATCCCGGCAGGCTTGCTGGATTCGGTCATGCTGGAATTTCAATGATACATTCATCGCGTTCAAATCGGATCCACCTTCCGCATCGGACAGATAGCGGTAGTTGCGGTCCAAGGGGATCATAAGGTCGGTTTTGATGGCTGGACCCAGGTCCCTGAGAACCTGAGCACTTTCCCGATCCAGCACTCGTGCCAATGTTTTGAGGTCAAACTCGCTGCCGAGACACGCCGCTGTTTGCAGGGCTTCGACCGCGGTTTCCGGCAGCTTTTTAAGCTTCTCAATCATGAACTCGACAACGTTGTCCGGCACCGGATGCCGTCTGATCTTGTCGATGTCCCAGACCCAGGTTCCGCGCTGACGATCGAAGAGAATAAAATTTTCATAGAAAAGATCGGTGAGGTATTCCTTGATAAAGAAGGGGCTACCCTCGGTCTTGGTATGGATAATCTGGGCCAGATCCCTGACTTCGTTTTGGGGGCGATGGACGGCCTCAGCAATCAGCTTGGCCACGGCATCCTGGTCGATCGGACCCAAGGTCAGGTACCCAGGCTTGAAATTCTCTTCCTGCAGGGATTGGATCATGCGTGCAAAGGGATGGCTGGGATCAACCTCATTATCGCGATAGGCACAGATGATCACGAGATGCCGGATCTGGTTCGATCGGAGCAGGTCACTGATCAGACTGATCGAGGCCGTGTCGGCCCACTGCAGGTCATCAAGGAACATCACCAGCGGGTGATTTCTTTGCGCGCAGGTCCGGAACAGGTTCACCATAGTCATCCGCTGACGCGCTTGCTTCTGTTCCGTATTCAATTCCTGCAAATCAGGCTGTGGGCCCAAAATGGACGCAAAATCAGGAGCGATATTAACAACAACCTGGCCATTGGCCCCCAGGGCTTTGGCAAGGTTATCCTTCAGCACGCGGTAGTCTTCGCGCGGGCGTCGTACCATATCCTCCGCCAGACCAGTAAGGATGGTCGGGAGCGTGCTCAATGCTGAATTCCGCGCAAACTGTTCGAACTTGCCTTGAATGAAGAAACCACGCTTTTCAAAGATACTGGACTTCAATTCGTTGACAAAGCGCGACTTGCCAATCCCTGAGCGACCATTGACCAAAAGCAGTTCGCAGCTGCCCTGGCATGCGTTATGAAAAGCGCTGAAGAGGACCTTGAGTTCCTGTTCGCGGCCATGAAGTTTTTGGGTCAGGGTGAATTTTTCCGGGATATCGCTTTGCGCGATGGGAAATGTAGCTACCGTCTGGATGGTTTCAAGCTCCAGGCAGCAGCGTTCCAAATCCGATATCAAGGCGTAGGAACTCTGATAACGACCTTCCGGATCTTTGGTCACCAGTTTGGCAATGATATCAGCAAGGGGGCGCGGTACTTTAGGATTCAAGAGGTCCGCCCGCCTCGGTTTTTCGGCCAGGTGACAGTGCACATAGCCGAGATGATCGGCGGCGGTGAACATGGGCTTGCCCGTGATCAGTTCAAAAAAAGTTATCCCCAGAGAATAAAAATCGGTTCGATAGTCGAGGGCGCGGGAGATGCGGCCCGTTTGTTCCGGTGAAATATAAGGCAGGCTGCCCTCGACCTGACCGTCGGTCGAGATCTCCTGACTTTCCTGCTCCAGTTCCGAGGATATACCCAGGTCGATGATTTTAACTTCAAGCGTCGTCGGATGAACCAGGAGGTTCCTGGGCGTAATATCCTTATGGATGATCTTTTTCTCGTGCAGTTCGGCGAGAGCCTTGGCCGTGGCGAGCGCAATCCGAGTCGCCTGCAGTAGGGTAAAAGGCTTTGTTTGCATGGATCGGCTGGTATCAATGGCGCCGAAATCCTCGAGCACGATCGCCACCAACTGGGGGCTGTCCATGAGCTCGATAGCTTTAATGATGAAAGGCGATTGAACCAGATTCAGCAGTCGAAATTCACGTTTTAAGCCAGCTCTTGCATGACTGTTGGCTTCGGGCTGGGAAAGGACCTTAATGACGACCGGCTTCAGATCTTTTTCACGCACGGCCTTATAGATTTTTGAATGATTGGATACAAAAATCTCGTCTTGAATTGTATAGCCCGGAACAAGGATCATGTCTAAGCTCCGAAAGCAGCCCTGCCGCTTGTGAATTCGACACAACTGTTTCGGAGCAAAATGGGAACATAAGATATTACTTTTTAAGATACAGGCGTTTGGATCCGTGGCTGCTTCATAGTTTTACTAGGCGGCGAAAATTAATCCCCTGATATTGCTTGGTCTATGATCCATCAACCCGTTAAAATCATGCCACTTTGCCCTGGTGTCTTGGCCGTAATACCGGCCTCATCCGATAGGTCCGGGTTCACAACAAATCCCCGCTCGAGCAGCTTGCCGATCATTTCGTTGGGCCGCACGTTTTCTGCCAACCAGAAGTTCCCTTCCGCATTGGCTTCGTTTTTCGTCATGAATTCCGTATAGCGACAGGCGGGGGGCATTGGATTAGTGCATACTTATGCCAAGACGAGCAAACTGCCTGGCCTTGAAATCCTCAAAGCCTTCTATTTTGCGGCACACGCGCTGCCAATTGGGATTCTGCGACTTGCCTGTACGGTGGGCATTCGTCTGGATTTTCAGAGCGTCCTCAGGGAATTCCTGATGATAGACCTTGGTCAAGGGGCTATAGAAAATCTGCGCTTGCAGCTGGCGGACGATTTCATGGGCCAGATCGATTTCCTCGTAGCCCCAGTGCCCATCATAATCCGTGTTCGAGCCACCAACCGCAAGGTAAACGGATTTTTTCATCAACATGAAACAGCCATGCACGAAATTCCAGGGATGCTCTACGGCGGGAAGCTGTTCCATCCAGGGAAACCGTCGATCCTTCGTCAAACCATAGTTGGAAGGGGAAGGGCAGGGGGGCAGATTGGAAAACAGTGACGGCGTCGCCTCAGGAATGTTCCGGGGTGTCTGGACGAAAACGCGTTCGCCCGTCACGATCCAATGCTGCGGCAGAGACGATTGGTCCACGAAGCGCAGGGCTTCCACTAAAAAATCCGGAGCGATCATGCAATCCGAGTCCGTGAAAAGAATCAGAGAACCTCGGGCATTCATCACACCGCGATTGCGGGCGCTGCAAAGGGAAAAGGTCGAAGGCAAGGCCGGTTGATGCACGAGGACAAGATCCAGGTGCTGCCGATACCTCTGCGCCAGCTGCGCGATCGCGGCCGCATTGCCTGAGTTATTGTCCACCAGGACAACTTCGGCTTTCAGGCCCTTTGTTTCCAGCAAAACATGAGCCGCAGCGGCGTATGATTTCAGTGAGTTTTCCAGCTTGGCCAACTCTTCGAAACACGGAATAACGAGAGAGATCGCATAGCGATCATCGGGCAGGGGATCGAGCGGGGCGCGCAGCAGCTGACGGAGAATCTCATGGCTGCCCTCGCCGGCGAAGCCTCGTGCGATGTACCGCGGTTTATATTGAAGCTGGTCGATGAATTCATGGATGTTGGCTACGGAAAAACTGTTTTGCAGCAAACGGAACAAGGACTCATCATTAGGCGAATCACCAATAAAAAGCCCCTGCTTCTGGATCTGCTGGTAGCTGATCTGACGAACTGTACCAAAGAAATCGAGCAGGCTTTGGGCTTTGTTATATGAGCCCATCCATATATTGATGTGAATGGAGCTGACCGAATACGAGGCACCGAAACTACGGGCGCAGGCCGCCAGCTCATCAATCTGGGCTGGGGATAAATAGGTTCCATGTTCTGCTGTGACGATCGCCAGATCATAGGCGCGAAAATTCTGGTCGCTCGCCCACGTGATATAAGGAAAGCGTTCCATTAGGGTCTTTTTTAAAGCCTGCAATTGCTCAGTGGCGACGGCCGGAATCGCCGGTGAGGTCCAACGCTTGATTTGGCCCTTGTCCCAGAACAAGGCAAAGGCTCCATTTTCGCCGATGATGCCATCGATGGGCAGCGCCTGCAGCATCATATCGCACCAACCGAGCGAGCGGCCGGTCACGATCCATAGACTGCGCCCCTCTTCGTGCAAGCGATGAAAAACCTCAATATTCGGATGATAGATCTGGGAACCCTGGGTCGTCAAAGTCCCATCGAAATCGAGAAAAATCGTACGAACGTCCGTCCGTAACGAAGCAAAATTCGGTGTGTCTGACTGTGGCACAACGTGGCGTGCGGTGGTATGGTCCAGAGCGCGGTTAAAATCCAGATCCTTGAGCTGGCTCAGAAGAATGCCGGTGTCTCGCCAGTGGGCGACTTCGATCGCGGTGTGAACGCGCGGATCCATGGCCAGCGCATAATCGTTGCCGCCTGGGAACATTTTATCGCCGATGAACACAATCTCGTCATAGCACTCGCTGGTGGCCAGGATCCGATCCAGCGCAAATGTTTTGTCGAGAAAAATTGGACCGATTTCGATCGTGGTCGCTCCTGAGGCCAGTGCCATCCAACCCAGCGGCTTCACACAGGCCTGTAAAGCGGGAAGAATACGGCGGATAAAACCTGCCTCATGGCCATGGATGGCGACGGTAAAATGTTTCCACGAGACGGCGGCGATATGCGGCTCTTGTTCGACCAGAATATTCTGAAGAACATCACGAATCAAAGCCACATGAGCCTGTTCCGTGGTCAGCTGCGGCTGGATTTGCCCTTCGACCAGACGAACAGCGCCATTCTCGAAGTACAGGTGAGCAAAGTCCGGGACCCATTCCCGCGCGGATTCATAACACGAGTTGGTGATCAAGGCGAAGTCCAGCTGCACACCAAGCGCGGCCGCGTCGGCCTGAATCTTGGAGAACAAAGCCGGATGAACGTGTGGCACGGGTTGCATCGAACGATCGATCAGAGTGTTATCCAAATCAAAGATCAGAAGTTTCCGTTTCATGAGGCGCTCCGATAGCGGCGACGATACCGCTGCAGCAGCAGGTAACTCCAATAGAATCCAATCGCCCAAAGCCCCATGCCTACCAGCAGAACGCCGAAGCTGGCCGGTGCCCAGAACAAGGCGATAAAAAAGATAACGCTCAGACAGCCAAGGCGGGTGAAAAGGAACGAGGCCAGGTAGAGGCGGTCGTTCCATTGGTAAAAACGCTTTGATTGCACAGCCCAACGTTTGGCAATATTCTCGATATAGATGCAGGGACCCATTTCTGCCAGGGCCACGGTTGCCGCCATGATCCAGCCGGATGCATTGTCATGGAAAAAAACCTGAAAGCTGATGAGGCAAAGGATGTGATGGAGGAAGATATCCCACTTCTTATGGCGAAAGACCAGGAGCGCCATGGTATCGACAAGGAAGAAGGCGCTGCTGAATTCAGCCAGTTCCCGTTGCCAAAACGTCAGCGGGTTTTGCAGGTTAAACTCTGCGAAGACAATATAGAAACCCAGAAGCATCACGACGGCCGCGTGCAAAAGGTTAGCGACTTGATTGGCGATTGTCATATAAGGCGAGGCCAGGGGCACCAGACGACGGCGGAGCAGAAGAAATTCCAGACCATTGGTCAAGGCGAACCACAGAACCCAAAACGTGAGATAAGGCAGCAATCCATTGAGGGTCATAGTCTTCACTCCAGAGAATGCCAGTTTTCTGGAGGTCTTGTATCCCAAAATGACTAGGTTATCCAGTTAATTTTTTTGAGTTAATGCGCCACGCAAGGCTGGTCAACCCGCTTCGGAGCGCAGTCCCCAGATCAGTCGATTCATGACCAGGATCTCTGAAAAAAATTCCGCGCGCAGCTTTTCCATATCCCCATACTCATCCGGCAGGGCTGCGACCACAGCCGCTGGCGGGAAACATTCCTTCCAATGCGCAATCCCGTAAGTGTAAAAGCGCCGTAAGCTGATCTCACAAAATTCTTCCGTCCACTGTGGAAAGCTTCGCACCATCAGCTGACAGGTGCGGCGCGTTTCCTGGCGATTTTTCTGACGGGAATCGCGCACGGATTCGGGGGGGAGGTTTTCTTCGAGGATCACCGTGGCCAGGGCCCGAAGATCGACAAAATCCGTAAAGTCAGCGAGGCTCCGGCACATATGGACGATGAACGTCGAGGGATCAGGGGACTGGTCCAGAATATATTCGCGCAGTCCTTCATGCCACCGCCGGAAGTTGCGAACCAGGAGCTCCATGTAAATTTCGTCCTTGGTGCTGAAGTAGAGGTAAAGAGTGCCTTTGGCAATTTTAACCTCGCGGCAGATTTCCGCAGCTGTATGCAAACGACGCTCACGTTTGAACATCTTAAGGGTCGTGCTCAGGATCTTCTCGTACTTCCGCTCCTTGTCCGCTTCGCTTAGGGCCCTGGATTCCATCTCGCCTCCAACTGAACATAATTCATTTGATATAACCCCCTTAGAATACAAGAAAACATAAATAAAAGAAACAAGTTAATAGAATTGTATTTGACAAAACCTAACGGCTCGACTATTCACCGCTGACCAACGGTCAGTTCCATCAATGACGGCTCTGAGAGCCCCTTCCCAATCCTACGGAGAACTATCATGTCGATGTTCGAGGGAGTCAGCCTCCCCCAGCACACGCGGAACCACGGTGAACGCCAGGAGCGCCTGGTCAGCTTTCGGGAAAAATTCCGTTATGATCAAAGCGTGGTTCAGTATGTGCCAATTTCAGCCAGCGTCCCGGAAGAAGCCAAGGCCGGGCCAGGTTGGAGTTTGAAACTTGTAGCCACAGCTTATAAGCTGCGCCGGAACTGGGAGAAAATCCTGGACGAAGAAGGCTATGTTTTTCAGGGCAAGCTCGACGAAAAATCCATCCCCGAAATCGCGCAGATGCTCCTGAAAAAAGACCTTGTTGGCATCCTTGGTTATTCCGATCCGGATTTAGGCGTGGCGCTTGATCACAAGCGGCCGCAAACGTTCACAGAATACTACAAGCTGTTTAAGCACTTTGCTGTGCCTGAAGGCGCCGATCAGCTGATGAACGAAAGTGAATTCGCTGATTACTTCGTAGCCGGTTTGAATCCTCTGGTCATTCGCACCATGACTGAAATTCCTGCCAAATTGAATCTCACTCAGGACCTGTTCGCCGCTCATCCTGCTTTCCGTCAGGATCAATTGCAGGACGCCCTAGGCGAAGGTCGCCTCTTTATAGTGGACTACGAAATTCTCACAGGTTTGGAACCGGGCGTTCATCCGGATCAGCCGAAATTTATCTATGCGCCTATCGTGATGCTGGCCTTGCCACGTGGCAGCCAGAATCTCGAAGTCATCGGCATTCAAACGGGTCAGGATAAGAATCAGTATCCCGTGGTCACGCAACGCTCGGGCAGTTGGGATTGGCTGATTGCCAAGACCATGGTCAAGACCGCTGATATCAATTACCATGAAGTCGCCAGTCACCTGGGTCTCACGCACCTTGTGATCGACCCGATTGTGGTTGCGACCTATCGCCAGCTGTCGGACAAACATCCCCTGCATCAGCTTCTGACGCCCCACTTTGAAGGCACCATTCCCATCAATACTCTGGCCGTTCGCCGCCTCATCAACCGCGATGGCAAGGTCGAGCAGCTTCTCGCCCCCCAGATTGAGTCGGCGTATAAAGTGCTGAGCCAGATCCGAAACGGCTTCCATTTCCGTAACGCCTTCCTGCCCAATGACCTGGTCCGTCGTGGTGTTGATGTTGGCGGTCCCTTGAAAAACTATCCCTACCGTGACGATGCCCTCCTGATTTGGACGGCCATCGAAAACTGGGTCCGCGATTATGTGAATACCTACTACATGAACGATGCTGATGTGGAAGGCGATACTGAGCTGGCTCAGTGGACCGCCGAGATCATCGATCCGGCGTGCGGCCGCATCCAGGGTTTTGCCCCGAATGATCGGATCAACACCCGGCAGGTTTTAACCGAAACCTTGACCATGATTATCTTTACGGCGTCAGCGCAACATGCGGCCGTGAACTTTCCACAAGGACGAGCCGCTGCTGTTCCGTATCAACCCCTGGCGGGCTACGCTCCGGCTCTGACCCAATTGGGTTTGACGGAAAAAGAGGCGGTTGAATTCCTGCCACCTCTGGATCGCGCGATCAAGCAAACGCACACCTTGAAACTATTGGGCGATACTTATTACACCCAACTCGGGGGTTATGCGATCGGGACCTTCGACGATAAACGCATTCTTCCCGCCATGTGGAAATTCCAGGACCGTTTGCGCCATGTCGAAAGCGAAATCAATCATCGCAACCGAAGCCGTCGCACGAGTTACCCGTACCTGAAGCCGTCGCTGATTCCACAAAGTATCAACATCTAAGAGAAGGATACCCCCATGCTCCGTACTCTATGCAATCGTCGTCGTGTCCTCGCGCTTTCCAGTCTTTCCCTGGGTGGGCTGCTCTTGGGATCATCCGTGGCTTTAGGCGGCAATGATGCCGAGATGAGCCGCATGATCAAGGACATTATTATGGAACACTATCCCAAGGCCCGCGAGCAGGAAACCATGGTGGATCAATTCATCCGTGATCTCCTGGCGCAAAAAGTGGACAGCCTTGAGCCCAAGCCCTTTCTGAAGCAGGCCGCCAGCAAATCGGATAAGTCTGATCTGGAGCGTTACGTCATCGTTCAATTTATGACAAGTCCCGGCTTTATCGCCTTGCAGGATAAATAATCACTTTCCCAAGTTATACGCTGTCAAAGGAGACAAGTATGAAAAGTTTAAATGGTGTTCGTTGGATCGCCCTGCTTTTGGCTCTCGCGCCCGCTGCAATGAGTGCAGAAACTCAGAACGGTTACTTGAAAAATCCGGACAAGGCCCCGTTACAGGCACAAATCGTTTCCTTTACCGACCTTGCTCGTGATTTGCACGCGGCCAACCAATCGGATGACTCCACGGCCTGCGGCAAACTGGAAATGGTTTGGGACCGCATCGAAGGTACGGCTCAGCAGCCCGATGCACTGTATGCTCCGGAATCTGATTTTAAAGATGTCGTGACGTTCGGCAACGGCTCGGCCCTACGCTTCTGGAAAATCTTTTCCGGCTGGACAAAATTCGACTGGGCTGGTTCCAAAGCCAAAGACTCGGATTTCTACGGCAGTGAAATTCGTCCCTACCGCGAAGGTCACTTGCGTGACACTGTGCGCCTGACCCACCGTTTTGGTGTGAACGTGAAGATGAGCTATGTTCCTCTGGAAGGCGCAGCTCAACTCGGCCTGACCGGTCAGTACGCAACCCGCAACGACTGCGTTCTGGGTCGCTTGTCCAGTGCTGTCCCTACCAGCGTGAAAGAGCGTTTCACTCCCGCTATCGCTGCCAAGTTCTTCGTGGATGGCGCTTCCGAGAGCCAGGTCCTGATCGCCCAGCATGACATCGGTGGTCAAAGCTTTGAGAAGGATGCCGCTGGTCAACCGATCATCGACAATAACTTCTACTCCAAATATCTGTCGAACCGCTTGAGTTTTGAAAAAGGTAACCTGTCCGGTGTCGGCGCCTTCTCGCGCTTTTTCTATACCGCGCAGTACTTCTCGCGTCATATCCTGGGCCTCAACTATATCTTCGACCCCCGCGAACTCCAGGCCAATCATTTGGCTGAAATGAATGTGAACGGTCAGAAGGTCGAAAATCCTAAAGGTCCTCGGTTTGTCTGGATGGTTCCACCCAGCGCTGCAACGAAAGAAATGTTTCGTCAGAAAGCCCAAAGTGATCTCGACTTCCGCCGCCACTTCCTGGCCCTTAACGGTTCCTTGGAACTCGGCCAGGCGCCTATCTTCCTGGTCTACGGTTCGGATACCTGGACCTATGAGCCTGAGACGGAAGCTACATTGATCGGCAAGCTGGTCGTCAACTCCGACTTTGTGGTGTCTGAAGCTGCTGACGTTCGACTCTTCTATAAGCACGCGATCCAGTTCCAAAAGATTCCGGACGCTGTGGGCGAAACCAGTCCTTATACTCACGACTATGCATTCTCTGAATGGAAAGACGAACTCTTCACTTCGGACTGCGCCCTGGGCATTCAGGAAAAAGAAGTATGGCCCCTCAACCTGGTGGCATTCCGCGGCAAGGAAAGCCTGTATCCCAGCCTGAACTTCAGCCAAGGCAGCCTCGAAGGCACATTCCTCGTGAATGCCACGGTCAATCCTGCATCGGTGCGTTTGAGCCGTAACCATGAATGGTGTCTGGCCAAGTTCGTCGAGAAGAAGCTGAAGGCTGATAAAGAAAAGAAAGACAACAGCAATCCTCTCGTCGATATGTTCAAAAAGCTCTGATCGAAAGCGTTTTCTTAAGGCCTGGGTCTCTCGTGACCCAGGCTTTTCTTGTTTCCAGCCTTCACTTGGCGACCGTGGTCCGGTCACAGGCCTCTTTACTTTCGTCTTTCAGCAAATAAGCCAAAGGCGATCCCAGCTTTTCAAAAGCACAGCTCATCCAACCTTGATGGGCGGTGATATCCATCAGTGTTCCACTGCCTTCGGCACAGGTTCCATTCCCTGAACGGCCAGGACCGGTTGTGGTACTCAGCGTCTTGAGACACAGTCCATTCTCGCTCATCACATAACTCGGTCCACCCGAGTCCCCATAGCAGCCGCCTTTTTGTCCACCAACCTGAAGTTGGATTTCCTTGAAATTACGATCGAACAGGGCCACTGGTTTTCTGACCTGAGTGAGGGGACGTTCCTGCATATCGGTGTCGGTATAAGCTCCATAGCCAGCGAGAATCACCTCGGCTCCCGGCTGGAGGTTGGCGGTGGAACCCACCGGCGCTATACCAAACCCCTGAGGGATCTTGCCGTCGAAGGCAATGACCGCCACATCGAAAAGTCTTAAATTGGGATAACCATTCTGCGTGAGCCCCAGCCCTTTGTAATCAGGGTGAACGGAATAGCCTTTGACTTTTACATCAGGGCTGGCCGCCGGTATGATGCCAAACTCAATTTGAATGGTCGAGAAAACCGGATTGGTTTCCAGGCAATGAGCAGCTGTGCTGATCTGGTTGGGGCCAATGATTGTCCCTGTGCAGGAGCCTTGGCCAATGATCAAACGTACAGTTGATTTCGCCACCATATCATTGGCTGTCGTCGCCGTGCCGCCGACGATACCCAGGCCCCCACAGTAGTTGGGAACTGATGCGGGAGGGGTCATGGGATTGGGTTTTTTGTCATCACTGGCGGTTGCAATACTGGAATCGCTGGCTGCCTCGTCCTGCTCAACGGTAGCCTCATTTTCATTTTCCACGGCAGGGGCACTGACGCTGGTCTGCGTTCCCGTGTACCTTTTGGATGCGGGACTGCAGCCATTTATGGGTAAACAAAGGAACAAAATTCCTACAGAAAAACGATGGTTCGACATACTCGGCCCTTTCTTGCATTCATTAAATTTTCGTGTGCACCAGGGCGATTGCAAAGGGCGGTCCAAATTCTTACAGGGAGTATGCAAAGCGGGGGAAAGGGAAATTCCCATGCGGAACGCATGAAATAGTGAACAATAGCAGGTCACCGATGGATTTTTTCACAGGCTGTTGCGGCTCATTTATCCTTATGGATTATGGTGACGTTCCATTCCATTTTAGCTCAAATTGATGATACAGCCCCGCCTGCAGGTGGAGAAGCCGCACGATGCAAAGCACAAACTCAAGTTCAAGCCTGTATCTGACGAGGGCCCGGATGGATTTTGAGTCCATTAAAAAATCCATGGTTTCATGGCATTAAAATACGGACTGTTGGTTCGGCTATGCATCGGTCTGAAGCTGCTTCGAATTGAAAAATAAGATGCTGCGGGCTTAAGAATAGGAGCCCCCCACACCGATTAAATTTGAAAGTGGATTTCTAAATTATTTTGGGGTCGCCCATGAAAGCCCTCATTGCCATCTCCCTTTTGTTTATTCTATCCGCGTGCACCAAGCCCGACGGAAAGGGCGGCGCTGAAGGCGACGATGCCCCAGCTTCCACGGATGAATCCGGAGGTTCGGATAAAGCCAAGGGAACGACTCCATACAGCCCAAGCGGTGGCACGACGGACACTAAGAATGACAAGGATGTGGTGACAGAAACCGGGACGCCATCAACCCAGTCGACGTCCGACACCGGTGCGACGAACGATGCGGGTCAAACTTCGGGCGGTGCTACCGGTAACACCTCGGGCGGAAATTCCGGCAATACCTCAGGCAACACGTCGGGTACCCCAGTGGATACAGATGGGGATGGTATCGCTGATAGTGCCGATGTTTGTGCCGGTATCGATGATTCTCTTCAGGCCACACGCTATAAACTGACCGATGTTGACAGTGACGGTTACGCGGACGGTTCTCTTTCGGCCACAGTCTGTCCGTCCAATACCGAATACACTCTCACGCTGCCACAGGTTGTTTATAATGATTGCGATAGTTCGAACGCTTTAAAATGGCAAACTCTGGCCTTTTCGCATCGGGATGCCGATGGCGATGGTCATTCCATAGCCAGCGCTGGCACTGTCTGTTCAGGAAGTGCACTCCCAACGGGATACCTGACGAGCGCACTGAGTACGACCGACTGCGATGACACGAACCCATCCTATCATACAGTATCCGACCATTACGCTTACAATACCGACGCCACTACATCGGATCGTTACAGCCGCGTGAGCGAATCGAAATGTGTTCCATCAAGCGGTTATGGACCCATTAATGCTTATAAGGAATACCGGCTTGCGCCTGAAGTCGTTTCTACGTCTGGTTTAAGCAGTATCACGGGTTTTTATCCCTTTGGCGGCAAGCTGTACTTTCGAGCCAGCAATGGAACGCATGGTGTTGAGCTTTGGTCCACGGATGGAACTTTAAACGGATCGCAGATGGTCAAAGATATTTATTCGGGTGCTTCCAACAGTGCCCCGGCGAACTTCATCAGCGCCGGCGGCAAGTTGTTCTTCACGGCACTCGATAATACCGGTACAGGCCTTTGGAAAACAGATGGGACTGAAGCTGGAACAGTCAAGGTCAAGTCAGGGATTACGCCTTACTCCATGACCGAGGTGAGCGGCCTCGTCTATTTCGCAGCCGATGATAGTTTATCTGGTATGGAACTTTGGAAAACGGACGGAACGGATGCGGGAACCATCATGGTGAAGGATATCTATCCGGACTCCAGCGGCAGTTCACCGGCATCGCTCACCAATGTCAATGGAACTCTGTTCTTTGCGGCTGATGACGGTTCGCACGGTATCGAGCTGTGGAAATCGAACGGCACGGAAGCGGGAACCGTTATGGTTAAGGACATCGATGCCGTTCTGCAAAGCGCACCGTCCGACTTCCTTGCCATCGGAAGCACGCTGTTTTTTACGGCGTCCGTGACGAGTTCCGGTCGGGAGCTTTGGAAATCGGATGGGACCGACGCGGGAACAGTTCTCGTTAAGGATATCTATTCGGGTGGCTCGAGTAGCCAGAGCGGATCGGGCACTTCACTCTTCACAGCGGTCAATAGCACCCTTTATTTCCGAGCCAACGACGGAACATCCGGACTCGAGCTGTGGAAATCCGACGGCACCGATGCCGGCACTGTTATGGTCAAGGATATCGCCTCCAGCGGCGGCAGCACACCCAGCAGTTTGGTAGCAGTGAACGGAACCTTATATTTCACTGCAGATAACGGGACACATGGTTCAGAACTCTGGAAGTCCAATGGCACCGAGGCCGGCACGGTCCTGGTCAAGGATATTCGATCGGGCGGCAGCATTGCTATGACATCACCGACAGCCGTAGGTTCAATCCTTTACTTCCGCACAGACGATGGGACCCATAACAGCGAACTTTGGAAGTCCGACGGGACAGAAGCTGGAACGATTCTCGTTAAGGATATCAACCCAACCGGACCCTCGAGTCCTGCGAGCTTGATCCCATTTGGCAATCAACTGATCTTCGTCGCGACCACACCCGATGGGTCGCGCATTCATAGGACTGCGGAAACAATGCCCTGAGAGTTTGACCCTGAACGCTGCGGCCAGACTCGAGGCCGCCCTTTATCCAATCCGAACTGCCTATTTACCCGCATATTTTGAACCGATCATCCTTCCCGGAAGTTAAAAAAATAAATCTTTACCCCTGTGTGCGAACGTGCTTAATGTGCGAAAGCGAAACTTTTTACAAGCAGTGGATTAAGTCATCCTTATGGTCGGAAAGGATCATCTATGGTGAAGTATTTGCCAGTTTTCCTGCATAGTGGTTTATTTTTATCCCTTCTTATAGGCCCTTTATGGGCGTCCGCTCAATCTCAGTCCCTGGAAGCGGTGATCGAGAGTCAGAGTTTCGATGACCTTCTTGCTCATGATCGATTTCTTGAAGACACCACGGACATGGATACAGCAGCTCGGGCTCTCTGGGAAAAATACCGCAAAGCGGTGACCAGTGATGCCGGACGCATCACGGAGCAGGAAACGACAAAGATCACCTATGGCGACAAGACAATGAAGTTCTCCTTGTCCAAAAAAGGTGCGATGCCCGAGAATGGATATCCCCTCTATATCGCTTTGCATGGCGGTGGAACGGCCCCTGCCCATGTTAATGACTCCCAGTGGGAGCATATGAAAATTTACTATCTCGACAGCGTCGACGCCGGGATCTATGTGGCCACGCGTGGGGTGACCGATACCTGGAATCTGCATTTTGTTGATGAATCCTACACACTTTATGATCACCTGATTGAAAACCTGGTGGCCTTTGAAAATGTGGATCCAAATCGCGTTTACATTATGGGCTTTTCAGCTGGTGGAGACGGCGTCTATCAAATCACACCGCGGATGGCTGACCGTTGGGCGGCTGCTAACATGTCGGCCGGGCACCACAACTGGATCACGTTTGATAATCTTTATAACACGCCTTTTCTGATTCAAATGGGCCAGTACGATTCTGCTTACAAACGGAATACCGTAGCCGTGGAAAATCATGTGGAACTCAACCGCCTCCAGGCGGAGCGGGAAGGTTATGTTCACGAACTCTTTCTGCACGAGGGCGGCTCTCATAACAGCTGGCGCGACAACGATGCCGGCCGTCGCCAGCAAAAAATTGTAGCCAATCCAGAAAACTGGCTTAAGGGTGAAGCTGCAACGAGTACCAGCCGCAATACCAATGCCATTGACTGGCTCAATCAGTATCAACGCAATTCCTATCCTCAAAAAATCTATTGGGATCCCAAGACTGCTGCCGCCCGGGTCGCCAATCTTGGAGCGCGCTACCTGACCGATGAGACGCTGAAGTCCCAGCTTAGCGAGCCCAGGGAGCTGTTTTACTGGCTGGACGTGGCCCCTCAGCAGGGCGATGTGAACCCCGGACTTGTGGAAGCTTCCTATGATCAAACCACCAATAGCATTCGTCTGGCACCATCAGAGTCCATGGTGGGCCTGCGCGTTCTGCTTCACCCCAGTATGGTGGATTTCAGTCGACCCGTGACCCTTACGATCGGCAGTGAACTGATGGATCGCGTTCAGGTTCGGCCCAATCTCCGCACGATGACTCGAACCTTGCTGGAGCGTGGCGATGCCCATTATATGTTCCAAGCGGAGATCCAACTGCAAAAGCTTGCCGATGGTCGGTGGACAGTGATAACCCCGGCGGCCAGGTGAATGGTCTGATGTTGCCCAAATTTTTTCATGAAAAAGGTCAAGTCATGCGTATTGGACTGCTGTTTTTTTTCTCGCTAGTCGTCATGTCGATGGTGGCCACCGGGACGACCCGGGCTGAGCGGGTCACTCTTACCTCGGGCACCCATGTTTATTTCCAGGGTGAGAACAATCACCGCGAGCGGCAATTTGAGGCTATGCTCCCTGCCTCCTCAGAGCCCTTCGCTCAGGCTATTCTGCACTTTAAGTTGAGTTGTCCGGATGGCCTGTGCGATGGATGGGATCGCTTCGGATCGTTTGGAATGCTGGATGCACAAGGTCGTTATTTTGAGTTGATGCGCTTTATCACACCTTATGGAATTGGAGCGGAGTGGGCTTTCGATATCAGTCCTTTTCTTCCGCTGCTGCAGGGCAAGGCAAACTTTCGTGTGTTCATTGATACCTGGGTCGGGCCTGGGCATCCCAAAGGCAATGGCTGGCTGGTTGATGCGAGTATCCAGTATATTCCCGGGGTTCTGGATCAGCGGCCGGTCCATGTTCTTCCCCTGCTGAGTGAGGCCAACATTGTTTATGGAGACCCCAGCCAGGACACGCAACGCTCGGGAACCCTCCTGCCGTTGATCGGCTATCGATCGGCGAAGCTTGTCACGTCCATCACGGGTCATGGTCAGGGCAATGCTGAAAACTGTGCAGAATTCTGTCCCAAGGAGCATAGCCTCAAGGTGGGAGACAAGGTTTTTAGCCGCCGCATCTGGCGGGATAACTGCGCGACCACTGTCGATCCCAATCAAAAAGGCAATTACTTCCATTCCCGAGCAGGCTGGTGTCCGGGAGACAAGGTGGATCCTTGGATCGAGGATATTACTGGAGCCTTGGCCAGTGGGTCTGTGAACTTCACCTACAATGTTGAGCTCTACGATAACACCTGCAGGCCTGGAGTGACTTCCTGTTTGGGCTGTACGTTGGGCACAGGCTGCGAGTTTGATGGCGGGCGGCATACGGAGCCTCGTTACTATGTCTCGACCTACGCCGTCTATTATCAATGACTTCTATACCGCATTTCCCCTGAGCCGGGTTCTGCCGCCATCGGCAGGTCTACATTCCATCGCGGCTTTCAGCTTGGCTGCGGATCTCGTCCTTGCGTAGGGCAGAGTTCCCGCAGCTGGCAACGCTCGCACTCGGGTCGCAGCGCTTTGCACACATAACGGCCATGCAGCAGGAACCAATGATGTGCCCCAGGCAGATGCCTGGGGTCGACAAGGTCAAGCATGGCCCGTTCCGCTTTGTCCGGATTGGGCGCATCATGGAGCCCCAGGCGCCTCGTCACCCGAAACACGTGCGTATCGACGGCAAATATGGGCTGTTTGAAAAGTTCGCCCAGAATAACGTTGGCTGTTTTGCGACCCACGCCGGGCAGGGATTCGAGCTCTTCCCGTGTGGCGGGAACCTCGCCCTGAAAGCGTTCCAGGACAATCTCACTGATGCGATGCACGTTCCTGGCTTTGGTTGGGGCCAAGCCAATCGTGCGAATCCGAGCCAGGAAACCCTCCACACCCCACGCGATCACAGTCTCAGGCGTGAAGCCCTGTTCATAGAGCGGCTGCATCACTCGATTCACCATTTTGTCGGTGACCTTCGCCGAAAGAACGACCGAGACCAAAAGTTGAAACGGCGTCTGGTAAAGGAGCTCGTTCTGGGCTGCTGGCATGGTTTCACGAAGCCTGCCCAGGACAGTCTCAGTGCGGTCACGACGTTGGTTTTTCGCTATAAGGATAGGGGGCACGCATCCACCTCAGGTGACGTTCGACCCCCAAAATATAGACCTTAAATCTTATTTGTCGAGTCGGAAAAGTAAGACATTTTGTCGGCATAGAGCTTGCTGGTTCTCCTGTCATCATGAAGGAGTTGCAGCTTTGAAACCATTAAGCATGCCTGGAAAATCAATACGATCAGCGACGACCTGGGATTTTTTCAAGCAATTCCTGGAGAGTCCGCTGCAGGTCGGATCCATCGTTCCATCGTCCAAACAATTGACGCGTAGCATGTTTTTAGATGTCATGCCAAAGGCAGTCAAAACTTACGTGGAGTATGGACCTGGAACCGGGAGTTTCACCGCGCAGGCTTTTTCGTGGTTCGAAGACCTGCAGCGCCAGGTGTTGATCGAAATCAATCCCGTGTTTCAAAAGCTGCTTAAGCAAAGCTATCCTGAAGCTGAAATTTATAGCAGTCCGAACGTCATCATGGAGAGCCTGCGCAATCAGGTGGACCTCATCGTATCGGGCCTGCCGTTTACTCATATACCGTGGGAAGTCACCCGGCAGACCATCGATGCGAGTCACGATCTTCTTCGCGAAGGCGGAAGTTTCCGCACGTTCCTTTATGTGCAAACTTTTTTCCTGCCGAAAAACCGCATGCTTCGGGCCTACCTGGCTCAGAATTTTTCTCAGGTTCGTGTTCGATTTGTGGCAAAAAACTTTCCGCCGGCTTTTGTGATTGAAGCGCGCAAATAAGCGCCTCATTCCTGGCCATGGGGTCTTGATGAGCTTTTTCCAACGCGCCTTGGTCCTTGTGCGCAGCAGCTACTTCCTGCGGTTTGTCCCCCGCGGTAAGAAGGTCCGCGTTCACGGCCGCCTGGCGGTGCAATCCCAAGGGGAACTTTATATCGGCGCGGGGACGTGTTTTCATAGTGGCCGTACGGAAACGGAACTGGTGGTCCATGCCCAGGGTCGCATGCGGATAGGCGCGGATTGTATGATCAACAACGGCTGTGTTTTTAACGCCAGCGGTTCGATTCAAATTGGGGATCGCTGCCGGTTCGGCTATGGGGTTTTAATTTTTGATAGCGATCTGCATGAGGAAAATCCTCAGCTTCGTCATATTCGGCCCGAACCTGCGCCTGTGACGATTGAGGATGATGTGTGGATAGGCAGCCGCGCGATTATCCTGGCCGGCATTCGCATTGGGCAGGGCAGTATCGTGGGCGCTGGCAGTATTGTCACCCGTGACGTGCCGCCCAACACGGTGGTGGCCGGCAATCCAGCCAGGATTCTGCGCGAAGTGGAACAGTCATGAGTCACAAGGCAGCCCAGGGGCCGCCTCGTTCCTGATTCAGTTGGCGTCTTCAAAGATATAGACTGGGATATCGCAGCTTTCCTTGGGCCCGTTGAGGGTCAGGACGAGCTTGCCGAATTCCTGAGCCTGACCCAGTTCGAATGTCGTCGCACCGGTCTTCTTCAGACTCACAAATTTTTCTTCGTTATTCTTCAGCCGCACATTCTGGAAGTCAATGCCTCGGCAGAATGCCGGCACATCAAATCGAATCTTATCGCTTTTAAAATTATGAATCAGTTGGATCTCCTGATCTTTCGCAAAGCCACCTTCATAGGCCAGGTAACCGGCATACACTTCTTTCTGAGGGGCTTTGGCTTTAGTCAGGATCTGCAGTTCGCAGCTTTCTGACTGATAGCTATACTGCGAAAGGGTGAAACGAATGTGAGTGATCTTCTGGTTGTTGTGTTGAAAGTAGCCGCCGTTCTGATACGTGGTCGCCTGCCAGCCCGGAAGGCCCGCATATTTAACCGAAACGCCGGTACTTGGGATAATGGGACAGGAAGGGCGCAGCGTATAGAGTACCCGGATAGGGTTGAGGACAGTGGGCTGAGCGAGTTGATAGTCGAGATAACTGAGACCATAGGGAACCTGCACGATAAATTTGTTATGCAACTGATCAGGAGCGGCCTGCGCCTGGCATATCTGACTCGCAAGCAACATAAGACCGGCTAAAATTCGAAGTTTCATCAAGCAATCCTCCTTGATTGTATACGATTCCTTTGGAGATCATCTCCAACTAAAATCCTTTCATAAGGTCCATATAGGAGTTCCCGTTAAAATCCGTAATGATTCTGAGATCATTGAGCAAGGGACTGTTCTGGGTGGGGTCCAGGACCAGACCAAGCCAGCGTTGACCGCCCGTTTGCGCCTGCACATAGCGTCCTTTGATATTGCGCACGATATACGAGGGTAGAAGGGGGTGCTGCCGGATAGCGAGCACGCGCTGCTCTCGGGGAGTCCAAAACGTCATGGCGGGACGAGCTTCCTTGCGTTCCTGCTCAAAGAAAATAGTGCCTATGGGTGTTGGGTTCATGGAATGGTGAATGTCGGGAGCCGCCCAGATCTCAAGGGACTGATCACGGAGTATGGTGCCGAAACATAGCCATGTCGGGGGAATCCCAAAAAACATTTGCAGGGTTCGTGCGGTCTGTGTCAGCTGCGTATGGCAGATCAATTCAGGCGCATTTTGCGGTTGGGGATGAATGGCAAAGAAGGCCATGGAGCCGATGTAGGAACTCAAAAGTGGCCAATTGCGTTTTTGCAAAATGTACTCAACAAAACCATAGGACATGATATTGCGCGGTGACGGGGCCTGGCCGGTATGCTGAAGCCCAAAAACATGTCCCAGCTCATGCACCAGAGTCCAGTAAAGCAGGACCTGGTTTTGACCGCTCCAAGGGTTTTCTGTCAGTTCATAGCCTTGGATATCGCTCAAGCTTTTTTCAGGAGCGACATAGATAAAACCCCGAGCGCGCAGATTCACGGCGTCGTAATCGGTGCGAACGACAAGCGAAGCATAGCTCGCATGGGATTTTATTTCGGCTTTCTGCGCCGCCGTCAGATAACCGATCTGCAGAACCAGATCGATGGGCTGAGCCGTCGTTGTCGGGCAGGCCTGTCTCACAAAGGTTTGAGTTGAGATCACCACATCAGCCGTGGCGAAATTTGTATAGGAAAACTCGCGTTGCCAGTAGGCCACGGCACCGCGGAAGACCCTATCCACCTGCTCTTCGCTCAACGAAGCCTGGCTGCTATCGATGCGAATGCAATAGCGAACCGTATCGGTATTTTGCACAAACCATGGATTGTTTGCGTCTTTGAACATCCCGCCACCACCGCTGCTCCAGGCGGCTGACAGTTCCCAGGACCAAAAAATAAGTCCTATGAAAAAACCGATATTGAAACGGCGAGACATATCGAACCCCCCCCATCCTGCTTGGTCACCAATGGTTTGAACTTTGTGTCAGTTTTAGATATCAATCAGTGAAAAGTAAATTGCCTTGTAAGCAACCTGGGGATGAATGTTGCAGAAAATGCAAAAAGTAAGGCTAACATATGGACATTTTTAGATATTCCTGCTATCGCACAATCATCAAAAACCTGGTGGCGCAGCAGAGGAAGACCGAGCCTTCCACCAGCTATCAGGATCTGTCGCAGTTCATGCGGGTTACAAAATCACATCTGTCCCGCGTGATTCATAGCCGCGCGGAGCTCAACTATGATCAGCTTTATTTGCTATGTAAGTATTTCCAATTGAAGGGAGACGAGTGTGACTATCTAAAGCTGTTGCTGGAGCTGGAAAGGACGGCCTTGGCTGAGAGAAAAAAAATTCTGCAAAACCAGATCAAGGAAATGCAGCGTGAAAAACTGCAGACTAAAAGACACATCTCGGCCGGCGCCTTGCAGGAAACGAATATGATGTCGTACTATCTGGAGCCTATTCATCAGATCGTGCATGTTGCCTTCGCCATTCCACGATACCAGGCCAATCCTCAACTTCTGGCGAATGACCTGGCCCTTTCGTCAGCACAGTTTGAGCGGATCCTGAAGCAGCTGGAAGATCTGCGGCTCATTCAACGCCTTCAGAAAGGTGTGCAGCTGCTGATCGAGGATCTGCACCTGCCGCGTGAATCCGTCTTCTATCGCCCTTGGATTAACCAGGTGAAGCTCATGAGTCTTCATCGCATGCAGCAAACGGAGGCCAAGGACACCTATGCTTTTTCAGTCACGTTTTCAGCCGATGATGACGCGAGAAAGCAGATCCTGGGCCGGTTTTTGGATTTTTTGCAAAGCACCGAACAGAAAGTGAAGACTGCTGCGCAGGACCACGTCTATCAAATGTCATTTGAATTGTTTCCCTGGACGCAGCAGTAGGGCGGTTTTAGAACATCTTGAAGAGCAGTTTCGGACGTTTCGCCATACCTAAAAGCGTGGCGATGCGGATCATAGGATCCAGAGCAAAAGCCCGCGAATAGATGCCGCCATGAACCTGTCTCGTGAAGAGCGAACTGATATCGCCCCGGGGGTCCTCCTCTGGATCGAGCAAATCATGCAGGATCAGAAGGGTACCCAAGGCCTGGGTTGTGGGCACTTCAAAGATTTCGACGCCGAAGGTCGGAGCGCCCACGAAGGCAGCCTGGAAGACAGGATGATTCAGCGAGCGCGTTTTGGTAATGCCAGCGACGTTGGCTGACACCCGCAGGGGCTGTGGCGGACCTTTCAAATCAATGCCCTGGGTGGCAAACACTTCGGCGGCCAGAATTTTCGAGATATACTGCGCGGCCTGATAACTGACCCCCTGCAGAGGAACGATGGCCCGCGCGACAGGGATGCCGTTGCCGTCGACGCTGCCGCTTTGTTTGAGCTGCCCCATCGACTTGAGCAGGGTCTGCCAGAGAGGAAGTTTTTGCTTCAGCGTATGAGCGTTGGACACATCTTCCGGCTGAACGACAGCGGCGGACGTTGGCGAGATCAACATGGCCACCGAAGCCACACAGGATGGAGGGAGACTCTGAATGATGGCGTTCATGGTCGCGGCCAGTCGCCACTCCTGGCTGGCGCCCGCTGCATAGGCAAACATTCCGATGTGGACGGGATCGCCGTTTGAAAACGCCTCGATACTGGCTCGAATCCGGTTGGGCTGAAGCAGAATATTGTTCGCATCGGAACAATAGGAAAGGGAACCTGAGTATTTGTGAGCTTCATTCAGAAGACTATCAGGAGACTTGATATCCACCCAAAACACTGAGGCGCCTGCAGCCAGCAGGAGTCGGGTCGGGGCGAGTTCAGCGGACGCTCCCATGATCACAAATTTTTGGCCCGTCAGGTCAATTTTTCCATCGTTGCTCCCGGCAAAATCGGCAATCCATGCCAGCGCGGTGGCGGCACGTTTGGTCATTTTGTTTTCGCTGAGCAGTTTTTGTCCCAGGTATTTCAGTGAGGGGCCTGAGTACGTAATACCGCGAAAGGGAACCGAGGGAACAAGCCCGGCTTTCCCGGAGAAGGTTTTGGTTTCGATTTTCACAGGATCGCCGCTTTGGGTCATAAAATCCTGAAACAGCCCTTGGAATTGTCCGTCGTTGAACTGCAACTGTTCGTGCGTCCTCTGGACCATGGAAAGGGCGATTTCAGAACGTTTGCGCGAGGCCACGCGGTAGCTTTCGAATTGCACCACGGCCTCGCCGAAGGTCTTTTTGAAAGCCGTTTCGCCGGGGAGTTTAAAGTTTTTAAATTCCTCCGGATAGGCGGCGACCGCGTCGTTCATAATATTCCGGAAAAATGTCGAACCGGTCTGGCCTGCCGGGAGACTGACGCCGTCCACGGATTGTTTCTTTCCCATCTGAACCATCTCTCCAATGAGGGTGTGTTATGCAGAAACCGAATTCATTGCAAAGCTTTCGAAAGGCTTTGGTGAATCACCGGGCCTCTGAAGAGAGTCCATTCCTCGATCTGGGATCCATCCTCGAACTCGCAGACACCGGATTCATCACCTGAAATTTCCTGGATAACGAAGCGATTCCCCCCGAGCTGCTTACAGTAGCGCAAGGCTGGGTGGCCGACCGGGCCTGACTGCGGCGCCTGGTAGGCGACATGATCAAGATAGGCTTTGACAGCCATGGATGGAGCCGCGCTGGCATTCTTGTGCCGGAAGAGCGTCCACTGTTCGATCAGGCCATTCAGATAAACATCATCGTTAAAGGCACACAGAGTGATGGCGTCGCCCCCATCGGCTTTGACGTAAGATTGGAGGACTCCCCCAAGATCCACGCACGATTTCGCGGCCGGATTGGGTAGTCCTACACCAGCCTGAGCAACCTGCTGAGACGAGAGGGACAGCGCAGCATAGAAGAGCGTAGGCAAAAACTTTTTCATAAAGCCTCCTGCAGTCGATAGCCACTGGGTTTATTCGCAAGAGGTTTTCCATATCACGGACGGGATCTCTTGAAAAGCGGAAGACCACGCGCTCCAGAAGTCTCACCCATGTCACGTACTCAATTGGATAAGGACTGCGTGGCCTTGTCTCTCAAGCAAAGAATGCGCGTCCGCGCACCTCATCCGGAAGGCTCATATAATCAAAATTATCGAAATCGCGGATGGTATTCGCGTTCCAGCCGAGAGCCTGGAATTCAGGTGTCATGCCTGAGGTTCCATCCGCAATATGAGCCGCCACGTATTTGGCAAACTTGAGTCCGGTGGATCCGACTACCATACGATTGAACGCGACGTGTCCCACCTCATCCACCAGAATTTCCATCAAACGCTGCTCCAGGGAATCACGTAGCTCCGGTTCATCGCGGAACACCTCGCCGATTTTCGTGAGGAGCCACTGAAAGGCAAAGACCCCGGAAAACTCGGCCCCAAGCAGGATAGGGTGGAACAGGGTTTTGGGAGAATGGGCCAGGACATTGATCAAAACTTTCAGAGGGAAGGGGGGCCGCCAGCAATGTCATTCGGTTAATTTTTATAAATTTCCATAACTCTCAAATATCTCTACTAAGTTTCCATCTCGCCAACGAAAAAGGTGACTTAATGGAAGCTGCTACGTCTTCTCAGCTGTGGGAAAATATCATAATTGGTAT
>NZ_DASQYZ010000347.1:0-5975 GCF_035638955.1 Oligoflexus sp. | reverse complement strand
TCTGCCCTATGATTTTGTCTTGAACTCAAACTTGTCCGGCGACTTCTGGACAATTAACTGATTTAGAAAATGATTGAGAAGGCGGGTTTACCCGCCTTTTATGATCCATGTCAAATATCTGTGCTCAAGGTTTTCCCGGGTTATGAAAAAAAATTCTACGTCTCCCTCTTCCATTGTCAAAAAGTTGAAAGTAATCTCAAAAAATGTTTCAGCATATGAAGCTGAAGATCGGATCTTTGACAATTGGATAACGAAAAAAGACCTCGCCGCTCATATTGGTATGTCAGTCAGTTTTGTCAATAAATATATGAAAGACGGATTGCCCTTTAGACGTCGAGGTCGATCAGTGAGATTTCGAGTGCTCGATGTTGAAGAATGGCTTCAACGGAGATTCGCTCAATGAAGAAGTTCAATCCGAAGACCTTTCAAGGTAAAAATCGCATTTATCCTCCTGTAACTGGCGCACCAAACGTCAGAAGAATTCTTGTCTGGGACGAAGCCAGAAAGGAGTACAGGCCACCTTCAAGAGGCAGATCTATGTCGCTCGAAGATATGAGGTTGATGCTAGGGGAAAGAGAAAAAGAAAGTCTGGGTACTTTGAGAGTCTCGAAGACGCTCGCAATTGGCAATCCTATATTGATGACGCAGCCTCGGATTCGAAACAGAAAGCTCCATCCTCACAACCAGCAAGTGGTCCCACATTTCAGGAGATTGTGATCGAATGGAAGAAACGCAGATTTCCGCTTTTGGGTAAGTCTAGCAGAATATTTTATGGAGGAGTGTCGAGGCGACATTTTAAAATGCTATCCGATTATCCGATAAACTCAATTTCATCTAAAGTCATAGACTTATGGCTTGCTGATAGGAAAGCCAATAGAGACGAATATCGTGCCAAAAGACGTTTTACCTTCGATCGTGAGCTGATGATACTCGGCCTTATTTTCAGGTATTACGAAGAATATTATGAAGAAGACACTAGTTTCAGGAATCCGATTAAGAAGCGACATTGGAAAGATGCAAAGTTGAACGTCGTACGCCCGGCCCAGAACAAAGACCTGGAGCGACAGGATTTTGAACTCATGAAAGCGGAACTAAGGATAACGAAGTATGGCAAAATCCTGAGTCCGTTTGCAACTACTCAGTATCATGAGGCGCTCAGAGTTTCGGAAGTTGCAGCACTGAAGTGGAAACATATTTTTTTTAACAAAGAAGATCCTAAAGAATCCCGGATAATAATTGAACAGCATGTTATTTATACCGTGGAGAACGGAGAACTTCCAAGCGTTGAACCGGGATTCAAAAATTCAGCGGCTCTGGGCGGGACAAAGGCACTGCCGATGCTTCCCGAAACTTATGCAGCTTTGTTGGAGCATTATGGAGATGGAATTGGCAAAGGTGATGATGACTATGTGTTCCCGAATGAATATGGGGACGTATTTAGGTATCACATTGTTCATTACTGGTATAACTACGCTTTCAAGAAGGCCGGCTTAAAATACACCGCTACGCATGTCATGCGTCATGGTGGGACAAATGAAATCTTTGACGCGACTGGGGGTGATTATGGTATCGCAGGTCAGCTGTTAGGCGACGTATCTGATAGAGCCATAAAAACGTACGCCAAACGTCGCAGAAGTGCCTTGACGGCTTTTGTCCAGGGTATGTGGACGAAAGAGGCACCTAACTGTTAGGTGGTCGCAATTGGTCGCAAAGTCTGGGTGATTTGGGGTAGGTGTCTAAATTAATTGACAATTAGACCCTACCCCTTAAAACGGGACAAATGCTAGGGCAACCGAACGTATCCGATCACCCTTTATGAGTTAGTGTTGCACCATCAGATTCGCCGGCGTCTTGCGCTGGGGTGGTGCGGGCAATGGATCGAGCTTCAGCAGCTGATCCACATCCCAGGCGCCCTCGTCACTGAGGAGCGGAGCCAATTCCGGATTCCGCAGCACGTCAGCCAAAGGCATCCACTGACCATCCACTAAACAATAAGGCGCGACCAGACGCACGCCCATGCTGTAGTCGGCATAGTCAGCTTTTATGGAGGTGGCGAGATTCTGGAGCAACTGCCCGTCCGTGCCCTGCCAACCATAGATGGCACCACGCTCCGGACGACCCAATAGACGGGGGCTCATGACCACGTCTTTCATATGACCCGCCTGAAGCCAGCCGGAACGGATCGCATATTTCTGCAGATCCTGATCCATGCGATCCTCATGCTCCAGCCAGAGCTTCAAAGGATCTTTGATGTGATTGATGTCCAATGGGACAGAGGGCAGCAGCACACCCGCCTGCTTATAAATAAGATCGACCATTTTTTTGGTGGGCAGATACATGTTCCACCCGACTGCCAGGCTTAGCGCATCACGTCCATTCATGGGAACATGCAGGTAGCTGTCGTTGTCACCCACAGACAGATAATCGGGAAGAACCCAAAAGCTGAGCTCGTGGCCTGCGTGACGGGAATGCACCCGCTTCAGCTGACGCAAGAAGCTGGGCACGTAGCCGGCCTGGAGAGCCTCATGGATCCACTCCTGGCGTCTCGCTTCATCGATGGCGGCGAGCTGCTTAATGAACTGACTGAGATCAAAACTATCATCGGCCGTGGGCATCCGCAGGACGCGTTCCGGCGTCCAATCGTCCTGACCAAAGCTAATTTGGCCATGGCAGGAAAGCCCTATGACCAGGGAAATCTGTAAAATTCTCTGGGTTACGATATCCATCGCTTCTCCCCATGGGCTCCGCCCACACAAGCCTGGGACATTCCAGGCCGTCTCATCATAAACCAAAGAAATCGGGAGCTTGGTCCCAGCTTTCGAATTCTTACCTTGGAGACCTGGCTATCGGCACTTCTGGACAAAAGCTTGAGCGGGTTTTCCAAATACCTAAATTTTATATGCAATTATAAACACTTGCAGAGGTCCATGGGAATTCATCTGGAACTTCCCCACGTCCACAGAACCCCCTGTTCTGGGAGCTGAGTTCACAGAACACTTCGTACTGTGAACACCTTCCGATTTCAACGTGGTTGCGATAAAACTTGTTTCAGGAACATTGCTCAGGAGATCACACATGAAATCGAATTTTTTTGCAGCCCTCGCAACTTTATCCCTGTCCTCTATGGCCCTGGCCACCGAAGCACGTCTTGAAGTCCTCTCCACCAACGGCAGCGGCTGTCCGGTGCAAGCAGGCAAGACGATCCCTTACGGATTCGATGGTCAATGGCTGACTGTGGAACTGAACCATGCCTTTCACATCAAAGTGGAAAAAGGCACTGGCATCAGTCTGGAAGAAAGCCGCAAAAACTGTGCGATAACACTGGACGTTCAAGCGCCAGGCTATCGTTATGCGGTGGAACGTGTGGTCACCTCGGTATCGTACCAGCTGGCGCCAAACGATCAGTTTGTAGCCTCGCTGAACGGATTCTTCGCCGGTGATGGCGCCACCTTCTCGTCTGACAGTGAAGTTCTCGGTCCAGTCTGGAAACAAGAGGACCGTACATTTGATCAAACCCTGAATGGTTCGAATCTGGTGTGGAGCGAATGTAACAGCAATCGCGACCTGACCCTGAATACAGCGGTTCGTGTGTCGCCTAAAGGCAACTCCGGCCGCAATGCAAGCCAGTCGTATGGTACGCTGAAGCGCGCTGCATTCCGCTTCATCTTCCAGAAGTGTCATTGATTTGTCTGCTCTGTAAGTTATGGGATTCCCACATCCCTATGTCATCGTCATGCGGGCCTCAGGCGTTGTCTGAGGCCCGTCTCTTCATTGACGAAGGCAAACGTCCCCTTCTAAGATGATTCATCATCTGAATACAAAGGGGCTACGATGAAAATTTACCTCCTGCTGCCTTGGGTGCTGGCATGGGCCCTGGCGGACCGTGGCCAGGCTTATGAAATGGAAGACGTCACACGCATCGACTTTGAAGTCCGGGACCCAGGGAACCGCGAAGTCTTCTTCAAGGGCACCGAAAAAATTTCCCAGGAAGCTGCGAGTACCCGCAAGGAAACCTGGTACTATGATCTCAATAAAACCGAAGTGCAGTATGAGAACGTTCTTTATAACAACCGCAGCCTGCGGGTGGAAAGCTACCGGTTCAAGAATCCACTGACCGGCGAGGAAACGGATGTCGTCACCCAGGGCGACACAATGAAAATAAAATATCGCCCCGAATTCAAGCAAGCCTACAAAGAGGGAACACTGCCATGGCCCAAGGATGGTTACCACGGCAAAGTTTTCAATAACCTGATCCTGCGCCATTGGACTTCCCTCTTACAGGGAAAACCCATTTCATTCGATTTGGTTTTGCCGTATCGCTTTGAATCGCTTGGTTTTGAAATCGTCTCTAAGAAAACAACCAAAGTCGACGGTGAAGACCGGGAAGTCTTGGCGTTGCAACCCACCAGCTTCATCATTCGCGCCATAGCCCCCCGCATGGAATTTCATTACACCAAGGGCGACAAGCCTCGCATTCGCCAGTTCTCGGGACCTTGCACCATCCCAATCCAAGGAAAAAAGGATCGCATGGTCGACATTATTTTTAGTTACCCCCAACAATGAGTGATCTGTCACCGCGAATCATTTGAATCTTCAAGGTGAAGACTTGAAGTTTCATGTCATGAGCCAACTTAAAATTGGCCACTTGACCAGACCCCCGTTTATGCCACTATGATGATACAAGTTTGCACTAACACATCAGTTGGAGGCACAAGCATGAAGATGCGCTTGATCGGGAGCTTATTGCTCATCATCGCCGGAAGTGGGACAGGACAGGCCGCTGAGCTGCTCCGTTCGGCACGGGGCAAGGTCGTTCCAAACCAGTACATCGTGCATTTCAAAGGCGAGGACGACAGCTTTTCGGCTCGTTCCATCAACCCTCGACTGATTTTGCAAAAAGCCCAGCGCATCCAGCAAAGCTATGGTGTGAAAGTTTTACAAAGATACGAGCGCCTGCTGCATGCAGCGACCGTCACGGCCGATCACGATCAGCTGCAAGAGCTTCTGAATGATCCGGAAGTATCATGGGTTGAACCAAATCAGTATATGTATGCGAATGGCTCGCAAAGCAACGCGACCTGGGGCATTGACCGCATTGATGCGCGGAGTGGCCGCGATGGTGTTTATCAATACGGAACCAATGGAACAGGCGTTCATGCTTATATCATTGATACCGGTATCCGCAGCACGCACAAGGAATTTAGCGGTCGCATCGGGAACGGCTTCGGCGCGCCGCAGGATGGCAAAGGCACCGAAGACTGCAACGGTCACGGCACGCACGTGGCCGGAACAGTGGGAGGTTCCACCTATGGCGTTGCGAAGAATGTAACGCTTCACCCGGTTCGGGTTTTGGGTTGCGATGGCAGCGGCACCAACGCGGATGTGATCGCCGGTATTGAATGGGTCGCAAAGAATGCGGTACTTCCCGCAGTGGCCAACATGAGTCTGGGCGGGAGTGTCTCCCCCTCGCTGAATCAGGCTGTGCAAAAAGCCATTGATGCTGGGATTGTTTTTGTGGTTGCGGCTGGCAATGAGAATACGGATGCTTGCAAGTCTTCCCCTGCGAGTGTGAAAGACGCGATTACCGTTGGAGCGACATCCAAGACGGATGCACGTGCTTCGTTTTCCAACTACGGCACCTGCCTCGATATTTTTGCCCCCGGCGATGGCATCACCAGCGCCTGGTCGAGCTCGGATAGCGCCACCAGCACCATCAGTGGGACCTCGATGGCGAGCCCTCACGTCGCTGGTGCCGTCGCTCTTTATCTGGAATCGACACCCGACGCCTCGCCGGCGGAAATGACGAATGAAATTCTGGGCAACGGAACGACGAATATCGTGACCAACCCGGGCCGGAATTCGGCGAATGTGTTTCTGTTTACAGACCCTTCGGGTAATACCCCGACTCCGACACCAACGCCAACTCCGACACCAACTCCGACACCAACTCCGACACCAACTCCGACACCAACTCC
>NZ_DASQYZ010000346.1:0-2569 GCF_035638955.1 Oligoflexus sp. | reverse complement strand
TAATCACAGAAAAAAGGCGGCTGAATCCAAACGTCTTTTCCGACAGCTCCAAATAATCTTTTCATAAGGCCAATACGCTCTTCTCTTTCGGACTCTCGTGATGCATTCAGGACCTGACATAAATCGCGTGCGAGTTCCCGTGCCTTGACCAGCTCAGAATCAAGGGGGTCATAGAGCTGCCCGGCGAGCATTTTAATTTGTTCTGTTGGCATTGTCCGGGCCCTTCACCCTCTGGACCGTAGCCAGAGGTAACTCAGCCGGCATCCAGCTCGGCCCATCCGATCGTGGCTGATCACCTTCAAAATAGAGTTCATCAATAAACATGCGGCGGGCTTTCATGTCCGCATCCCAAGCATGATAAACGATCATCCGGGTCGACCCATCACGAGTGGTCACGACTGAGCAATGCCCAGGCCCAATCACGTGACCCGGAACAGTTTTCAGGATGCGAGGGGATTCAATTCCTGCTTCGACCTTATAGGGACCCAGCACATGATCGGAAACCGTATAATCCACTCCATACGTATCTGTTTCCCAGCGGCCCCCGCTATAAATGCAGTAATAGCGTCCACCCTCCTTGATCACACAAGGCCCTTCCAAGGTATGCCAGTCGAAAATCTGTCCATACATCGGCCGCTGCGCTGCAAACAGCTGCCAATCGCAGTAAGCCCGCAGGACGGTATGAACACGCGGTGCAAGCCGGGTCATCGTTTCCAGCTCAGAAACAACCAAAGCCGTGCCAGCCCTGATGGAACCCGCATCATCGCGATCGGTATCGAGAAAATCCCGAGCGTGAAACAGATACCACCGACCGTCGTCATCCTGAAAGGGATGCGGATCGATGGCAAAGGATACGACTGCCGGATCGGTGAGCTGGGCAGAGTCCCGATAAGGACCAAGTGGATTCTCGCTGACGGCCACACGCAGCTGATGCTGTTTATCGCCATGGCCAACGGAATAGTAGAGGTACCAGCGGCCCTCCGCGAAGGCGATTTCCGGAGCCCAAAAATTATGCCCGAGAGCCTCGTCCGGTGGTACCAACGCATAACCAGCCGGATGCCAATGAATAAGATCAGGCGACCGCATCAAAGGAAAAACACAGGGGCGATCGGCATGCGGGGAACGACCATCGGCATCCATTGGGCCGGTGCCGATCGCATAGTATTCGTCCCCGCTTCGCCACACGAAAGGGTCTGCGAAATATTCTGCATGCACGGGATTCGTGTAAACCTGCATCCATCCCTCCTTCTTGCTGAAGTTTCAGCCAAAATATAGGCAAGATTGGAAGGGGACGCTATCTTTCTTTAGACTCCCATTGTGATCACAACTTTCCCTGTCACTTGACGCGCGTAAACAGCATGAAGTGCGGCATGAGCGTGACTCATGGCGAACGTTTGCGAAATCATCGGATTGATTTTTCCCTGCGCGAGCCACTGCAGGAGCTGACCCATTTCCGTCATGGCATCCTGGGGTTGCCTTTTCATAAATTCGCCCCAAAACACACCGACGATAGAGCAGCCTTTGAGCAGTGCCAGATTCAGAGGGATTTTGGGAATATCGCCCGCTGCAAATCCAACCACCAGATAGCGCCCTTTCCAGGCTATCGAGCGAAGCGCGGGTTCTGCAAAATCGCCACCCACCGGATCGCACACAACATCAACGCCCTTGTCACCCGTAATCTCTTTCAACCGGGCCCGCAGATCTTCCTTGGTATAATGAATCAAATGATCAGCCCCACGGCTTTTGGCGGCTTCCAATTTTTCATGCGACGAGGCCGCTGCGATAACGGTCGCCCCCATAATTTTGCCAAGCTCCACCGCAGCGAGGCCGATGCCCCCGCCTGCCCCAAGGACCAGAAGGGTCTCGCCGCTTTGTAATTGAGCCCGATCTTGCAGCGCGTGCAAACACGTTCCATACGTCATAGGCATTCCGGCCGCACTCATCATATCGAGTGCAGGTGGCAAGGGAACCACCTGGGATTCATGGGCCAGAGCCTCCTCGGCGAAGGCACCGGCCGGCATGATAACCAGAACATTCATACCAGGCTTCAAACGCGTTACGCCGGGTCCCACTGACTTGACGACACCTGAACATTCCGACCCTGGAGTGAAAGGCAGCGCAGGTTTGAATTGGTATTTGCCCTGAACAATCAGCGCATCAGGAAAATTAACCGACGCATACTTTACGGACACAAGAACCTGACCCTTTTCCGGAACGGGTGAAGGAAGTTCTTCAATTTTCAAATGCTCAAGGGATTGAAATTCACGACAAACCAATGCTTTCATAAGCAGTCCTTTAGACAAAACTCGACGTTGTATACCCATGCCTTTTTCTCAGGCGTGTGGCCAGGTGCGACTGCAAAGGAAAATACCTGAAATTGAATCGTGAATATAGACCCGGATGTTTGCGGTCAAAATTGCCAAAGCCAGCTGGATTTATAGAGCCCCCGGTGTTTTCTTCGACCCATGTATTTTTCATGCTTTTCGATGGCTTCGAGAGCAAGTGAGTCGCACCTGGAGGTATAGCTTTCCTCCTGCACCCTGAATTCAATTCCGTACCTTGCGGCCTT
>NZ_DASQYZ010000345.1:0-30934 GCF_035638955.1 Oligoflexus sp. | reverse complement strand
CTCCGCCCTGGGTCGATCCAAAGGCGGATTGACCAGCAAGGTTCATATGCTGACCGATGCGCATGGAAATCCTAAAAGCTTTGAAGTGACCGAAGGGAACGCACATGATTTGCGAATGGCTGAAAGTTTATCGGCTCGATCGTCAGCCGACGGGCGAGAAAGGAATTCATTATAACCTCCAAATGTTACAATCACACTCCTATCAGGTCTGCACATGAAACGCCTAGGCTTGGCCAGCAAGTTTACTATCTTTTTAGATCATATTTTCTGGCGTGTGCAAGTTTGAGCCTTAATTGCCTGTTTGAATATTCCAGAGCCGAGCATAGAGGCCTTTTTTTGCTAGTAGTTCCTCATGCTTACCAGACTCAGTAATCTCCCCCTGATCCAAAACCAGGATCCGATCAGCATGTCGAATCGTGGACAATCGATGTGCAATCACAATCAAAGTCCGCTGATGCGCAAGCTTCTGCAGTGATCTTTGAATATCTTCTTCCGTTTCATTATCAACCGCCGACGTAGCTTCATCAAAAATCAAAATAGGTGGATCACCCAGAATACCGCGAGCAATGGTCAGGCGCTGCCTCTGGCCACCTGATAACCGCTGACCACGTTCGCCGATCAGCGTATTCAATCCTTCCGGCAACCGTTCCACAAAATCACGCGCCGCGGCAACATCCAAGGCTTCATGCAGTTGATCTTCAGAAAGGTTCGGTTTACCCATCTGCAAATTCTTGCGGATGCTGGTATCAAGCAGGAACACATCCTGCCCCACATACCCAATATTCTTCCGCAGCTCCTTCTGCGACACCTGCGTCAGCGGAATTCCATCTATATTCACAGTGCCACGCGTGGGATCATAAAAACGAAGGAGAAGTTTAATCACCGTGCTTTTACCCGCCCCAGTCGGGCCCACGAGACCGATGAATTCCCCTGGTTTAATATCCAGGTTAAAATTCCGCAGCAAAGGCTCAGCATCTCCGTAAGCAAAATCCACGTCCTGAAAAGCCAAAGCCCCACCACTGCGACCCAGAGCCACAGTTTGTGGTGCATCGACAAGACCAATCGGGGCAGTAATAAGATCCAAAGCCCGATGCGCCGACGCCATCGACCGTTCATAAAGATCCAAGAGCTCACCAAACGCCGTGAACGGCCACAACAATCGTTGGGTCAAAAACACCAACACGGTATAAGCCGCAGGCGACAAATCACCCTGCAGCGTCTGCCAACCCCCCAACACAAGCGTAAACAAAAATCCAGCCAACACCGACATCCGAATAATCGGCACAAAGGCCGAACTCAAAGCAATCGCCTGCCGATTCGTTTCGATATAATGCTGCGAGGATTCATTCACAAGCTGAACCTGCTCATCCTCTGCTACAGCGGCTCGAATGGTAACAACCCCAGTAATGATCCCAGACAACCTAGCCCCCAAAAGCGAAGCCGCTTCCCGTACCGCCGCATATCGACCCGCAAGCCGACCCCGAAAGCGGAACCCACCATAGATAATCAAGGGAATTGGCAGCAGGGCAAACACCGCAACCAAAGGCGAGAGATAGAAAAACACAGCACTGACCAGAAGACTGGAAACAAACAGCTGAATAAATTTATGCGTACCCTCATTCAGAAAGCGTTCCACCTGGTTAACATCATCATTCAGAATGGAAAGCAAACGACCTGAATTCTGCTTCTCATACCAAGACAGACTCAGCTTCTGAATATGCCGCACCCCATCCATACGCAAAGCATGCTGCAGCTGCTGCGCAAGATTACGCCAGCGCACCAGCGCTCCGTATTCTGTAATCGATTCGAACAGCCAAATCAGAAAGGTAATAAACGCCAGCACAGCCAGCTGCTGGACAGGGCTGGTCAGACCCGTGCGGGCCAGAAAACTTTGCTCGCGCGACACGACGATATCGATGGCCACACCGATCAAAATTTCGGGTAGCACATCAAAGATTTTATTGAGAATGGAGTAGATGGTTGCCACCAACGCCTTTTGGCGAAAGGGGGTGGCATAATCCCAAAGTCTTTGCAGGGGGCTGAGGTGATCCGGGCCGGGCATGACAACTCCTGTAGCAAGGTTTGCAGGAGTTAACCTTTAGCACAGGCCCACGGGCTTCGCCAATTCACGCCGGCAAAGATTTATTTTTTCGGTTTGATAAAGCGCAACGTCATGCGATCACTTTCACCGATCGCCAAATAATTCGCCCGATCCTGATCCTTCAGCGCCAGAGTGGGCGGCAGGGTCCAGACGCCTTGAGGATAATCCTTGGTGTCCTTGGGGTTGGCGTTGATTTCCGATTTGCTTTCCAGTTTGAAACCGGCCTTGGTGGCCAGGCGGATCACTTCGCT
This sequence comes from Oligoflexus sp., assembly GCF_035638955.1. GTDB lineage: Bacteria > Bdellovibrionota_B > Oligoflexia > Oligoflexales > Oligoflexaceae > Oligoflexus. The sequence goes on along the minus strand of NZ_DASQYZ010000345.1, from coordinate 28,582 downwards.
TTCCTTCACGTAGCCGCTCTTGCCCTGGGGATCCGAGGACGATTTTTCATTCTGGCGATGTTCCACGACCCCCAGGATACCTCCCGGCTTCAGAGCGCTATAAAAAGCGGCAAAGGCCTGGTCCGCTGCCTTGTTATTGGTCCAGTTATGGACGTTGCGGAAAGTCAGAACAAGGTCGGCTGTTCCAGGCTGAACGAAGTTGGTGATATCAGGAGGCGTGAACGACACATAGCTCATCTTCACATTGGGGTTGCTCTTCGCCCAACCCGAAAGCGTGTCGTAGGCCTTCTTGAAATACTCGTTTTTTTCTGGGGGCACGATGGCAGCAACATATTGACCCTGATTACTCAGATAAGGGGCCAGGATCTCGGCATACCAGCCCGTGCCCGGCCAGATTTCAACAACAGTCATGTTGGGCTTGATGCCAAAGAATTTCAAAGTGTCCACAGGGTGACGGTAGGCATCGCGCTGCATGTTCTGAGCACTGCGGAAGGGCGATGATACAGCCTCTTCAATGGTTTTGGGCAACTCTTTCGTCACGACATCACGTTTCGCCTCGGTGCTCGAAGTCGCTTCAGGAGTCGGGCTCGTGGTAGTACAGGCTGCGAGCAGGCTACCAACAAGTATAATCTGAGTCTTTCTCATGAATTGTCCTTTCCAGTAATGGACCCCGAGACTACCAGAGCTGATACGTCCCACCCAGAGAAAAGTCGGAAACCAGGGCCATGTGGGTTCTGTAGCTCACTTGAATTATGTCATATTATGTAATAAAGACAGTGCATTATGGTACTTCCTTAAGTTTCATTCGAGGCCTCCGAAGGTGAGCCCATTAGGAGGACTCTATGAAAAAATTACGTGCGATTCAGGAACGTGTGGGTTCAGGATCGCTGCCCAATGATCTACGAGGCGTGGGGCAGTCACCACTTTTGACTGATCTTCCTCCCTGCCCGTATTTGGTTGTGGATGGATCCCAGGTCTCCAAGCTCGAAGCCGTGGAAAAACTTTTCGGTCTGCAGCTGTATCCGCAGGATGATGTTCTGGTCCTTGAAAGCGCCCTTGAAGAAAGTCATAAGCATAGGGCTTTGCGCCTTTGGTATGCAGCCCGTTATCTTTTGCAACTTGACGCCACCTTGCGCCTGCAACTCGGTGAACGTGATCTCTTGCGCGAGGCGCTCCTGGCCAACATAGGCCAGACGAAATTTTTTCATCCCGATCGCGTGCGACGTGAACCCGTCGCTGTTCGTTTGCATGGGCCTGGAACGCTCGCCGTTTCCTCGCTGCTGCAGCACGTGCTGGTGCAAGTCGGGTATCCCTTGCATGCGGGCGAAGACGATTTAGTTTTGAACGCGAATGACGCTCTTTTCGGTCATGAAGTTCTTTCCCATACCCCCAAAGCTGTGGCTGTTTAGGAGTTTTTCGATGCCGAATCTTTTGCCATTTCTGATGCTGGCTGTTATCTGGGCAGGATCCCTGGTGATTGCTGTCTTTCCCCTGTCATTTGCCTTGGCCACTGCGAATCCATGGATCATTCTGGGTGCTTTTGCTCTCTTTCCTTTTCTCTTTGTGCCGAGTTTCATCACCCTGGCCGGATTGATGAGCCGCTTCGCCCATTCCAAAATTATTCCCGGTCGATTTCCTCGTGAGGCCTTCCATCGTATCTATGGCTGGCGCCGGGTCTATGGTATTTGCTGGACCCAGGTTTTTTATTTTAAACCACTCTATGCCATCAGCCTTGCTGTACCTCGATTCAAAACCTACATGCTCAGGCTGTTCGGGTACAAAGGACCGTCCACCTCCTTTGTGGTTTATCCCGATACCTGGTTGCGGGATTTGCCGGTCCTGTCGATTGGCAAGGACGCGTATCTGGCCAATCGCTCCACGATTGGAACCAATATCTGCCTGAACGACAATACGATTATGGTCGATTCCATTCAGATCAAGGATAAAGGTTTGGTTGGGCATCTGTCGGTTCTGGCACCAGGCTGTAAGATCGAAGAGGGTGCGGAAGTGGGTGTGGTGACGTCGATTGGTCTGCGCAGCTGGATCGGTCCTCAGGTCTCCATTAAGCCCAATTGTTTGATCAACCATGGCTGCAGTCTGGAAGAAGGTTGCGAAATCGGAACCCGCTCCTATATCGGCCTGCGTGTTCGCGTTGGCAAAGGCGTCAAGGTTCCGGCCGGAGCCAATATTCCCGAAGGTGCGGTGATACTCAACCAGACGGATATGGACCGGTATTTTAGTTCCGAAACGAAAATGCTGCAGGACTTTGCAGCTAATCTTTCGGTCGTCTTGTAAGTATGGAGCCAACACCGAATCCATTGAGAGCCCTCAATGCTGATGCCTACCTTCTGCGTGAGATGGTGCGGCGTCAGGCGGTGCTGGCTTTAATTTTTGGCCTGGCTTTTGGACTTTATGGTGTGACCAGTTTTGAGGTGATCCAGAGTTTCAAGCCTGAGTTGACCCTCTGGGATAACCTCTGGCCTCGACTCCTGCTCAACAGCCTTCCGTACTTTTTGTTGGCCTGGATCAGCCATCGCCGCATCATAAGCGACCGTGCGACGGCCCGTCTGGGCATGCTGGCTTTCCCTGGCATTTTCATGGTGGCCTGTATGATACACGTCTGGCCTCTCATGTCCCATGGACATTCAGGAATCTACGGTTTTGTGCATGGTCCGAACGTTTTTATTATAGTCATCACTCTGCTGATTCTGAGTCCGCCAGCTTCCTATCTTTTGCAGCTGATCATTGGATTCACCCTTTGTTTTGCCTTGCCGGTCGTGGGCATACTCATCAACAGTGGCAATATCGTGCTGCTCCAGCTCTTTGCCAATGATATGATCGTCATGATGCCGGTGACATTCTTTCTGGCGCGCAAGATTCATCGTACCCAGCGCCGACTCGTGCTCGCGGAGCATGATCTGAAACAGCGCGTGACGCCGTTTCTAGGGCAGTATGTGGCCTCAGCTCTTTATGAAAACCGTTATGACCTCTTGCGGGATCGTAAAACTCAGGGTTTGATTCTGAGCCTGGATATTCGAGGATTTTCGCGCCTGATGCGTGACCTCGGGCCTGTGGAATTGAACGAATTTTTACGGCTCTACTATGGATTGATCGGCCGCATTGTGCACGCCCATGGTGGGCACGTGCATAAGTCGATGGGTGACGGTCATCTCATTTCCTTTGGGGTGATGGATTTACCTGATTTAAGCGACATCCCTGACCTGGCGGAAGCCGTGGTCCAGGCCGAGCAGCGTCGCAAGAACGATTTGCATGCGCATGCCTTGAAAGCTTTTTTCGAGATTGAAAAGGAATTTATCGCCTTGCTGCAGCAGTTCCCGCGTCTGGTCCCGGCGGGCCTGGGGCTGGGAGGCGGTATGGCTTTTGGTGATGTGCATCTGGCCATTTATGGGGATGAAGCGCATAAACGCGAGTTTGAGATTTCCGGTGAGACGGTGGTCCTGAGTTCACGTCTGGAGCAGTATACCAAGGTCTTGCGTGCCGAGAATCCAGACTGGCAGCATGGAATATTCAGTGTCGTTGTCACCTGTGAGTTGCCGCCTCGAGTTCATCAGGAATCGGGTTCACGCAGCTGGCAGTCATTCAAAACTCTGACCACACCGATTCCGGATTTCCCGCAGGTGAAATCGATCTGCTATGCAAACTTCGTGACAGAACCCGAACGGGCACCGATGCTTTCGCGTACCGGTTGAACGATCCTTTCATCCGCCAGCCGTAGGCACCCGCTTCAATCGCACCACAAATCCTGCTCCGATCGACGGCTGAGGATCGCCCAGCTCCAGGTTGCCCTGCATTTCCCGCATGTAATTGGCTGAACTGTGCAAACCAAAACCGTGGCCGTTCGACTTGGTGGTGAATCCCAGTGTGAAAATACGCGTCCACTGCACCTTGGGAATTCCAGGACCAAAATCCCGAAAATGAATGCGAGCTTCTGTGAGGTCGACCTCGGTATGGACTTCGATTCGGCGGCTGGGACCAGGTACTTCCTTCATCGCATCCATCGCATTGACAATCAGATTGGCGAAGACATGTAAAAATTTGGTCTTCTGGACCAGGACGGGCGTGTCCTGAGGAACGTCCACGGACCATTTGATATCGCGGGCGTGCAGGATGGAATGTTTGATGTGAAAGGCCTGCTCCAGGATATCACGCAGACCGACGGCCTGGTAGAGAGCCTGGCCGGTCGCGTAGTTTTGCTGCTGATAAATCAGGTCTTTCATCAGATAGAGCTGCTCGTTCATGCGACCGACAATTTCCTGATATTTCAAACGTTCGGTTTGGGCCTGCTTTTCCAGTTCCTTGAAAAGTCGACGAAGTGACTCCAATTTTTGTGGAGACTGGAGAATCTCAAGCAGTTTGCGTTCGCCGTCCAGCTGCTTGAGGACCGGTTCCAAGCTTAAAGCATCATCTTCGGTGCTGATCATATCGCGCAGGATGCTGCAGTCGATGGAAATGCTGCTGAGGATGTTGCCGAAGTTATGCAGCACACTGGTGGCAACGTCAGCCATTCCTGCTTTATGGGCTTCCTCCACCAATCGATCCTGCAGCTGCTTCAGCTCGCGGGTGCGCTCCTGGACTTTTTCTTCCAGTCTGGAATTGGCGGTGACCAGGCGTTGATCCTTCTCGAAGATGGCATGGGTCATTCTTTGAAATTCAAACAGGATAAATTGAATCTCCTCGAAAGTGGATCCCGGCACAACTTCGTGGATCCTTGCCAGTTGCGGGGTGTCCTGCATGGTTTTCATCGTTTTGATCATGTGTCGAAAGGAGGCGCTGAATTTCTCATGCACGGAGCGGGCAAAGATGAAGGATACGATCCAGACGGCAAGGCCCATGGTCATGAGGAGCAGGGTATAAAGAAACAGGCCCTGATAAATATCGCTTAAACTCCGCGTTAGCGTCAGGGTTCCGAGCGCCTGTCCCTGATCGAGCACGGGGAAACTTTTTGTGTAGGCCATCGACGTGAGGCCATCGGTCACGTTTTCGAACGCGGGTGCCTTGGCGTAAAGTGCGAAGGCCTGATCATCAGGTGTGCTGATGCGGGCCTGGATCATGCTGCGGAGGTCCTGGATGATGCTGAGACAGCGGGTGGCTTCTTTTTTATCGCTATGCTGCAACGCAGGTGTCAGCGGAAGCGTTAGAGTGAGGGCCTGCTGCTCCAGTTCGTCGTTGATGAGCTACCAAAAGCTAAGCGACTTTTGTAGGAGAAGCAGGGCCCCAAACAGCATGAGCACAGTGAGATTATCCCGCAGCTGGCGGCGCGTGAGCTCAGTTTTCATGCTGCGAATGGTGGAAGGCCGTTCTTGCGCCAATTCATTGTCTCCAAGGGACAGCAATTTCTGCTACTATTGTTGAATTGCGGTGGGAAAGCAATGCAAACTGATACGTTGGCATGCTGGACGACCTAGGTTGTCGCTTTTTGGTTTGACGACACGATCTCCTGCTGTTGACGGATTTTCCGACTGCTGTTTAAGATAGAGCAAAGATTTTTCCCGTGCGTACAGAGGAACGGAGATCGCCATGCCCCGTCTGCTTGTTATCTGCCTCTCCTTGTCCGGCTGTTTCGGGCCGAAAAGCCCGACGAAAGACACCGGGAGGAGGCCGGCTCCGGAACATTCCACGGTGGAGCAAAATCCCATCAAACCGACGAATTTCCAAGCCAACGTCGAAGGTCAGAGCGTTTTCCTAAGTTGGGATGCGATTGCTGGAGCTGATAAATATCACATGCAATGGGCGGCAGCCGAAGCACCCCACGTTGTGCTCGGCAAGGCGTCCATCACAACCCCTAACCTTAAGGTGCCTGATCTGGACGAAGGCCGCTATATCTTTCAGGTAGGTCAGGAAACGGCGCGCGGGCCAGGGCCTATGGAATCGCTTGAGGCGACCGTGGAACCCTGACCATGAGAGGGCTTGCTTGTGGCTCCAGGCAGACGACGGTACCAGGCCTGGAGTGCATGAACGTCATCACGAATGCGATGGCCCTTCTGCATACAATCCCAGCGTTTAAAATCGCTCTGAAGTTCGACCGACAGGTACTTGTACACAGCGTCCTGAATAAAGATCAGACTTGAGTACTCACCCGTTTCCTTGAAGACGATATTGCGCATGCTTTCATAGCGGGTGGCCAGCATCAAGGGCCGACCCCGCACATCGTACTGTTTGATACCGCTTTTCGGGAAAAAGCCTTCAATCACACCCTGGGCGATTCCCACACAGCAGTGCAGCGCTTCATGATACTGAAGCTTCGCCATCTCCTCCCGAAATACCTTACAGAAACGGACGGCGATTCTCACGGCTGTGTCCGCATTACTTTCCTGTTCCGTACTGGCTAAAGGGAAGCCGATGGATGCCAGCAGGCCATCGCCCATTTCCTTGATGCGGTAGCCGGGGGCGCTGACAGTTTCCGGATCGTAACCCTCGTGTAAAATTTCCTGGCATCGCGCCATCACGCGTTCCATGGTCCGATTCAATTGGGGATGCCTGATGCGGGAGGAGCCGATGACATCGAAGGCCAGGACCACCGCTTCCTTGCCGCCGATGGGCATGGTGTCTTCCAGGTTGCGACCCCGCGCAATTTGTGTCACCACATGCTTATACACAAGCTTCTGCAGCTGCTTATGAACGTGGACGATATCACGAACCGCGCTCGCGTAATTGTAAGAGATAATGGCTGTTTGAGAAAAAATAAAGGTTATGATTGCATAGTCGAGCAGCGGGGTGGTGGCGACGCGGTAGGTGACCATCACGACATCGTTCATCACGGCAGCGATCATAACCAAAAGGCTGCCGATGAGCAGCTTCACGCCAGGCATCGAGAGACGGTAGGCTTGGATAAAGCCGATGACGCTGATCAGCAGGGAAAAAATCGTGCATAGGTGAAAATAGTCCGTGAGAGGCGCGTATGTGGCCACATCCGTCGCCAGCGTGATGATCACCATCCCGGCCGAGGTCATCCAGAGCAGCGGTACTGCAAACCGCGGCAGGGTTTTAGGAAAAAGGTGATTCAGGAAGGTCAGGCAGGAAGGGGGCGCAACAAAGTAGCCGATGAAGCCCAGCTTCCAGCTCCATTCCCAGGAAAAATCAGGCTGGATTCGAATCAAGATTTGTTCCGCATCACTCAGGCTGGCGCGCAGGGCCAGACAGACGAGAAAAATCGCGAAATAGAGCGACTGCTTGTTTTGCGGAATAATGATAGCCAGAGAGATATGGTACAGGGCCGTGATCAGCACAAGACCCAGGAAAAATGCCCCGTAAAATTCGGTCAACTGTTGGCGGCGGGAGATATCCGAGGACAAGCCCAGTTTAAAACTGGTGTAAGGGGCCCAGAAATCGGTGTGACGCTTCACCTTAAGGGTCAGGGGAAAATGGTCGCCTTCACCCAATTCCACTTCGCGATAAAGCCTTTGGGGCTGATCAGGAGCGTGGCCGTGGGTGACCAGCAGGCGTTCACCCAAATAGAGTTCATAAAAGGGAAATTCAGGGACCAGGATGGCAAGACTGGCTTTTCGGTTCAGCTGGATGGTTATGCGCCAGGTGGCCTCGGATGCTCCTGGCCGGAATTGGGCCTGGGTGAGGAATTCCTTGGGATGCGTGCCGCCTGAAATTTCACGGCTTTTATCTGAAATGTGGGGCATCTCAGGATCAAGGAGCCAGATCTTGTCATTGAGCAAAAGCGAGGGTTCCCGCTCCAAATCTTCGACTTAGCGTGAGGTGACCGATCTCTGCGCCCTGAGTCTTTTGCATAAGCATGCAGAAGAAGGCGAGGAAAAGCCCGATTTTGGAAAAAAATCTCACGCCGCCATCCGTTTGTAAAAATCCTGATATCTTATCGGTTATTAAAGTAAAATTCCAAGTACCCCATGGTGAAACCGAGCTGAGGAGACTGGCAGGATGAATATTCTGATCTGTGAAGACGATGAGGACCTGGCCACGATGCTGGCAGAAGAGTTTTTGGACTATTTTGAAAACTCGGTATGCACCATCGTTCCGCATGGAAATCAGGCCCTCAAAGAGCTGGAAGCCAACCCCTACGACTTCATCAGCATGGATATGAACATCCCCGGTATCAAGGGTCATGAGATCATTCGTCGGGTTCGCCAGGGGCTGGGACCCAATCAGAAGACGCCTATCATCCTCCTGAGTGCGGAGGTGACCGACAGCAGCGCGGAATTTTCAAGCGAATCGGTGGTGAAGATACACAAGCCGGTGCAGATGGAAAAAGTTCTGGAAATCGCGGCTGTCATGACCAACTACATCAGCAAATCGTCCTAGGCGGCTTCGTCAAACGAAGTTAACCCTCGCGCTTTTCCGCGTTCGTGGCTGTTCCTTCATGGCTTTGCGATCGGCCTCACGACGGCCATCCCCGGATCGGCTTGCCAGAATAACGCTAATTTTGTCATAATGATGAAACTTGAATCATTTCTGGACGAGGCGTCGCTGATGAGGCAGTTTTGGAGCTTGCTCGGATTCGTCATAGTGGTTGTTGCTTGTCAGACCACGCCGCGCCCGGCAACCTCAGAGGTCGCCCAGGAAGTCGCGGACGCCGAGCCGCCACGGTTTAGCGCTCGGTCCTATATCAGTTTCGTCGATATCTGCAAAAACACCTCGGCCCCGGCTGGGATGCGTCAAACAGTGCAGCAGCTGAAGCGTGAAATCACCGTGGATAACTGCGAGGAAGCCTGGGAGCAGTTGCAAAAGCTCGATCAGCTTGATCTGACGGGACTGGAAATCAGCGACCTGACCCCGCTGGCGGGTTTGACCCAACTGCGTGTGCTTCGGCTCGGTAATAATCAGATCGAAGACCTTGGGCCACTGGCTCGCCTCGGCCAGCTGGATATTCTGCAGCTCAATGATAATAGGCTCCAGGATCTTGCGCCTTTGAGCGCCCTGGAACAGCTTCGCGTCCTGGATCTAGGCAATAATCCGTTTTTGGAACAGATTGGTGCCCTGCGTCGTGTGAAAGGCCTGCGTGAACTTTATCTCAGTGGAACCGCCTTGCAAACCTTGGCAGCCGTGAGCGATTTGCGTGAGCTTCGTGTTCTGGATCTGGGACACGCGCGTGTTTCCTCGCTGAAAGCTGTGCAAAATCTCGCCAAACTCGAATGGCTCGATGCCTCGGAAAACGCCATTACGGACGTCACACCGCTGCAGAATCTGAAATCACTCTGGTTCCTTTCCCTGGCCAACAACCACATTGCAACTATCGAGCCCCTGGCGGGTCTGACTCAGCTTCGCGAGCTTTATTTGCAGAGCAATCGTATCAGCACCCTGCGGCCTCTCCGTCAGCATAAAAATCTCGAAGGTCTCGCGGCCCACGATAATCCCATCGATAAATCCCAGTGCCCCCGGGGTCAAGGTGTCCCGAGTGCTCTGGATGAAGTCTGTAGCGATTGACTCATGGCTGCGCGAAAGCCTTGGGCCAATCCGCAAGCGGGATGGAATCCGGAAGAGCGGGGCTGTCCTGGTTGATGTCGACGAGTTTCATGCTGACCGTGATTCTTTGCTCGGTGACCTGCTTCAGTTGAATCGTTAGCTTTCGAGCCGTTTCACCCTGAAACACGTTGGGACTGTTTTTACTGAGGGGAAAGCTTAAACCCGGCAGGTACGTGGCGTACTGTATGGTGAAGCTCGCCTGAGCCGGGGCCTGAATTTCCATCCAAAGTCTCTTATCCCCTTGTTTTAAGATCGCCACCCGACCGTTCTGCAGAAGTTCAGCACTGGCCATGGTATGCATGGACCACCAGACTGTGCTGGGAGCTTTCATCTTGATCTCATCCTGAATCACTACAATCAGGCGGTTTTCGCGCAGAGCGACGCCTCGATAGACCTTTTGGGCATCGCGCTCGTAAACCTGGGAAAGATTCAGGAGGGCCATGGCATCGCCCGGTTGGGTCAGGATGCGCTCCACCTCGGCGGCTCCTACAGGGTTTTGATCGGGCCGAACATCGGGGTTGAATACAAGCACATTTTTGCCTTCGGCTCGCAATCGATACATATGAAATCGCCCCGGTTGCACGACGATTTTCTCGGGGCTCATATAGTCCGGTAGGGTCTTGGGTCTGAAATACCCGGGAAACGTATAATTATCACCACCCAATCCGCCGACGGCCCAAACCTTGCCAGCACCTTGAACAAAAAACGTGCCGGCATCCAGATGACCGTGGCTCGCTTTGTTATCACCGCCATGGACGCCTATATAGAGCGCTTCGTCATGATTCCAGCTGGACCGAAAGCTCACATATTCAAGGTCGCGCACATACCGATCCAAAGGCATAGCCTGGGCTGGTGGGCTAGCTGCCGTTAAGAGCTTAGGGTCATAAAAAAACAGGTCCATCCAGGTGTAACTCGAATTTTGCTGAATCGCATTTCTATGATGTCGGGCCAGGGAGGGCAGATTGTAACGCTTCGAAAACCAGAAATTGGTTTCGCTGCGGCTCTTTTTTATGGCGTCATCCCCTAAGGAAATTCCTGTCACCGGGCCGGATACAGCCAGGGGAAAAGTTCCTGCGGCTTTGAGTCCCGGCGTGTCCGGATAACCGTAATCAGTGCCTAGGCTGCGTTTCAATGTTTCCATCCAACGAATAAAATTCGAGAGTCCATACTCCCAGTACATCATGCCTTCTACAGTCTGCCCATCGGGTTCGAATTCACGAATATAGGGAGGAATACCGGCCAGCGCTTTGGCAAGGACTTCAGCGCCGAGTTGTTTGGCTTCGGCGCTGGTGTCCATGATCGCCAGAGCCGCGAGGCTGATGCCTCCGTTGCAGATCGGATTCCAATTATTTTTGCTTTGATACCAGAAAGCCTTTTGACTGCTGCGTTCCAGATAACGCTTCAGGCCTTTTTCCATGAGGGCCGTGCTGATGAGTTTCCGTTCATCGGCGGTCAGCTGATCGAAGGTCCAATCATAACCGAGGGCCACGGTATAGGACATGATACCTGTATCAAGGAAGTGTTTGGCGTCATTCCAATCGGGAAATTGCGCATAGTTTAAGAGATGATCTTTCACTTTGGTGGCGTAGGCTTGGTTGTTCGTCAGTTGATAGAGGAGGCTCAGAACCGCAATCGAATCCTGGGTCTGATGCGGAGGTGTCAAACGCAGGTTGGCTGCATCCAGTTGATAGGGGAGTATAGGCGCTTTAAGATAGTTTTCGGCCTTTTTTCTCAACGCTTCCACACTGGCAACCACATAGGGATCCTGGGCTTCGAGTGCGGTTCGAAGGCGATCGAAGTCCGTCCGGTTGGCTAATATTCTAGGGTGCGGTGCGGCCTGTTTGGTGAAGTCACTGATCACGGTCGTGGCTGAGATGGGGCGAAAATGCAGGCGTTTTCGTAATTCCGTAAGATCCATCTTGTCCCGTGTCGCTAAATAGTCAAACAGCAAAGTTTGCTGTGCGGTGTCAGGGCTCTCCGGATTCAGAGGTTTTTGATCAGGCGCCGACGTGTCACCTGATGATGGTGCGGGAACCTTGTCCGGTTCCGTAGCGTCGGTCGCATGAACGACCGGTGGTTCAGGATCCTGGCGCCAGAGTCGGCAGGAACTTACGGCGAGTATCAAGACCAACGGAAGGTGGATTCGTAGGCTCATGGGGGATCACCTCTGGAAACATGGGAGTCGGCCGGCTCGTTAAACATTCCGATCCGCCGCCCATGATAGCAAATCATTTTGGTTTTTTATCGCGAATGGTTCATGATGCTCGTAGCCCGTGCGGACAGAGCGCCCCAGGAGGACACCCGTGGACAACATTCAAGCCTTTCGATCCCGACCCAAGGACTATCATGAGGAAGCTGCCGTCTGTGACCCGGATGCGCTGACAGAAATCATTCGCTCACGCCGGTCCATTCGCCGTTTCACCGATGAAGTGATTCCTCCCGCGATCATGCAAGCCTGCCTGGACCTTGCCCTGCAGGCGCCCAATTCATCCAATTTGCAAACCTGGGAGTTCCACTGGGTCCGAACCCCGGGTTTGAAAAAGGCACTGGCGGCAGCGTGTTTGGGCCAGGCGGCGGCGACAACGGCCGGGGAGCTTATCGTGTGTTTGGCGCGGACGCAGACCTGGCGCCGCAATGCAAAATTGGTCGAGCAGCAGCTGAAGACCGACGGCCTGCCCACGCGTTCAACCCTGGCCTACTATAATCGATTGGTGCACTGGGTCTACACCGTCGGGCCCCTGTCGGTCCTGGCACCATTCAAATACGTGCTGTTCACGCTTCTGGGTTGGTTTCGTCCGATCATTCGCAGTCCCCTCACAGCAAAAGACCAGGCCATCTGGGCTATTAAAAGTGCTGCGCTGGCCTGTGAGAACCTGATGCTGGGGCTACGGGCTTATGGATATGACAGTTGCGCCATGGAGGGTTTTGATGCACGGCGTGTGGCTAAAATTCTCAAGCTGCCGCGTGACGGGCATATTGTGATGGTGATAGGCGCGGGACGTCGGGCCAAGGGCGGTGTCTATGGACCCAAGCTTCGTTTGCCGCGCGAGTTTTTTGTGTTTGAACGCTAAACGTTATCCCTTAAGTGCTGTTGCGGGTCAAAATAAGCATCGAATCGTAACGAAATTCGCATTATGCTCCAGCATTGTAGGAGCGTGTGTGCGTTGCATATAAACCTCCAATGGGAGGTGCTGGTATGTTGGAATCTCGTCTTTTATCCCCATTAAAAATCAATCGACATATCAAACCACGCCGTGGTCAAAATTAGGTCTTGAGCGCCCAGCCCGCGTCCATTGTGAACTCGGGCACCTCAAGTCAGAAGGAGCCTGAATTGAAAAATATTATGGAGACAGTGAACGGAACCCCCAGCCTATCCGTTTTTGCCAAATCCCTGGCAGAAGCGGGCCTTGTGGATGAACTCAATCTACCCGGACCTTACACCGTGTTTGCCCCGAGTGATGATGCCTTTGCGAGCATGCCGCATGGCAGCATGGATATGCTGCTCAAGAATGCCCCTTATTTGCAGCGCATTCTGCATAATCATCTGGTGAAAGAGAAATATGATTCCAATCATTTTGTGAAACTCAAAGCGGTGAAAACCATGGCCGATTCCGACCTGCATTTTCAGGCCAAACCCAAGGTGACCATCAATGGTGCCAAAGTTTTGAAGCCGAATCTCGTCTGCAGCAATGGCATCATTCATATCATCGATCACGTGCTGATGGTGAGTATGGGTCCGACGGCAGCTGTGAATTATTGAGCGACATAAGGTAAGGGCAGGGGAATAAAAAAGCGGGAAACGGGACTCGAACCCGCAATCCCTGCCTTGGGAAGGCAGTGCGTTAGCCATTACGCTATTCCCGCAATCAGGTCTCCAAATCTAAATCATTCATGAAGGCATCGTCAAACTCTTCTTGAGGGTGTGTCAAGTGTGGGTGCCTCATCTACGGTATTGTGCACCACCATTGGACGAGCACTTTGTCGTTTTGCAGGACCACGAGCTCATCTATGGCTTCCTCGGGTGGGGTCTCCTCGGTACAGCCCAGGTCAGCGACATGATACGAGGTCGTCCCATTGATGGCATGGATAGCGTAGTATTCCTTGGCGGCATTTTGCTAGGCTTTCACCTACCCAGCATCACCGCCATAGGCAAGACCGCTGGAATTGCAGAAAAACGTCCTGGTTTGTTGGACGGCTTTGCGGATCGCGTTGGTGAAAATGTAATCAGTTAACGGTACGCTGGAATTTGCCCCTACAAAAGATGGCGTCGGTACGGTTGCCATCAAAGTCCCGCAAACCTGTGACTATGGGATAGGTGCTGGAATCTACATCGATGAGTCGATGATCTACTCAGGGAATGTTGAAATTAAATGCCCCGATCTCATTGGCAAAGAAGCCTATAAAGCCAGTGTGGATTTGAAAGTTACAGGGGAAGGCATCCGGCGCGGATTTGCAAAAGAAGCGAAAATCGAGGTCGCCAGTGCAAAGGAAACTGATATTTCCCTTGAAACCAAGGTTTCGAACGCTGTGTATGATGTCACGAAATTTGTGTCCGTTTCGACGATGACTGAGCTTACTCGCTTTAGCCGCCCCGATGACCCTAGAGTTGGATCTGGCTTCACAGGAACATTTAGAATCACCAAGATATCTGATCAGCTTATTCCCATGGATGTGGCTTGCTATGCTACGGCCGAGGCGGAATTCGTGACTGTTGATGTGCCGCCTTTGAAGTTCTTGGAAAGCACGAAGCTTTCCCAGTTCAATTGCTTCACGGAGAAGGACCCCGCTGTTCTTCCTGCTCAGTGATTTGCGATAGGCGGCCTCCAGATTCGGGAGCCACCCAACAAAGCAAGCACGCGGGGCATGACGCCTGCGGGAACATAAGACGCTCCTGCTTGACCATTCACTGCCAGACCACATTGTTCTATGACTTCTGGAAACTCGGTGATCTGACCCACTATGAGAGTCTCTACTGTGAAACCGTTCGCCCAGTCGGCAGTGGTTGTGTTTACACGCCAACCGTATGTCATATTTACAAGCAGCCATTGAGGCGACATTGGCGGGTAGTAAGCCGCGGCAACTAGGGCCAAAGTGCTTCGGTGAACGGAAAATGGGCTGCAATATAGCGTTCTCAATGGTGTCTTGCCGTCGATATCGAGCCAAGGTTCGATATTTTTCGAAAATAATGTTGAGATCTATAAGCCCTAAGTAAGGAATCTGAAAATGAAAGTGAAAATGAATCAAATCCTAACGGCAGTTTCTCTCGTAGTCACTATCTTTGGCACGAGCCAGGCTCAAGCTCACTGTTCTTGGGAGCATCCAGGGCACTGCGTTGGAATTGGCGGCGGCCCTGGTACTGGTGGCGGTGTTACAAATAAAATCAAAGATCCAAATTTTCAGTTCAGTTACGCTGGTGCTATTGCAGGTAAGCAATGCATTTCACTCAATGAACCAGCAGATATAGGTGCAACCTGGGGCGACAACTACCTTTGTACTGACTACGATATAGGTCTTAACTGGAATATTGGTGGAGCCCCAGCTGGTCAAAACTGTCTTCAGGTATATGAAAATGCTGAACCCTTGGAACATACCTGGAATGATAACTATCTTTGTCAGGCACCCGACCGAATTAGATTTCCAATGCTCTGGTCTCAGGCCGGTGCCGTTGATGGGTGGAAGTGTGTTAGCTTTAATGAACCTGCAGATCCACACACCTGGGGTGACAATTTCCTCTGCTATCAGGTTCCATGATTTGATCCCAACTCTTCAGCAGCCTTAAAATTACGATTCCATAGCAAAAGAGCGATCAGACTTGAAGTCGCATCGCTCACCGCTCATGCCATGAAAGATGAGCGAACGGGGACGCCGTGGAAGTCAAAAGGCAGGTATAACGGCCTGCCCATACTTCTTCAAAATGAAGGCCTTCAACTCGGGACTCTGGAGCGCTTTCTTCAAGGCCACAAATTCCTGGCGATTCTCCTCACCTTTGCGAATGACGACCAGATTCGCATAGGGCGAAGTCGCATTTTCACGGAATACAGCGGATGCAGGATCCAGCTTGGATTCCAATACGATATTCGTATTGATCACGGCGCCAGCGAGATCCGTCAGCGAGCGTGGCAACTGCGCGGCATCAATCTCCACAATTTTCAGCTGCAAAGGATTTTCCGCTATATCCCGGGGTGAACTCTGGTTGGGATTGATACCCTTCTTCAACTTAATCAACCCTTGCTGCTCGAGAAGGGCCAGAGCCCTGTATTCATTGGAAGGGTTGTTGGGAATCCCTATCCTGGAACCTGGTTTGAATTCAGTTTTACTTTTGATCGATTGAGAATAAAATCCGATTGGCTCCACATGAACCTTGGCCAACACGGAAAACTGATAACCTCTCTCCTGAGCCACAGTTTGAAGGTAAGGCTCATGCTGGAAAAAATTGGCGTCGATCTGCTTTTCTGCCAAAGCAGGATTCAGCTGACCCTCGTCATCCAGCACCTTGATATCCAGCACAATACCCTGTTTTTTAAGTGCGGGTCGGACGAATTCGAGTATTTCCGAATGGGGTGCGATGGCGGCCCCAATTTTCAACGTCGTCTCGGCTGCTGTCAGTAAACCTGCACTGAAGAACAAGGCCAATGGAAGAATCGATTTCAACATGGTTAAGTCCTTTCTGAGCTGAATGTGATGGCGAGCCGATCGCCCAACCATTGTGTGAGTTGAACTATTAGGACCAGCAGTACGGTTGTACTGATCATGACGTCCTCCCGAAAGCGCTGGTAACCATACCGTATGGCAAGGCTGCCCAGTCCCCCTGCTCCAATCGTTCCGGCAATGGCGGTCAGACCAAGAACGGCGATCACAGACACGGTGATGCCGCGAATCAGCGAAGGTAGTGCCTCTGGGATAAGAACCTTGCGGATCACCTGCCACGGGTTTGCTCCCAATGCGAGAGCCGCTTCGACCTTGCCAAACGGCACATCATTCAGCGAAGTTTCCAGAACGCGGGCGATAAAAGGTGCAGCCCCAATGGACAAAGGAACCAGAGCCGCATGCATTCCAAGACTCGTGCCCACGAGCCAGCGTGCGAGCGGGAGCAGAAGCACAATCAAAATAATCGCAGGAAAGGATCGCGTCATGTTAATGACGAAAGCCAGGCTTTTATGAATGGCCTCGGATTCCAGGATGTGACCTTTGCGTGTTGTCACCAGAATAACAGCCAGGGGCAACCCCATCAGGAGGCCGATCAGGGATGCGCCGAATGTCATATACAGAGTCTCGAGCAAAGCCACGCCGAGTATCTCAGGCAAATCTTCGCTCATGCCATCACCTCAGCAGGACGGAAAAGTTTCTGGCCAACATCCAGTAATTTTTTTCCAATCAAACTTTCTGGCGAGCGGAAGATCCTTGCCGTTGGGCCTCGCTCCACAATCCTGCCTTGATCGAGGAGCGCCATCTGACTACAGAAGCCCCGGATGATCTCCAGCTGATGCGTGACCAGTACAATGGTCAATCCCAGACGCTGATTCAAATCCTGAAGCAGCTCAAGGATCTGCAGCGCCGTAGGGGGATCCAAGGCTGAAGTGGCCTCGTCGCACAGGAGGACACGTGGGCCAAGAGCCAAAGCACGTGCAATGCCGACCCTTTGCTTTTGGCCGCCGGACAGCTGCGATGGTCTGGACAATAGCTTATCACTGAGGCCCACCAGCGAGGCCAGTTCCTCGACCCTTGCCCTGCGTTGTGCATAATTTTGTCCTGCCAGCTCCAGCGGGAAGGCGATGTTATCGGCAACATTTCGGGAGTCGAGCAGGTTGAAATGCTGAAAGATCATTCCAATGCGGCGACGAGCCTGAGCCAGATCGTGGCGATTCAGGAGACGGATATCTTCACCATCAATGACAATGCGACCGCTATCAGCTTCCTCCAATCGATTGAGACAACGGAGAAACGTGGATTTCCCAGCGCCCGAATAGCCGGCGATGCCAAAGATTTCCCCAGCTCCGATCTGCAGATCGATTTCCTGCAGAGCGGGAACTGAGCCAAGGGAAGTGCGATAGATTTTCGATAATTTTTCAACGCGGATCATGACTTGTGTGTTCCCTGGGTGTGTGAACGGCTGAAAGCCATGTGCGACAGGACGTTTCGGCCAAATCGGTACGCAGCAGACAAGCCTCGGCGTTGCGCGAACCGGGCCCAATCTAGGAAGGATTCCCTGAGGTTTGAAATAACTTATTCTTGTATGCTTAGAAGAAAAGTGAATAACGCCGGGCTCCTGGCCCGGCCGAAGCCCTTATTGCTCGGCTCTCAGGCCAAGACCGCTGATCGCCGTATCATTAAATCGGTTGCCTTTGTGAACTCCAAGTATTTTCAGATCCATCCGCTCGATTTTACCTTTAGACTGGGGCAGGTTCACAATATGCCAGGGACGCAGTTCATCCGGAAACTTGACTATCACGCTGTCACTGCCGTTGATCCTGATCTCCAGCGAAGCCACTCTATTGTTCGCAAAGTAGAGTTCCTGGGAACGACCATAGCCCGGAAGGATCACGAGCTGAGTTCGGTTCATTTTAAAACCCTGAAAGGTTAAAGTTTCACCGATGCCACTGCCCGGAGCTCCCTCGATCCAGGCTGTTGCCGCGTTATCATCCGTCAAATGACTGGTGTCGAAGGTCCTGTCACCCTGCTTCAATGTAGACGTTGCTGTCACTGTGTAGGATATTTCCTGATATTTCTGTTGACCGTATTCCATGACGGGTGGATTGAGCCGACCATGATCCGTGAAAGGTTCCGGGATCTTTTGGAATGATATCTGGACATCATCTGCTGCCGTGGGATCCAGATCTTTAAACTCGTGGACGAATTCCGTCATGCGGGGCCGCTGGAAGCGAAGCTTGGATTGAATGGCGAGAATGTTCGGGTCGACTCCCATGGCGTGAATGGTGATCCAGCCTTTGCGAATCGGGCCTTTCCAACCGCTTCCCGTTGAAAGCAGGTAGCGAAAGACTTTCATGCTGTTCTCAACGTCACCGTGGGAAGAAGCATTGCCCCACGTATCATAGGCCGCATTGTAGGTGATCGTGACGGCTTTGGATTCGTCCTTTTTGAACTTCAGGTTCGACATATACCAGAAATCGACAACGGAACTTTCACACTGCTGATTGTGTTCATCCACGTGGCGCGATCGGTCGACTTGAGGCTCGCAGAATCCATGGTAGGGATAGGTTTTGTTGTCTTTTGTTTGGGCCTCAAACGTATGCGGACGTCCGTCGCTGATCATCTGGAGATCAGAAATTTCCGTTCCGTGGTTCAGCGCACGGATGGAAATCCCGTCTTCGCTCTAACAGCAGGGCCTTTATTTTTAATAAGGTAATTGACCTGGACGTGGGCATGATTTTCGAAGAGGCGTATCTCCAGGCGCTCGTGGATAATCTCCAAGGTGGGGTGCTCACCATTCATGTTGCCGGTGGCCAGGATTCCGTCGTGAAAAGGGCTCATATTAGCGTGCGCAGATTCGAACATAAAAAATCCGCTAAGGATCATATGCGTTTCATGGTCAAAGCTCTCCTTATGAATTGTGTGCACCAAGTCCCTATGACATTACGCATGAATCAGGGATTTGCGGCTATGTTAAAAAATTTATGTGGCTCCTTTGTTCTGAAATTTGCAGCAAATCGACGTGACAATCGTAATGGTTTCTATTCAGCCCAGAAATGATGGGCTGTCCGTCAAAGAAAAGGATGACGATCATGCTTGGAAATTTTCCGGATTTTTCGCCCTATACAGATCGCGTCTTCGATATGCGCCTTTTACGTGTCCACGACAATAAGCTTTACTGCCAAAACGATGAGCTTCAA
Organism: Oligoflexus sp.; assembly: GCF_035638955.1. Taxonomy (GTDB): domain Bacteria; phylum Bdellovibrionota_B; class Oligoflexia; order Oligoflexales; family Oligoflexaceae; genus Oligoflexus. The sequence continues at coordinate 9,284 of NZ_DASQYZ010000345.1, read as the reverse complement.
TCGAAGGTTTTTGACGCCACGGATGGGTTTAACCCGCAGATTGAGGATATTGGCAAGCGCGGTTACTTGGATAGAAAATTGAATGGTTGGATTTTTGAAGCTTATTGTGACCAGAGCTTAGCCCGTCATCGAGCCTACGATGGCGAATACGAGTTGGCCTGGACTTGCGCAGATCGTGAGGATTCCCCATTTCGAGTGCCACGGATGATTGTACCTGGATGGAGAGGACAGTTCGTGATTAGCTCCAGTAGCCACAGGTTTATTGATATCCCCCAGGAATTTCAAGAGCTCTGCCAAGACCTTGTCTATGATCCTGTGCCACTGCTGCAGCGATTCATGGCAGATCTCTGCAGTCTGAGCCATAGCAAGGCATGCCCGCGCGAGGACCAATTCTCGGCACTAAGTCCTGAAGCGACGCGTCGTGCAAGGCATTATTGGGAGTTGATAGCTCCGAGACAGCCCCGATTGTCATGAAGGCCAGAATAGGCCGCGCGATTCCTTTTAAAGAGGAATATAACTTAAGAACAGAGCGCCCGATTCATAAGGGCGAACCTCGACCAGCCGTAGCTTCTGGTATTGGCTTAAGTCTGGGAATAAGCGTCTGCCCCCACCTGTCATGGTCGGGCAAAGTTGAATATGATATTCATCGATAAGTTGATGCTTCATAAGAGACTGCGCCAGCGAAAGGCTACCCCATATCACAATATCTTTACCGTTCGTTTGCTTGAGTTTTTTGATTTCACTCACAAGATCCCCATTCATGACCTGGGCTGCTGGCCATTTTCCCCAAGGAGCCTGTTTCAGGGTTGTGGAAAACACGATCTTGTTCAAACTATTCAATTTCTCAGCGATCACTTCCTGTTCTGAAGTTGCTTCCGGCCAAAACGCTGCGAAAAGCTCATAGGTTTTCCGACCGAGAATCATTGTATCGACACTATCGAGAAATTTGAGTTGATCCAAATCCGAATAGCGGTTCTCATGGCTTGGAGGGAAAAAATCCAATTGCCCTTTTTGATCCTCAGCAAATCCGTCAAGTGAGAGCCATTCTTCTAAAATCAACTTTCTCATTTCAACCCCACATTTCTGACCTAAGCCTCTTTGCTTTGCCAGTTGAAATACAGGAGGAAATATAACATGAGATGTCTCCGCTAGGCTGTCTCGTTTTGGGTGCGACTGATCGATAGCTCGTCCACAGGGAAGCGTAAAGCCAGGAGAGTGCCTCCGCCGGGTGCATCCTGCATTTTCACCGCTCCATTCAGACTCAGGCAAATATTCCTGATGGCACTCAGGCCCACACCACGGCCACTCGTCTCGGTTGCATGGGTCGCTGTGCTGATTCCGTCCTCGAAGAGAATTTCAGCGGCTCGCTCCTTCGAATCGGCAAGCCGTCCTTGGTGTTCAGCTTTTTCCGCCAATTTTTGCCAGTTGATGCCGGCACCGTTATCGCGAACGGTAATGATCACATCCGAGTCGGTCTTGATCGCTTTAATTTCGATCACTGCGGCGGCTATGGTTTTTTGATTCTGCATAGGCAGGATAAAGCCATGGTCAATCGCATTGGTGATGGCATGAAGCAGGATTTCATGAATCGCCGCCAGACGTCCCTCGCGCCAGTCTTTGATCCCGTCCTGGATCACAAGGCCCTGATCATGCAGGCCGACGGAAGCGAGTCGGCGTCCGATCTCAGCCGCGTAGAGGGGGCTATAAGAATAGAGATTGGTCGGTTGACGTTCGTGCTGGTTGGTCATGTGGCCCAGCAGTTCCACAAAATCCGCATGAGCATGCACCAGACTTTTCCATTGATGTTCGGCCTGCAGCGGATTGATAAGCCGCCCCGCTGTGATATCGAGGTTGGATTCCAACTGATGAACGATGGACGCCAGCTGCTTTAGGCCAAGGGTGCGAGCGGCACCTTTCCAGCCGTGCAGCTCCCGAAAAGCTTGCTTCAACTGGTTCGTCTGGAATACGGCAGCATGAATACGGTCCAGTTCGGTGCCCATTTTGGTGATAAAGTGGCGAATCGCTGCAATATCGCCGGCAAGAATTTCTTCGAGGACATGCTGGAGCAGGCGCACGTGGGCCTTTTCCGCTTGCATGGCCTGTTCGATGTCTCTCTGCGCTGTGACATCACGGGCCGTAACCAGAAAACTTTGGATCTGTCCCTGCCTATTGTAAAGCGCTTGCCAATAAAGCTCGAGAATTTTGGAACCCAGCTTGATTTCTCGGGGCAGATGATCGTGATTCAGCTCCCAGCTCAGTTCATTCTCGCCATGGCACGAGCGCAGAACCTCCTGCATCATCACAGCGCTTGGATGGGTTGCATGGCCCTCGGGGAATAGCAGATGCAAGAGTGAAGATTGGGTCAAATCCTGACCTTCACGATCAAAGATCGTCTCCAGGTAGGGGGAATAACCGCTCGTGACCCGGAGCTTCGGATCAATGATCATGATGCCTTCATGAATATTATCGAGAACCGTCTTCATTTTGATTCGGCTGGCCTGGATTTCCCTGGCCTGATATCGGACGATAAATAGGGCCACCAGGACCATGAGCACCAAAGCCACAGCAAGTATGGACACGACGCGAAATTTCTGCAGAAGGAGGATTTGTTCGGATTGCATCTGGTTCTGCTGGGCCAGAGCCGCATTGCGCTCCTCTTGAAACTGGAGTCCCAACTGAACGGAGGCCCGGTTGAATTCCTCTTTTTCGTTATTCCTTGCAATGACCTTGAAGGCCTCCATATGCTTTTCCAAATGTTCCAACGCTTGTTCGGGGCGGCCCAGTCCACGATAAGCGAGGTAGCGTAGCTCCTCGATCCGCTGGCGGCGCTCCAGATCATTGGCGTCCAGGTCCTTCCAGATCGGTTCGATCGTTTCCAGGCCCTCCTTGAATCGGCCGGCATGGATCAGAGCGGAACTGAGGCGGATGCGGCTATAGCTCACCCAATTGGGGAGCTTGAGCTGATTATAGATCTCAAGAGCCTTCCGACCCATATCCACAGCATCGCTGTATTGTTTCATGTCGCTGTAATACATGCTTAAGCCATAGTAGGCGACCGCCATGCGCCTGAGGTTATGGATCGTCTTGCTCAGCTCCAGCGATGTGTTCAGATAGGCAAGAGCTTCAGGTGAAACTTTATCATCATCGGCCATATGGCAGAGAGCGAGGTTATAAAGATTGGTCGATCTTGCTTGGCGCACACCCAGCTCGCGATAGACCTTCTCCATTTCCAAATGAACGCCAATGGCCGCTGCATTCTGATCGAGATAGCTCAGCCCCACGGCAAATGCATTCTTCACATAAGCAAATACCAGGATCGAATCTCGTTCAGCCTTCTGCAGCAGTTCATTGGCTTCTTTGATAAGCGTCATGGCTTCGGATGTGCGACGATATTCCATCAAAAATTCAGCATGATCGGCCAGACTTATCGCCAGGGCTTCGCGGTCACCAAGTTTTCTGGCTTCCTGCACGAGCTGTTCATAAAGCGGCAAAGCCTGATCGATATCGTCACTCATTTCAATCCGGCGAATGGCAGCCAACCGAAAGCCAACCCATTCCATGCCCAAAGCTCGCTCAAAAGCCATGGTGGCGAGCTTCTCCAGGGGCTGATCCGCCCTCCCCTGCTCGGCCTGAGACAGAAACCAATGGGCGCGTAGCCAGCGCAAGGAGCCTTGTTCCAGTGCAGGGTCAGCCAGGAGCTGCTTGATCCAAGGAACATGGCGTTCAGGGTAATCTTGCAACGCGAATTCCAAGGCTTCCCGATGATCGAGGTCCAAATGAGGTTCCAATGATGGACTCTTCCCAGTTTCGGCCATAAGCCTGGACGACCCTGGGTCGAATATCGACCCGAGCAAGCAAACCAATGCGATGAATACCGTCAGACTTCTCATAGTTCCCGAGTTGGAAAGGGCTTTTCCATCCATCGGAACCAAATCCTGAAATATTACAAAATCGACGATTTTCATGCCATGAGGACGTATGAGGCCATGTCCTGAGGCCCGATGCTTGCGGCGGCATCTTAATAACTAGCTAATTATAAAGAAAATAATTCTTCCTAGACAAAAATATCACCCGGGTTATATTTGATGTCTAAATAAACCCGGGTTATATTCCGATAGGGATTTGTATCTCGAAAGGAGAGGCTATGAATTATGAGAACCCATGCACCGCTTTCGCGGGACACACGAAAATTGCCGAAGGCTCGGTCCTGGAGGTGGCTGCCAAGGTTAAGCGCTACCTGCTGAAACAACCCGATCAACAGGTTCTGATCTTTGATGATGTCACGAGTGGTCAGGTCGAACTCGATCTACGAGGTTCCGTCGAAGACGTCCTCAAGCGCATCGGCAGTGAGGATAAAGCTGAAGCTGAGAAAGCAGGCCCAGGACGCCCCAAACTGGGCGTGGTGTCGCGCGAGATCGGCCTCTTGCCTCGTCACTGGGATTGGCTGGCCCTTCAGCCTGGTGGAGCTTCCGTTACGTTACGAAAACTCGTCGAGGATGCAAAAAAGCAAACCAAGGGTCGGGATGCCATCAGGCTATCACAGAACGCGGCCTATAAGTTCATGTCGGCGATGGCAGGGGACATGCCGCATTTTGAAGAAGCCTCGCGGGCTTTCTTTGCGAAAAACAAACCGCTTTTTGAAACGCTATGTGCGGCGTGGCCCAAGGATATCCGTGATCATATTCTCAGAATTGGAGCGGCATCCTTTCAGTCTGATGAAAATACCACTCGTTAGGATCATTAAGATTCGACACAAGAAAGAAGACGAATATGACGGTAAAGACGCAGATTTCCAAGCATGACTTTGATCCCCTTGCGTATTTTCCTTTCTCGCAATTCGGGGCCGTGCTCGGCTTTTCCCCGATACTCCTTGGAATGTCAGGGGCCCGAGTCTATTCGGTCAGCACGGAGGCGGGAGATTTTATCCTGCGGCTGGATCGTGCAGGGGCGGAGAGAGCAGGACTTGTGTCGCATCAACGCCATGCCGCTGCCCATGGGATCGCTCCCAATATCATCTGGTATGATGAAATAGCCATCATTTCGACCAAGGTGAATGGAATGTCCTTAGGCCAGGCCGTCAGCAATCCCTCGTCGCGAGACGCTGCGATCGTGAGTCTGGTGAACCAGATTGCCAAACTGCATGCGATACATTGTGATGGTTTGGTTGAGGTGGATCTTGGGGCCAAGGCGTTCAAATTGTTTGCTGCGCAGAGCGCTCGCCCTGGGTTTCCAAATTGGGCCCTGCCGCTTTCGGATCGACTTACCCGTGCCAGGGACGAGTTGGCAAACGATAAGCGGTTCGTCTTCAGTCATTGTGATCTCAACCCGGGAAACATGATTTGGGATGGTAATAAAGTGTGGCTCGTCGACTGGGAACAGGCGAACCTCTCCCATCCTTACCTCGACCTCGCAACCGTGGGAATGTTTCTAAGCTTCTCCGACGAAGAAGCCCTCGCACTCCTTGCCGTGCAAGAAAAGGCTGTTATCGGTGAAGAAGAATGGCGGATATTCCTGGCCGTGCGTGATCTCGCTCGTATGTCGTTTGCCAGCATATTTTTTCAGCTCATCCCTGATCTTGCGACTGTGCCGTTCGCAACTTTGGAAGCAACTCTGACGATTAAAGAATGCTTTGGACGCCTCAGTCGGGGTCATTTGGATTTGGGTCGTCCTGAAGGCCGAGCTCTTATTGGCGCGGCTTGTCTCAAGCCTTGCGTGAAGGCTTAAGATGATCGCTAGCGACACGTTGGCGAAGCGATGTTATATATCCTCCGTTTCCGACCTTTATTCGTAAAGATTCCGGTCCACGCCCTCATCTGGACCCCACGACGCACAGAGGATCCGACGCTTTGGCTGCACTCACTTATATGCCGGCTGTCCATGTCGAAATACGTCAGAGCAAGGGTAAAGGCCGCGGGGTCTTCGCGACGCGGCGGATTCGTGGGGGGCAGGTCATCGAGACGGTTCCCGCTCTCCTGGTACCCAAGAGTCAAGTCGATGCGTTGGCAGAGACTTTTCTCGGTCACTACATGTTTACGACGGATAACAACAAGAATCTGGTCATTGGGCTTGGCATTACCTCTTTGCTTAACCACGACGACGACGCTAACGCTGAGTTCTACGTTACGATCGACAGCGTAACGATCAAAGCCAAGCGCGCTATACCCGCAGGAACCGAGATCACGATCAATTATTCATGGCGAGCTGAAGAGTGGGCTCGACTCGGTGTGGAATTGCCTCGTCCCAAGGCGGACGTGGATTGACTGGTGCCTTCCTGGTTGTTTGGATCTGGTTTGAAAAGCTGGGTCTATTCTGCTTTTTTTGAAAAACCTCAAGCCTGCCTTGCCCCTGGCGACGCCAATTTCTGAAGAACAATGGATAAACTGCCGAAGAGGGAAGCGGAACTTTCCTGGATTTTTCGGTCAGGTATCCATATTTAGACAAACGAGCGTCCTATGCGTTTTCTGATGATCATGATGTTGGCCCTTGGCTTCCTTCCGCAGAGCGCCCTGGGTGCCCTGCCTTTTGACAAAACCATTGAGCTGCATTCCGATGCGGAACAAGTTATTATCAACCAATTTTCTTACCTGGCAGATCCATTGCGAGGCATGAATCTTGAGAACGTCCGCAACAAGGATGGTTGGTCGCTCAATGAACGTCCGGCCTTCAATTTCGGCTTCGCCAAAGCCGATTATTGGATCACCTTCCGGGTCAGGAATAACGAGACTGTTCTCAGGGATTGGATTCTGGAGCTGCAGTACGCTCCACTGGATAATGTCGATCTCTATGTCATTCACGAAGATGGCCGTATCACTGAGAAAAAAGGCGGCGATCGCCGGCCCTTTTCCGAACGCGATATCGCCTACCGAACGACGAATTTCGTCATAAGCGCGGCAGCTGGAGAATCCCTGACCTTTTATCTGAAACTCAACTCACAGAGTTCGATTCAAGGTCCTCTCGTCTTGTGGACTCCCACGCGGTTCATCGAGAAGGCGAGCAATGAACTGGTTGGCTTTGCGCTCTATGTCGGGCTCCTGCTGTCGATGGTCGTCTATAACTTCTTTCTTTTTATCAACATCAAGGATCGCAGCCATCTCTACTATGTTCTGTATGTTTTCTTTTACGGCTATACAATGGTGTCGCTATTCGGACTTACCTATCAATATATCACCCCTGAATCGCCTATTTTCGCCAACTATGCGGTACCGGTCTCCATAAGCTTTGGCTGCATATTCATAACTTTATTCGCGCAAGACTTCCTCCAGTTGAAGCAGTACTCCGTAAGGATGGTGATGTTATTTCGGCTCTTCATGGCTCTGGCTGTTTGCGCCTTGGTCAGCACGGTCTTCTCCTATAGCCTTGGCATCAAGTTGGCAGCCGGCATGACCATGGCAGGGGCTCCCGTGATACTGGCAGCAGGGATTGTCTGCTTAAGAAAGGGCTACCGACCTGCTTACTTCTTCGTTCTGGCCTTTGCAGCCTTCCTGATCGGGATTTCCATAACTCAATTCATTTCCTTCGGAATCATAGAGCCAGGTTTCATAACAACCTATAGCGCGCATTTCGGTTCTGCCCTTGAAATGCTCCTGCTTTCCATTGCGCTGGGTGATAAAATCAAATTCGAGCAGCTTCAGTCGAGCCAGAAAATTGAGCACCTCAATGAACAGCTGCAGAAAGAGCATGATAAGATCGTTTCCCTGAACGAGCATCTGGAAGCTCGCGTGGAAGAACAAACGCGTGATATAAGGTCCATGCTGGCGAATATCCGCCTCGGAATTTTCACGGTAGTCGACGACGGCCGGATCCATAAGGATTACTCCGCGTACCTGGAACAGATCTTCCAAAGAAAGGATCTGGAAGGTCTCAAGGCCGTTGAAATGCTTCTCGAAAGCTGCAATTCGGATCGTGACTCTCTCAGTCAGGCGAGTAGCATCCTGCAGAGCACGTTGGGTGAGCCTAAACTCAGCTTTGATTTAAACGAAGGATCTTTGATTCGAGAGATCACCAAAACACACGCAGACGGAAGCCAACAGATCCTGGAGCTTGACTGGAATCCAATCGTCAACCGTCGGGATATCATCGAGAAGGTCCTGGTCACCGTGCGCGACGTCACGCAACTCAGGGACCTGCAACAGGTCGCGAATGTCAAGAAGAAGGAACTGGAATTCATAGCTGAAATCGTCCCCGTAGCCCGCGAACATTTCTCGCGCTTTGTGAATTCGGCAGAGAAGCATATCGAGGAAAACCAAAGCCTGATCGCAGCCAGTTCGACCAAGAACATGGAGGCGTTGAAGATCATCCTCATCAACCTGCATACCATCAAGGGCACAGCGCGCGCGTTGGGCCTCAAGAAGTTGACGGAAGTTGTCCATGGAGCCGAGCATTACGTTGGACAACTCCAAGCGGTCCAGGTTGATTGGGATAGAGCCCGCCTCCAGCGCGACCTGGACGCGGTCAAGGAAACCTTCAGTTACTACCGGCATGTGAACGACACGATACTGGAAAGAGGCAGCAGTCGCAGCAGCATCGAGCTTGATATGGTCAAGGTGGAGGCCGTGCTCCATGAGATCACCGAGTTGCATAAGCAGCCGCTTTCGCCAGATTCGAGGAGTCTCTTTCAGAAAATCGACTTTATGCTGTCCAAGGCCTTTCATCAGCCCGCTGAGATCGTGTTCACAGAGATTTTCGCCGCGACGCAGCGGCTGGCGAAGGACCTTGGCAAGGAACCTCCGAAAATCAGCATTATGGACAATGGCATATTTTTGACTCGCGAGGGCGCTGACCTCCTTCGCAACGTTTTCAGTCACCTGATCCGAAATTCCATGGATCATGGCATCGAGAGCCGGGATGAGAGGCAAGCTGCTGGTAAACCCTTATATGGAGCCATAGCTGTATCTCTCAGTGAAAAGAAGAACGAGGTGGAGCTGTGCTATCACGATGATGGCAGGGGTCTGGCACTGCAGATGATCAAGGAAATCGCTCTGATCCGCGGGATGTTGGACTCAACCGGCAATGTCAGTCAAGAAGATCTCGCTCACTTTATTTTTCTGCCTGGTTTTTCCACCAGCCATTCCGTCAATGAAATATCCGGAAGGGGAGTGGGGATGTCCGCTATCAAGAGTTATACGGAAAACGCAGGCGGGACCTTGGCTCTCAAGCTGCTGCCTGATCAGAATGGAATGGACGCCGCCTATGTCCCTCTCAATATCATCATTCGTCTCCCTATGCATTACTACCGCTCGTTCCCAAAATCTTTCATGCAGGGGGAGATAGCGGCCTGATCTGCC